>JAFMHC010000239.1 GCA_017854775.1 Gammaproteobacteria bacterium | reverse complement strand
TGTCTGAATAGACTTGTCGAACAATGGGTTCAGAGCCTACCCAGTTTCCGAAATACCGTTCAAATTGAGTGGTGAGTTGCTCCCAGGCTTCTTGGTTTAAGGCTAGCCGCTTTAGAATTGGTGGCAGTTTTTGCGTTATTGCACCAGCCTTGTCCCCTCGAATGCAAGTCTTGGTGTGTCTGTCCCAGTATTCTGAGATTTACATGTGTGAGTTGGTGTTCCGATATCTGGTTTTATACTAAACAGTGATAAGCTCGCTGTACCAACAAGAAACGATAGTACGGACACAACGGGACACTCAGAGAATGCACGTTCCCTTTCATGGCATAAGCGGTTGCGAAGTACAGAGTGAGCGAAATGAATAGATTGCTAGATGAATTGGGCGAACCTAAGGAATACTTTAGTAAGGTATACGTACAGAACTTATGGGGCGGTATTTTATCAAGAAGTGGGCCGGGTTCTGAGGGGGATTTTGCAAATCAAAAGATAAAGGTATTAACTGAAATAATTGCAGATTACGAAATAAATAGTATTCTGGATATTGGGTGTGGTGACTTTTATTGGATGAAAGAAATCGCTCCATTGTTAGACCACTATCACGGCATTGATGTGGTCGACGATTTGGTGATCAATAATAAGAAACAATATGAGGGAGCAAAAGTTTCTTTTCAGAGCATCGACGTTAGCAAACCCGATGATCAAAAGCTATTGAACGTTAGGAAAGTCGATTTAGTTACATGTCTAGACGTAATTGGTCACTTACTTAATGATGAGATAGATTCTCTATTAAGCTTCATCTTATGCGATCTAGAAATTAAATTTCTCGTTGTGACCAATAGGCGCGAAGCCGCGAGCGCCTATTATCTCAAAAGAGCAAAAACTCGGCATGAGGGGATCGACCTTGAGCAACATCCGCTGTTTTTGAAAAGGAAGCCAGTGCTGTTGAAGCAAGTACCCGGACTTTTCCCAAACGACTTTTTTCAACTCTATAGCCTGGTTTCGGAATAAAGAGAGAATCTTAGGGGTCAAAGCCCTTATCAAACAGGCCTTGAACGACCGCTCCGAGAATTGAATACTCACTTCAGTTACGTCAAAACGAACGGGCGAAGAGGGCTTTGAGTTTAACCGTCTAGCCCTATAGGCACCTCTTAATTAAAAATCACCACTATTTAAGTTTGTATACAACTCCGATTTTCTTTTGAATTTTTATTGATTTAGGCACCATCATATTTAACGAACCATTTCCTCTGTCAAATGCAGCGCCCAGACTACCGCTTGATGGTGCTTTCTCTTGTAGTCCAAACGTAGCAAAGAAGCTTTCAAAGCTTGTATCTTGATTTATTGCAAATACAGATTTAATTTTAACATCCATTGCATCCGCTAAGTCTAACGCTTTTTGTTTAGCATCCTTACCAGCATCAGCGACTAATTTTCTAAGAATTTCCTTTCGGTTTTTAACATCAAATGATGGATGAATTCTACTTACATTGCCAATCGATATCAGCTTATCAACAAGGTCAGAGTACTTTGATACATCGTCAATTTTAATTCCGAATGATTGAGTTACTTCATAGCCGATAATATTCGTTTTGTCGTATCCTCCGTCTCGATTGATCTGCCTCTTAATTTGACTTTCAATTCCGGTAGAAAATATTGAATCATCTGAAATATTGAATTCTCTAGCAAGTTCAATGATCTGAGCGCTTCTCTTCTTAATAGTGTTGAGTGCCGCTTCTGGCTTTTCCGAAAACTCTAAGAGACTAAAGCCGATATTGGCTGTGTCTGGCATAACCTCGATTTCAGGTACACCCTCAACCCCAATAAATGGAAAGTCAGGCAAGCTGCTAGCAATAGCCTGTATTGGGAAAAATGCTATAAATTGGAACGCTATGACTAGGCTTTTGAACACAATATTCACCGAATGCTAAAATTTAAATTGAGCATAAATAGTAACATTATCGCGTCAAGTTGAAGCTAAGATTTCCGTGTGACCTTGCGGTTGCTGAAAGTATTTGAATAAGCATTTCGGGTATTTTATGGCAACAATCAACAACTGTTGAGCCTCTCAATCTCGAGCATAAGATCAAGTTCTACCACTTATACATTCGTGAGCCATTTTGGGTATGAGTTTTGATGATGAACAAAGCTGACAAAAAGCGTTATAATTGCGCTCCACGAAAAAATCGCCTGAATTCCTAAGTTCTTTAGGTTGCAGGGCTTACAGCAACACGTCTTACACAGTCTAGAGAGAGGCAGTCATGGGTCGAGAGATTAGTCAGCAGCATCTTAGTAGTTGGAATAGTCGGCAAGCCATTGCCGAAAAAATGATCCCGTTGTTGGGGTCTTTGTATCGCGGCCCGAGTGTGGTGCTTCGTGTTTTTGGTCAGAAGATCATGAATGCATCAACCATCGAAATCATCAAGGCACATCTACATGGTCAACTAATCGTTGGTCAAACGTTGGATATGGATCAAAGCTATGCGATGTTGCAGCTGATCGAAAAAATGGATCTACGCCCATGTCGTATTGATTTAGGCAAGCTGTGTCATGAGTATCTTACTCAAGATGCTGAGGAGGAAATGCAGGCGTTCTTAGTGCGTCGTTTATCTCAGTTGCTGGGCGATCGGCAGGTTGAAGATGATGAGTCTCACGATGTAGTGTTGTACGGTTTTGGTCGAATTGGCCGACTATTGGCGCGACTATTAATTGAGCGCACTGGCACTGGTGCGAAGCTTCGTTTGCGGGGTGTGGTGGTTCGCTCCAAAGGCGATGTGCAAATTGATTTGGAAAAACGTGCCGAGCTGTTGCGCCGAGATTCAGTTCATGGTGAGTTTTACGGATCGATTAAAGTTGATCTAGAAAACCAAGCGATCATTGCTAACGGCAACTTTATCCAATTTATTTACGCCAGCAACCCAGGCGAGATTGATTACACTGAATACGGCATCAAAGACGCTTTAGTGGTCGATAACACTGGCATCTGGAAAGATGAAGCTGGCCTTGGCCAACATACGTCGTGCCCAGGTGTTTCAAAAGCACTATTAACCGCTCCAGCTAAAGGAGATATCAAGAATATCGTTTACGGTATCAATGACGCCCTGATTGAAGCCACAGATACTATTTTGTGTGCCGCGTCGTGTACCACCAATGCGATTGTGCCGCCGTTGAAAGTGATCAATGATAAGTACGGTATCGAGAGCGGACACGTTGAGACTATCCACTCATACACTAATGATCAAAACCTGATCGATAACTATCACAGTGCCGAGCGTCGTGGCCGAAGTGCGCCGTTGAATATGGTGATCACTTCGACGGGTGCGGCTAAGGCGGTTGCTAAAGTGTTGCCTGAGTTGGCTGGTGTATTAACCGGTAACGCGATTCGTGTACCCACCCCTAATGTCTCTATGGCGGTAATGAATCTAAACTTAAAGAAAAACGTTACCGCCGAGGATATCAACGAAACTTTTCGTCAGATTTCTTACCATTCGCCACTGCAAGAACAGATTGGTTTTACCTATTCAACCGAAGTGGTGTCATCTGATTTGGTTGGCTCAACGCATGCCGGTGTGGTCGATGGTGGGGCAACTATTGCCGAAGGCTCGCGAGTAGTATTGTACGTGTGGTACGACAACGAAGCAGGTTACAGTAACCAAGTAGTGCGAGTAATGCAGAAAGTAGTGGGTTTATCCATGGACTCATTGGCGGGCTAATTATCGCTTAAAGACCATTAGCAAAATCGTTATCGGTTAAAAAAGCATTAGCAAAGAAGCTAGCGACTAAAAAATTGCAGAGATGGCCCCCGGTTATACGGGGGCTTTTATTGTCAGCAGTATAATTTTCAGAGAAACAATGAATACAAGAAGTTTAAATATTAGAGGACTGAACCACCATATTCAGGAGTGGGGCGATTCTTCTAAACCGCTGTTAATACTATTGCATGGCTGGATGGACTGCGGTGCAACTTATCAGTTCGTTTCTGAATATCTAGTCGACGACTATTTTTTAGTCGCACCCGATTGGCGAGGTTTTGGCCAGACCGATCATGCTCAAAGCTACTGGTTTCCTGACTACTTTGCCGATCTTGAAAAGCTGCTTGATCACTATAGTCCGAATCAGCCAGCTAATTTGGTTGGCCATAGTATGGGTGGCAATATAGCCTTGATGTATGCAGGCATTCAGCCGCACCGAGTTAATAAGGTGCTAAGCCTAGAAGCGCTTGGTATGGCGCCGACGGATGTTTCGCAAGCGACGCATCAATATCGTCGTTGGTTACGGGAGATCACCAGTGACGAGGCGGCCAAGGTATATCAGAGTTTTGATGCATTGTGTCTTTCGGTACGCCAAGGCAACCCAACACTCACAAGTGAGACTGTTGTCGCGTTAGCCACGATGTGGGGTCAGCCGTTTGGCGAGCAAGGAGCGTATCGTTTAAAGCATGATCACGCGCATCGCTATGCCAACCCTGTGCGCTACCATTTCGATGATGTGCTGGAAGTGTGGAGCGAGATCACCGCCAAGGTCGGCTTAGTGATGGCAAGGGACTCAAGCTTTTTTCAGCGCTTAGCAAAGTTCGGGCGTATAGATGAAGCGAAAACAGTATTGAAGATTGCGGATAGTGATTACTTCGAAATTAAACGCTGCGGGCATATGCTGCATATTGAAAAGCCTCAAGCTACCGCCGACAGTATTCTTGCGTTTTTCAAGTAGAGATAGGCAGTCAAACTTTTATAGAGCGCGACGATTGGTAACAACTATAAGTTTATTTATAGGTTTATTGATAGGTCTATTTAAAGGCTTATCTTTTCGCGAACAAAGCGCCGCTAAGCAAATTACGGCGCTAAACGTTAAAAGCAGGCGCTAGAGGTTTTTTACAATCTCTAGTTCTTTTTCGACATCTTCGATTCTTGCGCCGAGTCTTGCTCGCTCATATTCTGTGCTGGTTAACATAAACGCGCGCTTATACTGCTTAATTGCGAATGCATAGTTACCGCTTAAGTAATGATACTCGCCTCTCGCCTGATACGAGTGTAAGTTATCTCCGGTTTCCCCATAGGCTCTGGACAGCAGTATGTGAAAATACGGCTCATCTTTGTTATTGGCTATGGCTTTGTGCAATATCGGAATCGCTTCTTGGTTGTTTTTAGTTAGTACCAAGGCGTTGGCGTAGTAAATATCGACCAAGTGGTTACCTAACTTATTCTGCTCTATATACAGCTTTTTTAGCTCAGTTAGGCCGGTGTCTATCTCGCCAGCATTGAGCTCGTTATCGGCTTTGATTAGTTTAACACTGACGTTGTATGGATAATCTTTTTCAAGCTCAGTTAAGACTTTACGCGCTTTATCAAACTCACCGTTTTCTGCCAGCGCCATTCCGTAACCGTAACGGTTGGGAAGAGTATTGTTACCCAATTTCAGTTGCGCCGCATAGAGATCACGAACAGCAGACTTATCCTTGGCGTAGCCAGCGGTTGCCTTTGCTTGCATTAACAAGAACTCCGACTGGTCTTGTACTGGCGCCTTCGGATAAGCCCGTACACGCTCAGCCGACTCTGAAATACGATTAATAGTCAGTGGGTGAGAGCGAATGAATTCAGGTGCATGTGATTCGCTAATTCGGCTTTCGGCTAACAATCGTTTGAAGAATATTGGCATCGCTTCTGGGTCGAAGCCGGCTCGGCTGAGTAGTCTGATCCCAAGAGAATCAGCTTCAGTTTCATAGGCTCGGCTAAACGTTAGTTGACGGTCGATGATGCTTGCTTGGCTTACTCCAAATGCTGCTTGAGCCGCTTCAGCGCTGCCCGATGCAGCGGCCGCTAATAAAGCACCAATAGCCAGCCATGAGTCGTATTGCGAGTTTTCGAATTTACGTGAAATGTGTGACTGAGTTACATGTGAAATTTCATGCGCCACAACAGACGCAAGCTCACTCTCACTCTCAGACTTAGTCAGAATGGCGGTGTGTATGGCGATATGACCACCTGGTACCGCAAACGCGTTAATCACATTGTTGTCGATCAAGTAGAAGTGATAATCCTTGCCGGCATCTTCACTAACATCTAATAAACGATTGCCTAAACGGTTTATGTAGCCTACTAACTCGGGATCTGATACATACGGTATCCGATAGCGAGACTGACGGATAAAGGACTTACCTAATTGCTCGGCTTCGTAATCAGACAAGAAATTTGCTGCATTCGAACCAAGATCAGGCAGTTGATCAAAATGATCGGCCTGTGCCCAGCTGTTTCCACTGGCAACGCTTAGGCTTGCTGCCACTAAAACTGTGCTGGCATGTGCGCGTAAGCGTGCTTTAAAAAGATTTGATAGTTTCATTCGAGTCGGTTTTTTAAGTCAATACCACGTTTAATTAATTACCAGTTTTGTACTATGAATACTCGTTATACAGGACGAGTGTGAGACGACTTTAACGTAATCAGTTTACACCATGGCGGTAACAAGCTAAATTAAACTCAGTATAGGAAATCATATTAATTAGATTTTTGTCGGCTGCAAGGAGGCTTTTTCTGTCAATCAGACGGGTTCGGTTTGGTAGCTAATCAAATTTGAGGCCCAACATCGGCGCTTTTCGACCATGACCCCAATTATTGTGTTGGCTATTAACGCATTGATTGTCGATAACTTTGCTTT
>JAFMHC010000029.1 GCA_017854775.1 Gammaproteobacteria bacterium | reverse complement strand
AACAGAACAGACTTTTGTCTATTTTTGATCTTGCGAGCCTGTCAAAAGACTAGCGAGATTCACGGTAAGGGGGCGCAGTTTATCACTTTCACCGGCAAGTATCAGGGTTAAATCGTTTAAAGCTAGGTTAAAATCGTCGTTTAGCACCTGAAAATCGGATTCATCACTATGTTGCATCTCATCTAAGGCCTTGCGCATGCGACTTTTGATTACATCTTCGCTATCGCTACCTCTACGGCGCAGCCTGCGCTCAAGCTCTTCGATAGAGGGAGGCAGAATAGAAATGCTCACCGCTTGAGGCATTTCCTTGCGCACCAAACGGGCGCCTTGCCAGTCGATGTCTAATAAAACATTAACACCTTGCGCCAACATTTGCTCCACAGCATTTCGAGAAGTACCGTAGTAGTTACCATACACCTCGGCATATTCTAGAAAAGTGTTGTCATCGACCATGTTTAAAAACTGAGCCTTACTAACGAAAAAATAGTCGACTCCTTCGACTTCGCTAGCGCGGCGAGGCCTAGTAGTATGCGAGACCGACATCTTTGCATTAGCTGCGTTTTCGATAAGTGCTCGAGCCAGGCTAGTTTTGCCCGCGCCAGAGGGGGCTGAAATAATAAAAAGTTTGCCTATCACGAGTTTTACTATCGCCATATGTGGTTAAAAAATATTGATCCGTATTCTACTCGAAAGGCATTCAATGATTAAAGCTCAGAGCGTCGAATCTCGAATATTATTACACTTTCTTCGAGTTATGCTGAGGTCTCGAAACAGTAATGAATTAAACTGTGCGCTAATTCGCAAACTAAACCCGACAACGCACTGCTGATGAGAAACACGCTGCTATACATCGTTACCGTTTTAATCTGGGGATCGACTTGGTTGGCGATTGAATTCCAATTGGGCGAGGTAGACGTGCCCGCCTCGGTCGCTTATCGCTTTATGATTTCCGCAGTACTGATGTGGGGGTATTGCCTCTGGGCTAAAGTGCCAATGAACTTTTCGGCACGTAATCACTTCTTTATTATACTCTTGGCGATACTCAATTTTAGTATCAACTATGCGGTCGTCTACTCGAGCCAGCAATACTTGAGCTCGGCCATGACCTCTATCGCGTTCTCAACAATGTTATTGATGAATATCGTCAACACTCGCATCTTTTTTGGAACAAAAATCACCGTTAAAACCTATATTGGTGCAGTACTAGGCATTCTCGGTATCGTCGCGCTTTTCTGGGACGATCTATCGGTGGTGGCCGAAGGATCAAATGCGATATGGGGTTTAGTCTTGGTAATCACCTCCGCGATGCTCGCATCATTAGGCAATATGGCAAGCGTACGCAACTCGAGAGCAAAGATGAATATTTTTGCCGTTAATGCATGGGGTATGCTTTACGGATCGATAATATTATCTCTGCTGGTGTTGCTAAGTGATGCTCAATTCGGCTTTTCAATGCAACCGTCGTATATCGCCTCACTATTGTATCTGGCTATTTTCGGAACGGTAATCGCTTTTGCAAGCTACTACGCCTTACTCAACGACATGGGCCCCGAAAAAGCCAGTTATGTGATAGTCCTGTTTCCCGTTGTGGCGGTAGTTCTAAGCAGTATTTTCGAAGGCTTTACATGGACCAATAATACCTTTATTGGCTTCGCATTGGTGCTGCTCGGCAATGCAATTATTCTTATGCCAAGCAACTCAATAATGCGCCGAAGCCTGAAAAGACTTAGTTAGAATCGGGCTATCGGTGAACACTCTTGCAGCTCTTGCAGCTCTTGAAACTCTTGCAACTGAAAAGCCCCATAGTGCTTCATAGTCCTGCCAAACTGCGGCCATCGATAACACTGGCGGTTTAGCTAAGAGCGCTAAAACTGAAAGCGAGCACCAACTTCTATTATATGACCTGCGGCTAGCGCGAAATCTTTAACAAAGGATGTATGTTGTCACTGTTCTTAGTCACCAAGGCTGCTCGCCAATCGTTATTATCCCATCGGATACCCAAGCCCTGACTGCCTGCCGGAATTCGAGGTAACGATTTCTCGTCACTAGTTAGGCGACTTAACATCAGCAGAAACACTGTCGATCATTGCGGTTAGATCTAGGTCACCAGCTAAAAACCTGATTATGTGAAAAACCACCTCAAAGTCTATGCCGACAAAGTCAGCAAACTATCATCAAACTAAGAGTACCCGCCTCGCCATTACCTTCATTCTCACTATGCTGGCAATCGTTGATCTCGAGTCGGAAATTGATTTTTTCGATCCCTGAAAATGGGGCGACGCGGATTCGACATGATCAAAATATGAATGTTGCTTAGTAACATTTAGGGCTTAAATCGAAACTAGCTAAGCAGAACCATTAATTTTAATTCAAAGGCGTCATTCGGTCGGACGCTTCCACTTAAGCTCATTTTCGATAGACGAAATGATCAGACCTGCAATGTCTTTGCCGGTAGCATTCTCGATTCCAGCAAGACCCGGTGACGAATTTACCTCAAGCAACAGAGGGCCTTTATTCGAACGAATGATATCGACACCGGCAACGTTTAGGCCAAGCGACTTTGCCGCTTTAATCGCTAGGCTTCGCTCTTGTTTAGTTATTTTAACGCTTGCCGCACGACCGCCACGATTAAGATTAGCCCGAAATTCACCTTGCGCGGCGGTACGTTCTATCGACGCCACGACTTTGCCGTTGATAACAAAACAGCGCAAATCTTTGCCATTGGCTTCCGCAATAAATTCCTGCACCAGTATATCGGCTTGTAGCGATTTAAAGGTATTGATAACGCTTTCGGCCGCTTTACGCGTTTCAGCCAGCACCACACCTCGGCCCTGATTGCCCGCTAGCCTTTTTACAATAAGCGGTGCGCCACCGACCAAATCAATCAAGTCATTAGCGTTTGTTGCTGAATTCGAAAAGCCGGTTGTCGGGATGCTGATGCCACTCTTGAGCATAACTTGCAAGGAGCGCAATTTGTCCCTTGACTGAGAAACAGCAGACGAAGAGTTGGTAGTAAAAATCCCCATGCTCTCAAATTGCCTAGCGAGAGCCGTCGCGTAAAAAGTAGCACTGGGCCGAATACGTGTGATAACGGCGTCTAGATCATTGAGCAATAAGCCTCCCCGATAGTGCGCTTCCGGCTCCGATGCATCGAGCTTCATGTAGCAATGCTTTACATTCAGGAACACCATTTGATGGCCAAGTTGCTGACCCGCTTCAATCAAACGACGGTTACTGTAAAGCGATTCATCACTGGCTAGAACACCAATTTTTAAACCCGTCGGCTCAACCGGCGTACGACCATATAAGTCATCAAGTTTTGAATTAGTAATATCGCCTAGAGCGCAGTCGATTGAGGGATCAACAATCATGCGTCCATTCATAGCCTCACGACCTAACAACATTCGAAAGCCCATCGAATCACGATTGGCTAGCGTCAGTTGTATGTCCCATACATCATCACCAAGCTTTAACGGCACACTGATCACATAGCGCGTTTCACCAACACCGCTGGAACTTTTAACCACCCTTTTATCGACTATAGGCCGCTCACAAAGAACCACCGTGTGCTGATTATTTTGCAAGGGATGCACTTCAAAACTAACCCATGACACACCATCTCGAAGGAAGCGCTTAATATTGAACGCATGAAGTGATGATGTCTTAGCACCGGAGTCAATTCTGGCTTTTACGGCTGGAATCGCTAATTCGGGAAAGGCACACCATTCCTGGTTGCCGATGATGGTCTTTGGCGAATTCATAGTTTCTTAAATAAGAGAAAGATAGAAACTTAAGTATAACTTTATTTTCAGAAACTGAGAGTCATAAATAGACCTCTAACGGTGGCCAACGGGCGTTACCGGCACGAAGACTAGCCAACGCCGAATATTATCGGTGCTGGTCTCTGGATGGCTGACATCGCTATTCCGCGACATCGGTATTCCAGAAAAGCTAGACGCTAGTACGAGTAATTCGCTTATCGGTTTTTCTAGCGGCTACGCCTCGACTCAAAGAAGGATTTTTATTTAGCTCCGCAGCTGAGTGGCATTCATTAACTAACTCATCAAAAATCGAATGCAATTCGGCACTATCAGTGCGCTGACGCTCACGCACAACGCTGGCGGCCAAATCTGGTGCCTGCAAGTTTAAGTGGCGCCCTTGAGTTTTTTTTAACACTCGCGAAAATTTACACACCAGCACCAGCGCTCTATTCGAGAGCTGGCTCGATGGTATGTCCCCAACCCATTTATAATCTTCCATTTTAGTTTAACCCCATTCACTATATCTTTAGACTATTAAACAGCGAGTCAAGCACCGTGCCAATACGTAATTAGGACTAGACCCGAGCCGAACGATTAGCTTAATAGCAACCGTATTGGCCGGGTATCTTGACAAATGCGCGCTTAGTATCACTTAATTGTTATCCAATAGGCTTAGGCCTGGCAGACTCTTGTTTTAGCAGCGGCTCCCTTCTTAGCAGCGGCGCTTTTCTTAAATGCTTTACCCTTAGACGGTTTTCTAAAGCTTGACTTACTACCCAAGCCCTTCAGCCCTTGTGGAATAACGTCGAGGCTTTCATTGACCATTGATTTCAACTGAGCTTGCAACGGCACCATTAGGTCTTGGTAGCGACTCCGCCCATCATGAATCGCTGACAATTGAGACTCCCACAATGCGGTCAAATCAGGATGAGTGGCAACCTCTGGCAATGCTTTTATCAGCGCCTGCCCGGTAATAGTCGAAAATATCGTCTTGCCTTGCCTGCGCAGATAGCCTCGCTTAAACAGTAATTCTATAATGCCTGCGCGAGTTGCCTCGGTACCTAGGCCATCTGTCTCGCGCAGCACTTTCTTAAGTTTCGGGTCAGACACATGTGCACTTATGCCGGTCATGGCCGACAATAAGGAAGCATCAGTATACGGTTTGGGTGGTGAGGTATTCTTTTCAATCACCTCAGCTTGAAGCGATGACAATTGCTGCTTGAGCGTTAAGCTCGGAATTTTTTGCTCAATTTCATCACCGCTATCCTGTTGTGCTTTTTGTCCTTGAAATAAAATCTTCCAACCTAAGGAAATTGGTTCTTTGGCCTTTGCTATAAAGACACCAGTCCCAATACCGATCTCAGCTTCTACCGAATAAAATTCGTGAGCCGGTAAAAACTGTGCAATGTAGTTACGACAGATTAGACGATAAACTTTTTCTTCATCGGCTTTTAGCGTGGTCGATATTTTATTACCGGCTAACTTTTTCTGAGTAGGCACAATTGCATGATGCGCACTCACCTTAGAATCATTCCATGCACGGCTTTTATGCTTAAGGTTGATCAGCTTCGCACCATCACTGTTCGACCCCAATAGGGTTACAAAAGCACTACTGGCTTTTGAGTTAGCCTGAATTGCGCTTACTACAGATCTAGCATCGGTAAAATGCTCTAACGGAAGGTAGCGGCTATCCGAACGCGGGTAGGTAATAAGCTTGTGGCGCTCGTATAACCCTTGGCAAATATCAAGCACTTGTTGCGCGCTCAAAGCAAAGGCCTTGCTCGCTTCTATCTGTAAGGCTGATAGATTAAACGGTAATGGCGCTGCTTGCTTTTTGTGTTCTCGCTTAAGTTTATTGACGATCGCGGCTTGATGACTGATACGGCTGGCCACATTTTCGGCCAGAGGCTTTGAGAGATTGCGACCCTGTTGGTCTAAATATCTATGGCATTCATTACTCGGCTGCCACTTGGCCTTGAACGACTGCTTATCTTGAGTTTCCAAATTGGCCCAGACCTCATAGAACGGCTGGCTAACAAAGTCGTCAATCGCTTGATCACGACGAACCACCAATCCTAATAGCGGCGTTTGTACCCGGCCTACAGATAAGACTCCGCTGTAACCACCTTTCTGCCCCTGCAGAGTATAGGCACGCGTCAAATTAATACCGTAAAGCCAGTCAGCCCGTGACCGAGCTAACGCAGACGTGGAAAGCGCAATAAAGTCGCGATTAGATCGAAGCTTAGACAGTGCACGCTTGACAGCGCTAGCATTCAAGTCGCTAATTAGGCAGCGCTGAACAGCGGCGATCTTAGTTCGGCTAACACCGAGAAAATTGATCACCTCATCGACCAAAAGCTGGCCCTCACGATCCGGATCACCGGCATGCACTAATTGATCGGCTTGCTTAACAAGCTTGCGTAAAACGCCTAATTGCTTTGCGGTTTTCTTCTTAGCGGTAAGTTGCCACTTGTCGGGCACGATAGGCAAATGCTCATGCGACCACTTCTTAAACGCGGGGTCGTATACCTCAGGCTCTACCTGTTCGAGTAAATGCCCTATGCACCAGCTCACCGTGTCTCCATTGGCGGCGACGATAAAGCCATCGGCCTTGCGCAAAGGCTTAGGCAGCACATCAGCAATGGCTCGCCCAAGACTGGGCTTTTCGGCAATGAATAAACGCATAATTAAAATAACTGTTTTTTTATACAGTATTTTACTTTAACCATAAAAACAAGTCATCGTTGCAATATTTTCAAATAATGCTTCTTGCAGCCATCGTTTTTTTCAGAGTAAGACAGCTGAAGTTGGGGCCGGTATTTTGACAATCATTAAGTTGAAGCTAAGCACACTTCCAAGTGAAATGAATTTCACCAGTGTGAGGTCGGCGGTCACTAAGATCAATTAATGGTAATTGAAACAGCACATCTACAGCACAACTGCGTTGCTAGTATCTCGTTTCACTTAAACATTTGAGATTTTCACCATGACATTTAAGACATTAAAAAGCACCCTCGCCGCTAGCGTACTACTTATTTCAGCAAGTCTTTTTTCAGCTCAAAGTTTTGCTGAACACCACTCAAAGAAAGGCGATAAAAAAGATATTATTGATACCGCCGTCGCCGCTGGATCATTCAATACTCTGGCTACGGCTTTAACTGAAGCGGGTTTGATAGAGACACTAAAAGGCGAAGGCCCATTTACCGTATTCGCACCGACTGATGAAGCTTTTGCTAAGATTCCAGCAGACCAACTAAAAGCAATCTTGGCTGATAAAGAGCTGCTAACGTCAATTCTTACCTATCATGTTGTTGCTGGTAAAGCTAAGGCCGCTGACGTAGTCAAGCTCGACTCAGCGACTAGTTTACAAGGCTCTGATTTGGCAATTTCAACCGCTGATGGAGTCAAAGTTAACGACGCTAATGTAATCAAAACCGACATCTTGACTAGCAATGGCGTGATTCACGTAATCGACACGGTGCTAGTACCTGCCCAATAAAGTACCTGCCCAATAAAGTAGCTGGTCAGTAAAGCAGCTGGTCAGTAAACAACTGCAAACCTCAGCCTTGGAGAAGCCATATTTTGGCTACCTTGGGGGTGAGATCCAAGATCGAGCCGGCTCACTAACACTGGGGCGGCTTTTTTGTGCCGACTTACCACACAAATAACACCGAATCCCCACGAATACTCTCTCGATCACGGGCATACTAATGCGATTGGTTTTTGACTATCGAGGGTAAATAATGAAATTGGTTTTGAATTCGGGTATCGCCTTACTAATACACGCGGCCGCTGGTTTAATCATAACAAGTAACGCCATCGCTCAAGGGGCCTATGATTCGGCGTCATTCAATACAACTAAGGCCGAGTTAAAAGTTGTTCGAATCACCCCGCAAGGCAACGATGTGCCAGCCGGTAACCGTCAAATCGTATTTAAGTTCAATCAACCGGTGGTCGCTATCGGAGACATGCAACGCCAGGCGAGTCAAATCCCGGTAACCATAACTCCGCAGGTGAATTGCCAATGGATGTGGCTCGATACCAGCTCTTTGTCTTGCCAATTGAACCGTGAGGACCAGCTGCAAGAGGCAACTAAGTACTCAGTCACACTGAACCTAGGCATTAAAACAGTGACGGGCTCGGCAATGAGCAAGCCTCTGGTGCATACATTCATTACCCAGCGACCAAAGTTGGAAAACATTTATCTATCCAATTGGTATCGTCAAAATAAACCTGTCGCGGCACTGTATTTCAATCAGCCGGTTACCAAGTCCTCGGTGGAGAATTACATTCAACTTACAGTCAATAAAGGCCAAGTAATTCCCATTATTGTTGAGCGCCAAGAAAACCCATTAACAGATAGGCATTACCGCCGAGCAGACAAGCAAAGTGACTTTATTGAAGTAGACGCTATTGCCTTAGGCAACAGCCAAGTAAGTAAAGATGCCGCGATTAAACGCGCCGAGGCAGAACGCGCAGGCGCTTACGATCAAGCACGAAGAATATGGAACATCACGCCGTCAATTGAGTTGCCAAGAAACACTAATATTGAGGTCAATATCTTGGCTGGGGTTAAATCAATTTTGGGCAACCAGCTCGGATCTAATAACTTAGCGGCTCACCGCTTTAAGTCGCTACCGCCATTTGAGTTCTTGGGCGTGCGATGCAGTGACCCCAGCACCCAAGACGATATCGAAATTGAGCCGCTGTATTCATCGCAGCAATCTCTACGAACCGTCGATAAGCAAAAAGTTCAGCCTTCAATACAAGAATGTGACCCGCTGAATAGTACCTCGTTAATTTTCAGTACACCGGTCAGCAACCAAAATGCAAAAGAAGGCTTAACGATCTCGCCCGACCTAGCAGGAGGCCGCGATGATTATGATCCTTGGGGTACTCGTAATGACGCCTACCAATTGCGTTATTTTTTCTCTCGGCGCTTTGATTATGGCGATAATGACCCCTACCAATTGAGGCTACCAGAATCACTCAAAGCATTTGAACAATATCGCATTAAATCAAATGCCAGCCTACTTGATGAGCTAAACCGTTCGCTTGACTCATCAATCGACATGAGTTTTCTGACCGCGCATCGCGCACCGCGTTTGCACTACAGTCACCAACACTCAGTGCTCGAGAAAAACATGCAAACTGAGGTACCGTTAACGGTCACCAACCTAAGCAACATCAAGGTCAACAATTACTCTCGAACCACAGCAGATCAGCGCGACCAAGTCGCCGAGTTTACTACCGCACTAGCCGAGGTTGAAGACATAGCCTATGCCGTGCCATTAGGCGTACGAAAAATGCTGGGGACTGACTCGGGCGTTATTGTTGGCACCTTAGCCAGCGACCCGCTGCCGAACAATTATTCGCCCGAATATTATAACTTTGTGTCACAGGTAACGCCTTTTCAGGTGCATTTGAAATTTGGTCATTTCAACTCAACAGCCTGGGTTACCGACATGAGCACGGGTAAAGCCGTAGAGGGGGTTGCGGTTAAATTAGAGATTGATGATTACCCGTCAATCGAGCCGTTTGGAGATCAAGCTCAAGCAACAAAAACTGATCGCGACGGCGTAGCGATACTGCCAGGCATTGAGCAAATTGACCCCAAACTAGAACATATTAACCAATACAAGTTTGCCCAAAACCGAATCATGCTCAAGCTGGCAAAAGGCACCGATGTAGCGGTGCTGCCTCTGGACTACCAATATCAGTCTTGGTCACAGCTTAGGCATTACCTACAGGCAAAGGATTCTTATCTGCACGCATGGGGCACCACCGCACAAGGCGTTTACAAAGCCGGCGATGCAATCCAATATAAGCTCTGGGTTCGCAATCAAGATAACCGTCATTGGGTAGTCGCTCCACAACAGGGGTATAGCCTAGAAATCATCGACCCAAAGGGTCAACGCGTTCAGCACATCGAAAATATTAGCCTATCCGACTTCGGTAGTTTCGACGGTGAACTAAGTACCTCGAAATCCGCTTCGGTCGGTTGGTATAGTTTTATACTGAGTTATCAAGCCGAAGATAAAGGCGTTAAACTAGTTAAACGCTTCCCAATGCGCGTATTAGTAAGCGACTTCACGCCATCGCCGTTTAGAGTTAGCAGCGACTTGAACGGTGACCAATTTCAAGCTGGCGACGCTGTTTCAGTAACCACGCAGGCAAAAATGCATGCCGGCGGACCTTATGCTGATGCAGAAACTCGCGTCACCGCCAGACTAAGTGCTAGAGCCTTCACTAGCGATCACCCTGAGGCCAAGGGCTTTGGTTTCGACGATGGAGCCTACAGCAGCTCTTCATCGACAGTTCACCAAGCAACCGGTTCAATCAATAAAGCAGGCGAACTGCTGACCCAATTTACCCTTAATGCCGATGGACTTGGCTTTCACTTTGGCCGCATCAACATTGAGAGCGCAGTGCGCGATGACCGCGGCAAATATGTCGCCAGTAGCAGCTCAGCCGACTACCTTGGTCGCGACCGCTTCGTTGGTTTACGCAATACAAAATGGACCCACCAAGTTGGTAAGAAAGCCATTATCGAGCATCTCGTCGTTGGCCCCCAAGGCCGACCGGTCAAAGGCGTAGAGGTCGACATGATAATTGAACACTACCTTACTCGGGCTGCAAGAGTTAAAGGCGCAGGCAATGCGTATCTAAGCCAATACACCTCTGAATGGGTTAAATCGGCTGATTGCAAACAAACCTCTAAGCTTGCTCGAGTAGGCTGTGAATTCGTTCCCAAAGAGCCCGGTCGTTACCGAGTTACAGCAACGATTAAGGACACTAAGGGTCGCCAAAACAAGGCCAGCCTATCAACTTGGGTGGTCGGCAAAGCAACGGTGCTCTGGGCTAGCGCTAACAATAATCAAATCGAAATAATTGCCGATGCCAAGTCATACAAGATCGGTGATGTAGCAAAATTTCTAGTCAAAAACCCCTACCCTGGAGCCCAAGCGCTGATCACTGTGGAGCGTTATGGTGTGAAACGACATTGGCGTAAAACGCTGGTAGGCAGCACACCTATCGTTGAGGTTCCGATCGAAGACGATGACTACCCTGGCATTTATGTGTCGGTTGTTGTGACCTCACCTCGGGTCGCTGAACCGCTTGGACAGGGCAACGTTGACTTAGGTAAACCGGCCTTCAAAATCGGTTATGCAATGGTCGCTGTCGAAGATCAAAAGAAAGAGATTGAGGTAAGCCTCACGACCAATAAAAAAGTCTATAAACCTCGAGAGAAAGTTAGCGTCAAGCTCAAAGCAAAACCTCGAAGCGGAAGACTTGAGCCTATGGAAGTGGCCATAGTGGTCATCGACGAAGCGGTATTCGACCTCAACTTAAGCGGCAAAGATTATTATGACCCTTACCAAGGTTTCAATAAACTGGATCCATTAGGCGTGGCCAATTACAACCTGCTAATGAATCTTATTGGTCGTCAGAAATTTGAGAAAAAGGGTGCGAGTCCAGGCGGTGGTGGCGGTGGCGAAGACGGGCCTAGCCTGCGTAATCTAATGAAATTTGTGGCCTACTGGAACCCGTCGATCAAACTCGATAAAAAAGGTAGAACCGAGTTTGATTTTGAGCTGCCAGACAATTTAACCGGCTGGCGCGTGTTTGCCATGGCGGTCACCAAGGAAGAGAAAATGGGCCTCGGTGACAGTAATTTCAAGGTCAATCGTGCAACTGAACTGCGCCCAGTTATGCCCAATCAATTGACTGAGGGTGATCAAGTTCAAGCGGGTTTTAGCGTTATGAACCGCACTAAAAAAGCGCGAACCTTAAAAGTAGAACTAAAAGCAGCTGGTAGCGCATTGAAGCAACCGGTAAGCAAAACGATTGAGCTTAGTTTAGAAGCTTTTGAACGAAAACGAGTATGGCTGGCACTTAAAACCGACGGCCCCGGCGAACTTGCCTTTTTGGCAACCGCTGGCGATTCAATTGATAAAGACGCGGTTGAACACCATGTGCCCGTTGCCAAGCGCCGCGCATTAATCAGTGCCGCGACTTACGGAAGCACGCTGACGGAATCAGTCTCAGAAAACTTCGCTTTCCCTGAAGGCATTTACTCCGACGTTGGCGGCTTGAGTGTAGAAGTATCGCCATCGGTGATCGGTAATATTGCCGGCGCGTTTGGCTATCTGCGCGATTACCCCTATGGCTGTTGGGAACAGCGCTTGAGCCAAGCCTTGGCGGCTTCTCAATATGGCAAGCTAAAAGCGTATTTGCCTGACGAGCTGGAGTGGCCGGCAAGCACCACACTTACCAAGCAAACATTAGCGACGGCAGCGCAGTTTCAAGCGCCTAATGGCGGCATGACTTACTGGATCAATAACGACCAGTATGTCAGCCCGTATCTTAGCGCCTACACCGCACTTGGTTTTGTCTGGCTTCGAGACCAAGGCCATGAGGTACCAAGCGATATCGAAGACAACCTGCATGGGTATCTTGAAACCTATCTACGCAGAGATAGTGAGAGCGACTCGCTTGGCCAGCAATCTACTCGTCGGCTGCAGGCCACAGTGCGTGCGGTCGCGTTGGCTGCGCTAGCGGCCAGCGGTAAGATCGATAAAGCCGAACTGCTTCGTTACCAGTCTCATGTTGAGGATATGGATCTATTTGGCAAAGCACATTATTTACAAGCAGCAACGTCGCTAAAATTAGATGAACTAACCCTGCTAGAGCTAAGCCAAAACATTTTGTCTTACGGCGTACAGTCTGGGGGTAAGTTTCAATTCAACGAGCAGACCTTTTATCGCGCATCATCTATGCACAGCACTTCGATGCGAAGTAATTGTGCGATTCTAAGTAGCTTACTCGGGGTTGCTGGCGCTTCGAAAACAGGGCTGCAAACAATTGGCGACGTGCCGTTTAAACAGGTTCGGGCAATAAGCCAAACACGTGGCGGTCGAGATTATTGGGGCAATACTCAAGAGAATTTGTACTGTATCAATGCCCTAATAAATTTCTCCAAAGTCTATGAGAGTGAGGCGCCGAATATGCAACTTAAGGCCGTGTCGATAAGCCAAGACAAGGCCTCTCAAACAATAGGCTCAGCCGAGTTCACCGATATTAGAGACGCTGCGGTGACGATGACAAACCCTGATTTAGCAGTAACGCCAGGTTTGGCTGGCCAGATGCAGTTAAGCAAGCAAGGCGCTGGGCGCGTTTACTACAGCATGCGCATGAACTACGCCAAAACTGAAGATAATTCAGAGCGTATCAATGCAGGCATTCAAGTTAAGCGTGAATATTCAGTTCAACGTGATAATCAATGGCAATTAATCACCAGCCCAATGCAATTGGAAAAAGGTCAGCTGGTACGAGTTGACTTGTTTGTGTCGACTCCGACTGCACGCCAGTTTGTGGTCATTGATGACCCCATTCCTGGTGGCTTAGAGCCGGTAAATCGAGACTTGGCTACAGCATCCGGCGTCGATGCTGACTATAGCCCAAGCCCCAGCTCTCATTGGTTTTCGCAATCGGACTGGAGTTCGTATGGCCGCTATGGCCGGAGCTTTTACCACAAAGAATTACGCCATGACTCAGCACGCTTTTACGCAGACTACCTGCCACTCGGCGACTACCATCTTAGCTATACCGCTCAAGCGATTGCCGGTGGCGAGTTTTCAGTTATGCCGGTTAAAGTTGAAGAGATGTATGATCCAGACGTATACGGCCTCGGCCTGCCTGCGACTTTAAAGGTTGAGCATGCCAAGGACTAATTTAATGTCCAGGCGCGCGGTCAAAATCAGCCTGACAACTATTGCCGCAGTGATGGTGATAAGTAGCGTAATTCTTGCCGCATTGACATTACGCGACATGCAGCCGCTGCCTAGCGATCTGAGCAAACTTACCGTGGCCTTGGTAAAACCTCAGTTGCTTGATCGCGATAATCAGCGCTTGACCATCACCTATCAAAATCACTGGAATGCGCACACCATAATGCCTCTGCACCGTATTCCCGATTTTTTACAACAAGCGTTTATTTTGGCCGAAGACAAGCGTTTCTATCAACACAGTGGCATTGACTGGTTTGCACGTTTCAATGCCGTTTGGCAGAACACAGTTGCCCTCAAGGGGCTGCGCGGAGCGAGTACTATTTCAGAGCAAGTAGTACGCATGATTCACCAACGCCCTCGCACAATTTGGGCACGATGGCTTGAAGGCTGGGAGGCTCGGCAACTTGAGCTAAATATCGACAAAGCCAGTATCTTAGAGTTTTACCTCAATCAAGTGCCATACGCGGCGCAACGCAGAGGCGTTCAGCAAGCCGCAAGCTATTACTTTGATCGTGAGGTATCGACCTTAAACCAGAAAGAAATGCTAGCGCTAGCAGTACTTGTTCGTGCGCCGTCGTACTTTGATTTGTACAAGAGCACTCAGCGCCTAGAGGGTCGGCTCGAGACACTATTGCAAAGGGCCGCCGAACAGGGTTTAGTCAGCGATATTAATCACGTTCGCAACAGCGTTCTGCTGCCAAGCAAACCTGAGGAGCTGCTTAATGTGTCGCACTTCTCAAACTACATTTATCGTCAAAGCGAAGAAAATCAGCACACAATTAAGACCACGCTAGACAGTAACTTTCAACGCGTTGCACAGAAGCTCTTGAACCAGCGTCTTAAGAACTTGAGTAAACAGCAAATCGCCAACGCCGGCATGCTGGTGGTAGACCATCAAAGTAACGAGGTGCTGGTTTGGGCGGTAGGCGAAAGTGACGACAACAGTGGCGCTGACTACGATACAGTGTTGGTCAAGCGGCAACCCGGTTCGACTCTGAAACCATTCGTCTATGCGTCGGCAATGGAAAAAGGCTGGTCCGCGGCAACCATGATTGACGATAGCCCACTCAAAGAGGCCGTAGGTCAAGGAGTTCATTCATACCGTAATTATAGCAATACCTATTACGGCCAACTATCGTTACGTAAAGCGCTGGGTAATTCGCTCAATATTCCAGCCATCCGCGCCGCACAATTCGTCGGGGTCGACCCACTGATAGAGACCCTCGATAAGTTAGGCATTCAAAATTTAGATTTATCTTCGCTTGATTATGGCAATGGCATCGCACTGGGTAACGCTGAGATCAACTTATATTCCTTAGTGGCCGCTTATGCATCACTTGCAAGGCGCGGCGTGTATCAAGCCCTTCGAGTTACAGCAGATCACGCCGACCAAGCAACAGAACAAGTTTTTAGTCCCGAAGTAAGCTCAATCATCGGCAATATATTGTCTGATCCCAATGCCCGCTCACTAGAGTTTGGCCATGGAGGCAACTTACAGTTGCCGGTGCAAACAGCGGTAAAGACCGGCACCTCCAATGATTACCGAGACGCATGGGTAGTGGGCTATAACCATCGCTATGTGGTCGGAATATGGATGGGAAATTTGGACAACGAGCCGATGGACATGGTCACTGGCTCAAATGGGCCGGCGCTAGTGCTACGCTCTATGTTTGCTGAGCTGAACAGGAACACCGAGACTCGCCCCCTATATCTAAGCCGCACACTGGTTCGCAACAAGGTCTGCATTGACGGCGAGCTTAGTATCAATGTTAGTATCGATGAAGGCTGCCCAACTCATGAGGAATGGTTCAGAGCCAGTGCCGTAGCTGCGGATAAAATAGTGCCGGGGGGCGAAGCAGTTCCCGAGGAGAAAGCCGTTCCCGAGAAGAAAGTAGTAGCCGAGGAAAAAGAAGCCAGTGAAATGAACGCGGCATTCCCCCTAACTACCGCCAAAAAGAATTATCAACTAGCGTACCCTATCGATCAAATGTTAGTCGCCAGAGACCCTCGAATACCGGATCACTTAGAAGCGATAGAGTTCAAACTGAATGACGATAAGGATATTGAAAAGGTAGAGTGGGTCGTTAACGGACAGGTAGTCGCATCTACCACATCAGCCCGCTTCCAATGGCCAGTACAAATTGGCAACCACAGCGTTCGAGCTCGGGTATTTAGCCATCTAAGCAATGAGCCTGTCACTACTACGGAAGTATCAATGCTGGTTAAGTAGCCACACGGCTAGCAACCCCCACCGCAACATCACACGTTACCACTAGACTTAGCCTCCCAAACTAAAGGATTACCTGTAAAAATTAGATATAAATAAAAATTAGCTATAGGCGATCTTCTACTTCGGTTGATAAGGTCACTAATCTGATGGCATATTCGTGGTCATTAAGCTGTCTTTTATCGGCCGCATAGTTTGCTTGATCATCGGCAGCTTTATAGCTTTCACAGCCTAAGTTAACAATTTCACCGGCATTAATTGTTATCGCCGAGCCAACCATCCAAATTGTTGGGTAGCCTCGGGTACCACTACCAATTGCTTCGCAATGCGCCTTTAGTTGATACTCACCTGGGCGTAGGTCAAGATAAAACGTGCCGACATTATTAGAACTATAGTTTCCATCGAAAAATACGGTTTCTCCAGCCTGATTGACTACTTTATCAATACGAGCATAAAACTGTGCCCCAAAGATGGGAGGGAAATGTCCAACCTGTTGCATTGAAACCCTACCTAACTCAGCGGGTAAATCAACTCTAGGACTCTGATTTGACAAGGTTGTACAGGCACTCAACAAAGCAATTAAGAGCAACCAGGTTGGGGTCTTTAAATTTTGCAAAATAGGTTTTAAATTAGATGAAGAAAACATTGTAAAAATACCTTAAAATGTTGTGACATGATTGCCGAACCTGTTTGATAAGCGACTCTGTAACCGCGTAGGCCACGCTAGAGGATGAGATAGGCATTCTACCGGCGGCTGCGACAAGGTTATCAGGTGGGTATAATATAAATTATTTCCAATCTTACGACAGCCTAACTATGAGTAATTTAACATAGGTTTTCGAATAAGGCGGTAACAAGCGACTGTTTAAGCCTAGCATTGTACTGGCTATCTGAGGCAAATCTATTTATCCTTTAGTGGCTAAAATCAGTGGCTAAGATTAGTTGCTAAATCCAACGTGTCATCACAGCTTCGACCCGAGCTTGTCGATACGTGCTAACTGAGCCAACCCTATTGCGCTTCATCCGCGTTCAGGCAATGGCCCAACCTATACCAAGTAGTAGAGAGAAACCGTGGCATCTTTTGATCTCAAAAGCCCCAATCATTGCGGGTTAACGTACCTCCGCGACTATCATACATTTGGTCGTCGCAAGGAATCTGTGGACACGGTGTTGGATTACTCATATATCTCAAAATTTCATGCCGTAATCGAATGGAGAGAGCCAAACTGGCTGCTAAAGGATGTTTCGAAAAACGGTCTAAAGCTCAACAATAAAATCATCGCTGCGCAGAAGCCGGTAATTTTAAAACTTGGAGACACTATTGACTTAGCTGGCACTGGCAAGGTAACCCTAACGATTAACAGCCTCGATGCGCCAGTACCGATGCTGATCAATACAGCATCGCCAACTGAAACGATCCAAATTAGCGAAAATATCTTATTACCAAATGAAGAGCAGCCAGAGCTAGCATTGTACCTCTGCCCCGATCGCTACCAATGGTTTTCTGAGAGAGTAGAACAAGGTGTTGAGTCCGGCCCATACCTACACGGCGATTCAATCAAAATCGGTGGCTTGGACTGGGATTTTTTACTCATTGCTGACGATGACGCGACGACCGAATTCAACCCCAAGCAACGTAATTTGAATGACATACTATTCCGCTTTGATCTCAGCCAAAACGAAGAAAATACTAATCTTACTTTGATTGAGAATGGGCTTGAGATTGATCTCGGCGAGCGTTCGCATCATTACCTTCTACTGCACTTACTGCGCCACCGGGTAGAACAAGGTAACGATTTAGGTTGGCTCGATAGCCAATTATTGATGAAACAGCTTGGCTTAGAAGAAACACATATGAACATCCAAATTTTTCGAATACGTAAACAGATTGTCGCCGCCCTGCCCCTAGTCACCGGACGCTCCAAACTGATCGAGCGACGTCGTGGTGCACTAAGAGCTAATATAAACAATGTCAAAATCTACAAAGAAGGCGTAGAGGAACGTTAGCCCCGAAAATAATGAATACACCTCTTAAGCCAATGGAGTCACTCGGTCGATACGAGTTAGTACGTGAACTAGGCCGTGGTGGTATGAGCGTGGTGTATCTGGCGCGCGATACTGAGCTGGGGCGTAAAGTCGCGATTAAATGTGTCGACACGCAAGACAAATTAACCGCCAAGCTTGCTGCTCGTTTGCGATCAGAAGCAAAGCTTTTGGCCCAATTAAACCACCCGAATATCGTGCAACTCTACGACGTCGTTGAGCAAGACAATACTCTAGGCTTGGTAATTGAATTTGTTGGCGGCGACACGCTGACACAGCGGCTTAAGCAAGCACCAACTAAAGAAATTAGACTAAAATGGCTGGCTGAGGTAGCCGACGGCCTAGCAAGCGCGCACCAAAAAGGCATCGCTCATTGTGATTTGAAAACCGACAACGTTTTAATTACCAATGACAACATCGCCAAGATTGCTGATTTTGGCATCGCCAAAGTAAAATTAGATGACTATTTAGAAGACGACGGCTTAACTCGCATTGATAGTGTCAGTGGTAGTTATTTTTCACTCTCACCTGAACAGGCAATGGGAGCGGCAGTTGATACCCGCACCGACCTTTTCTCTCTTGCAGTACTAGCCTTTCAAACATTGGTAGGCAAACACCCTTTCGGCGACACTCATAACAAAATTGCATTGCTACAACGCGTTGTCTCACAAGCAGTCGAGTTCGATACGTCGAGCCGAACTATTCTCGGCGTTAGGCTAGCTGAAGTAATAAAAAACTTGTTAAGCAAAAAACCTGAAGAGCGCTTATATAGTGCCGATGATGTAGCTGAACTACTGAGAACATCAGATCTTCGCACTGGCTCGGCACCATCAAATGATGAAACACAAGAAATACCGCTCGTTCGCCTAAAGTCTGAGCGGAAATGGCTAATTCTTAATCGAACATGGCTGATGCCAACGGCGATGTTACTTGCCGGCTTTACTATTGGCGCTCTGGCCCTGAAGCTGTTGACTCTAACGCAGCCAAAGCAAGAACCAATTAGATATGTAGCCCTAGACGAAATTAAAGTCACATCGCTCAAGGGCCTCAATTCAAGCAAGAATCCACTTATCTCGACGGCCGTTAGGCACAGCGCCGAAAATGCAATTTTGTCGCTCGTCAATATTGGCTTAGTGACGGCCGATGACCTAAACAGTAACGCCGGTGATTTAGCCACCAAGGCACGTGCCGTAGGAGCCGAACAGGTACTTAGAATTTTAGTAAACTGTAACGCTTCGAACTGTGGTGTGACCTTAGAAGAGCGCAGTGGATCGAAAATGGCGGTAACCGATAAACGAAACTTTGTAGTGCCTAACTCGTTGACGTTATTTGATTTAGAAACTGAGGTTACCATTCGAAGTTTGGACATCTTAGGCGGCCAAGCACCAACACGAACTGCACTGACTATTACTGATAATGACTTTAGTGACTATTTAGACATATACCAACAAAGCAAGGCAGGCACCGCTTCGACTTTGGAACACCATAAGCGCGTTCAAGCATTCATATCTAAATATCCTCGCTACCTACCAGCCTATACTCTCGCGTACCAAGTTGCCAATCACATAAAACTAAATACCGGAAGTCTAAAGCCCATCGAACAACTAAAGGCTCTTATCGAGGCTGCGCCACCAACATTAGTAAAATCGTTGAGCCTAAAAACGATTCTTTGCAATATCGCCATCGTTACCAATCAGATCGAGTCAGCTGAAGCCCAGCTCACGCAGATAAGGAACATGACTAGTGATGCCGTGGCAATTAGTGAGCTTGAAAGTGCTCTGGCGTATGCTAAAAACGATTTTGATGCACTATTGGTTCTTGACAGAAAAAACGTTCAGCTAAGACCATCGGCTCTAAATCACTATAACTTAGCGACTTCTGAATATTTCATGGGTAACTTAGAAGCGGCTACGCAGCAGATCAACGCCGCCTTAGAACTGCTTCCGAATTACGCTTATGCAAAAGACCTTCAAGCCACTATTGCTATTAATCAAGGTGATCTAGCTAAAGCTGAAGCCATATACAAAAATTTAATTTCAGAGCATGAGGACGAAAATTACTATGTTAATTACGGCCTAACATTGATGTTAAAGTCCGACTTTGACAGTGCCATAACAGCACTGTCAAAAGCACTTGAATTAAATTCGAAATCGGCGTTAAACCGGCTTAATCTTGCCGATGCCTATTCTTTATCTAAAAAGAGCGAGCTTGCTCAAAAAGGCTATAATACTATAATCGCTATGGTCAGCTCACCTCAAACCCCGCAAGACTACTCATATTTAGCGCAAGCCCAAGCGCACACCGGCCAATTGGCTAACGCGGTAAAAACCTTAAAAGAAGCCAACGGTAAATTCCCACATATTGCCGAACTCGATTACGCGTCGGCAATCGTGAATACATTAGTCGGCAATTATGTGAACGCTACCGTCGATGTGCAAGACTCAATAGCCCAAGGAACCAGCCCAATATTTTTCTCATTTAGCTGGTTCAAACCTTTGTGCAACAATAAAGATTTTATTCAGGCTACATCATCCGCAACCGCTAAGCTCTGCTCTTAGAGTTAGTTACCGGTTCCGCGACGGACACCAAGACCCGGGTCGATAATACCTTCGGTAGTATGGAAATATAGCGCAGGATAAGCGACAAACTCACCCGGGGATGGCTCTAGAAATTTGATGTCAATGGCCGTGCTACCGCTAGGCGTAATTACAATACAGTGAGTCGGGGCAGAAGCACTATCATCAGGGATAGTTGTCACCAGCGGGGCTATAAAATCGTTGGTTCCGGTTAAGCT
This sequence comes from Gammaproteobacteria bacterium, assembly GCA_017854775.1. Lineage (GTDB taxonomy): Bacteria > Pseudomonadota > Gammaproteobacteria > Arenicellales > Arenicellaceae > Arenicella. Next base: position 10,597 of record JAFMHC010000029.1, on the reverse strand, counting down.
AATGTGCAACATAATGTTGCCATCTTCATTTGAGGCGCCTTGGTCCTCCGAAAACACGGCTTCTACCATATCGATCTTACGATCGCGTCCCTTCTTGGGATCGTAGTAAGTCATCTCTCCAGCGAAGATCGGCGTGGTTCCTCCGCCAGCTGATGGAACAGAACCTACTTGCGACCCGATTGCCAAGGACACATCAACAGGCGGAGCTTGCTGACCGTTACCAACCTCTTCAATTTCCAATACTTTAAGTTTTACTTTTTTGACTTTAACTGTATTTTTCGAGCTCATTATTATTCTCCGTTTATTTTTGAAAGTCGTCTGGCCACCACTAATTAGGTCACTCATAGCGCCTATGAAGTAGTCACATCACCAAACCCCTAGATTAACACTCGTCGCCAAGATAACAAGGCTACTGTAATAGCCTGTAATATTTTTCGCTTGGCAAAGCGTGCACTATTCATACAACAAATGACGCTGACCTTTATCACCATTAAGTACTTTAGCAATACTTGACGTTGAAAGGGGGTTGTATACGATTTTTATTGAGTCTATTAATCGTGTTTATAGGGACCTTGAGGCTAGCGGCTTTTGGCAACTGGGAGATGAATGCCATGGATGGTTTTTTTAATTAACAAGAATTTAGTGTGGAGCTTACTCAATGTATAAAAATTTTAAACCTTACGCATCAATGCTTTTTTGGTTCGCTCTAGGGCTAACTGCATCACTACTTTTTTGTAAATCGTTGATCCTCAACTGGGATACGATTGACCGCGGCAGCCAAGCAACAGAGAGACCTCGTATTCACACACCAAATCTGGCGTTGTCTATACACATAAGAAAGCAGTCTCTGCGAGATAGTTAATTTCGTCTTATTAGAGTGAGAAATAGCGTAAGAGCCTAGTGTTACAGGCTTTTATTTTATCCGGCGTTGTATTGTAAGGGTGCTACGCTCGTACAGAAAAAAACAAACTAACGGTCAAAGATAGCGAGTAATTGGCTATTTCCTTGCCAGTTTTTTAAGAATCGCTTGCGATCTTTTTTATGACCTTTCAACCAAGTCACAGGGTTTCGGTGTCGCTGGGCTGCATCTAAGTCAATGAAAAAGAGCTTATCGTTACTCCACATCAAATTGCTTGCCTTTAAGTCGCCGTGAGTTAAGCGCGCCGCTTTCATTTTATCAAACGCGTCATTAACGGCCTCGGCGACTTTCAGCTGTTGTGCTTCATTCATACTTGGCAATACGACCCTTAGCTCTTGGCCCTCTAGGAATTCATTTACGAAATACGCATTCAGGCGAAACGGTCCAAAACGATCCTCTAGCATCAGTATTGGCGCTGCAACATTTAGACCTGCTTCAGAAAAAGCATAGCTCATCTGCCAACACCGGCGTGCACGCGAGCGACGCAAGGCTCGCTTGATTTTGTGCCACTGGTTACGAGGGTTATAGCGCTTCAACACCATCTGCTCACCGGCCAACTCAACTCGTGATACGGTGGTAGTGCCGTCGTGCTTAAAAGCCGAATTAGTATCAAGCAAAAGTTGGTTTAGTAATTTTGCATTCTTGGGTAGCAGGCCAAGGTATTCTGTCGACATCCAGATACGAGAATTCCAATCAATACTTCGCGTCACGGGCTGCTTAGCCCAGTCAATTAGATCCACTGGCACGACTACTTCCTAAAAACCTGTCGAGGTTTTGTGGAGTTCTTATCGTCAACCTTAACTACCGCTTCAGATTGCTTTAATGCAGCCGTCCTCGTCTCAGAATAATCGCCTTCTATAACCTGTGCCTGTTGATGCTTCAATTTCTCAAGCACCAGTGCTTTGCGTATTTCAGACTCGTACAACTTGTTGCCGCGGCTTTCAACCTTATGCCAAAAGCTTGCTTCGGTGCGTAGAATTTCGCGCAACGGTTTGTCGCGATAAAGCTTCATAAAGCGTAATAAATCACGCTTGGTTAGGCCAATATCTTTGCTCGAGTAATATAAACCGGCGATATCTTTAACCGCCCAACGTTCAGGCGTTTTACGGCGCATTTGAATGCGATGTAAATCAATCAAGTACAGCTTACTTTCGAGTGACACCTGATCATCTGCTTCAAAATGCGCATCAAGTAAAAAGTGGCATAGATAAAAGTCACGATGGTTAGCACCGTTTTCATGAATTACTCGAGCCGTTTCGACAACCTTGTTAAGGATCCAACGCTTTAACCGAACTTGCTTTAACGTTCGCGGCGGGTTTTCAGCCCATTCGCCGCAAAAATCTTCTAGGCTGGTTTCCGTCGGTAACGCTTCGGTGACAATGAACGAATGCTTAGTTGCTGGGTTATTGCCACGGATGCCATAGGCGGCAACCGTCATTGTATCAATTTCTAAATCTTTCAGCCGATGTACGCCGTGCCACTCATTCAGCGCACCGACAACTGGCGCACGAAGATAGGTTAGATTTTTAATGATCTCACCCCAGCCGACACCAGTGTGCATCTTCAAAAAGTAATCTTTATTGCCACGGGTAAATCGTAAAGTACGGCGACCTAGGGCCTCTCGGTAGACTTTACCCTCAATATTCATCATTTGATAAAATGAATCTTCACCTTTCAATGACTGGCGCAGCTCGTTGGTGATGTACAAAGACTCATCACTTTTTTGGCGCATCTCACCCGGCAAATACAAACGATGTTGAACACAGGTTTGTTCGATAAAATCAACCGCCCGCTGCGGCATGACGTAGAGACTTGGGTTTTGGCCGTACTTCAAGCCGTTTTCGCGCCACTGCTCTTTTTGATCGGACAACAACATTTCTAACAGCTTTTCATTTAGCTCGGCTTGCGAAAAACGTTTGCGCAACACGAAACCGGCATCCGCGGTCTTAATATGTGGCGCATAACCGCAGACTGGCGTAGCCAATACGGGCAAGCCTGACACAATCGCTTCTAATAGTACGCCACCGGTAGTTTCAGCATAGGCCGGGTGCAACAACATGTCTCCCGCTTTCATTAATGCTGGTACGTCTTTGCGACCACCTAAAAAGTGAATATGGTTGGCGACGTCATGGCGCTTAGCTAAACGCTGAAAAGTATCAGCCTTGTCTTGGCCGACCACAAAAAGTTTGGTCTTGGCTAGCAAGTCTTTAGGCAAGGCTGCGAGCGCTAAAATCGCACGATCTAAACCTTTGGTCTGAAAACCAGAGCCAATCAACAACACCAAGTTGTCATCTTCTTTGATACCCAAGGATGTACGTAATGAAACACGGTCAGGCAACTCGTCTAAGTTAGCCCAGCGCGCTTTTTCCAAGGTCGGCGGCAGGCATAAAAAGCGGGAATCTTGGGTTAGATAATACTGTTGATAGATCAATTTTTCACGATCAGACAGCGACAGAATATTGGTTTTCGAAGAGGCCTCAAATACACCTCGCTCGAAACTCGAGAAGTATAAAAAGCGTGGGGTAAAGCGGTAAAAGAATGAGTGTCGTAGAAATGAGCGGCCTACGTAACAATAATCACCACAATAGTATATATCCATACCCGGGATTTTATTAAAGCCAACCACCACATCAAACTCTCGGGTTTCCAATAAGTTACGCAGCTTACTGTGAAAGGTATGGGCCCGAGTATGGTTGGTTAACGCAAAGTGCTTGATAATAACTACTTCGACACCGTCAGGAACATCACCCTCCCAGCTACCGGTAAATACCGTGGCTTTGTGACCACGTTGCGTGCATTCATTGGCAATACGCAGCATGTCTAACGACAGGCCGCTGTATGGGAAGTGCTTATATAGGCAAAAGGCGAAGTGCATAATTAATCAGTATCTCTAAAGTAGGCTAAATTATACGCCTAAAGTTAAGCAGTATTAGAAGTTTTGGCGAGCTAGACTATTTGACGGTAAAGTGTCTGCCAGATAGCCGCGGCGCTGAGCTTAGGATTAGCCGCAGAAGCGGTATAACAAGGAGGATCAAGTAACTTTTCAGTCAATTTCGGACATTGTTTTAGCAGACACGGCGAACATGAATAGCGGCTTTGAATCAGGCTTTGGTGTGCCCCGACTGCGCCGGTTAAGGCTGAATCGGTGGAACCATAGACCGACACGCAGGGAATACCGAGCGCAGCGGACATATGCCCTAGACCAGTGTCTACTGCAATAGCACCTGAAATGCCAGCAATAGTGCGCGCCAAATCGGTCAGCGTGGTTCGCTCTAACACCGTAACATCCGGGCGATCTTTAGCAATCCATTGCGCACGTTCTCGCTCGGCCTCATTACCCCACGCTAGCATTACTCTATAGCCGTCGTCGCACGCCTGATCGGCTATCTCGCGCCAAAGACGATCAGGCAGGTGTTTAGTTGCCCAAGTAGTGCCATGAAACAACATGACTGTATCAGCATTACTGGTCGCGGGCTTAGGCAGCTTAAGCTTGTAATCAGGCTTGGAATTGGGCTGTTCATAGGCAAAGGCCCCAGCAAACAACTGGCGCAAACGCTCAATAGCATGCTGCGCTCTAAGCACCTCAATTTTTTTATGATAAAGCTTTGCCGCGGGCGACTCTTTGATTGACGAACCGCTAAAACCAGCGCGAAAGCCACCTTTTTTTAGTTTTGCTAAACGGGCAAATGCAGCGCTTTTCATTAACCCTTGAGCATCGATCACCACGTCATAGCGTTCAGCTCGAAGCTCTTTTACAAAGAGCCAAAACTCTCGGAAATTTTTAACATTCAAGCTTCGCCAGCGACGGGTAGATACCTTAATCACTCGGTCAACGCTCGGATACCAAGCGGGAATCTCAGCAAAACTATCTTCGACCATCCAGTCGATCACGACATCGGGCTTGGCTTTAAGCAAATCAGACAATGCCGGCATGACGTGCAACACGTCGCCCATTGAGGTGAGCTTTACTACTAGGATTCGCATTTTAAAGCGCCTCGGCGAGCGCCAGTATGCTAGCAGGCTTCAGTTTCCGCAAACAATCGAGATGCTGCAATGGACACTCGCGCTTAAAACAGGGGCTGCAATCTAAGTCTAATCGAGCAATAGCATGGTTATCGCTCAATGGCGGAGTGTGACCGGGGTCTGTAGACCCGTATACCGCTACTAGCGGCTTCTGTAATGCCGCAGCAATATGCATTAAGCCAGAATCATTTGCCACCACGAGTGACGCAAATGATATTAAATCAACCGCTTCAGGCAACGACGTTTTGCCAGCTAGAACCTCGGTATTATGGCCGCATAGCGCATCTAATTCTTGGCAAACTAAGCGGTCCTTATCAGAACCGAGCAACCAGACTTGCCAGCCTTTGCGCAAGTAATGATTACCTACATCGGCGTAATGTATTACCGGCCATTGCTTAGAAGGTCCAAATTCGGCTCCAGGGCAAAGAACCAGAACCTTTTTAGCGATACCGGCTTTTTCAATACTTAGTTGATTTTTATCAAGCACAGCTTGTGCAGAGCTCGGGTCTACCACCAATTTAGGCACTGGAATCGACTCTACCGGCCGAACAGCGGCACCCTTTTCTAGCCCCAGAGCGACGAAACGTTGCACGGTCATCGGCAGCGCTTGCTTATCGAGTTTACGAATGTCGTTTAAAAAACCCCAGCGTTGTTCACCGATATAACCGGTGCGTGTGGGGATTTTGGCCACCGCCGGAACCAATGCCGACTTCAGCGAGTTAGGCAGTAAAATGGCATTAGTATAGCCTTTCGAGCGCAGGCTCTTAGCCAGCTTTATGCGCTCGCCCAAGCTTAATTTCCCATGATTAAAGTTTCCGGCAATGAGCTCGGTTACTTCCGGCATTCGGTCGATTAAAGCGGCGGTCCAAGCCGGTGCTAGAACATCGATCTGACAATCAGGCTGGCGTTGCTTAAGGTCAATAAACAAGCTTTGCGCCATCACCATATCACCGACCCACGAGGGGCCAATGATTAGGTATTTTTTTGTTAACACAGACATTGTAGATGTCTAATCTAGCGCCGTTTAAACAAGCGTCAACCAATCCATGCGATCTGGATTACGCCCGTTAACCACATCAAAATAACGCGTCTGAATTTCTTTGGTCACCGCACCACGTTTGCCATCACCGATAATTCGATCATCGAGCGAATTAATCGGCGTAACTTCAGCTGCCGTGCCGGTAAAGAAAGCTTCATCGGCGGTATAAACTTCGTCGCGAGTAATTTGTTTCTCAACGATCTCCATGCCCATATCATCTCTGAGCAATTCGGCAATCGTATCTCGAGTAATACCTTCAAGCGCCGAGGTTAGCGACGGCGTGAAAATTTTGCCGCGACGTACAATGAAAATATTCTCGCCACTGCCTTCAGCCACATAGCCATTGGTATCGAGCATCAATGCTTCGTCATAACCGGCATTTTCCGCTTCTTGCAGGGCCATAATCGAATTAGTGTAGTGACCATTTGTTTTCGCCTTCGACATAGTGCTGTTGACGTGGTGACGGTTAAACGACGATGTTTTCACCCGAATACCCTTCTCTAAGGCCTCATCGCCTAGGTAGGTCCCCCACGACCAAGCCGCTACCATCATATGAACCTTTAAGCCTTTAGCATGCAAGCCCATTGCCTCAGAACCGTAATACGCCATCGGACGCAGATATCCTGATTCAAGTTTGTTCCTAGACACGCTCTCGATCTGCGCCTTATTAATCTCATCAACGGAGAATGGAATAGTCATTCCCATAATCTTAGCCGACTGCAATAAGCGCTCAGTATGGCGATCTAAGCGGAAAATCGCCGGGCCTTTATCGGTAGCGTATGCCCGCACACCCTCAAACACGCCTACACCGTAATGCAAAGTATGCGTGAGTACATGAACCTTGGCATCGCGCCAATCAACAAACTCACCATCCATCCAAATAAATCCATCACGATCTTCAAACGACATTGTTCTTCTCCGATATTTCTGTAACTAAATTATTACTTAGCAGGCTCTGCTCTGCTGTAGAGTTGGGCTATAGGTTTTATTGATACAATTTACTATTTAGCAACACGGCTCAAGCAATGCAAATAGCATCGCTCAAGGCTGTTCAATATCACCGCTCAAGGCGCTGATTATAGAGCTTTGAGTAAAAAAGACGGCCTTTTTTTTGCAAAAGTATCGAATTCTATAATCATTATTCAGCTATCGAGTGAGGCTAAGCTCAAATTAGAGATCGAGCCTCGCCTAAATCGTAAATTAAGTTCAACTTAAAGGAGAAGGAACTGCTATTTAACGCATGGATTTGCACGACCCAAGGCCACCTCAGGATCGACTGTCAAACTTGAACGCAGCACTACAGCCGAAAGCCGGGCTAACTACCAATGATTACGCAACTCTCGCAGCTTAAGAAAAACAGTTTCTTGATTCGGGTGATCACCAATCTCAGGAAATTTTTGCTTTAGTAGATCTATGATTTCTGAATTTTCTAAACGAAAAAATGCATTAACCAAGCGCTCCATGGCAATATTCGAGATGAAGTGCGTGTCGCCCTGCCATTGCTGTATTGCAGCCAACAAGCCCTTGGCCGCCGCATTGCCAGGCTCGCGATCTAAGGTGAACTGCAAATTATTTTCGATGTAATCGTGACCTGGGTATATTTGCGTCTCATCGGGCAAGACAAATAACTGGCGAACAAATGTTTGATACATGGTCTGCGGATTACCGCCGTTATGACAGTTGCCAACCCCAGCGTTAAACAAGGTATCACCGCTAAAAAGAGCCGGCGCTTGATCACTATCACCCATAGCATATAGGCAAGTATGGCAAAAGGTATGCCCAGGTGTGTCTAAGGCGATCAACTCAACGCTTGTACCCACCTGCACCGTATCGCCAGCACGCAAACCCACATCGACATTAGCAATCTTGTCAGTGGCCTTTTCATGCGCATAGAGTTTTGCACCGGTAGCCGCGATCACCGGCTCGTTACCGCCGATGTGATCGTGATGCTCGTGGGTATTGATCACACCTCGAATATCCCAACCTAGCTGCTTAGCCCGACTCAAAAGTAGGCTATGATCCAACGGATCAATCGCCACTGCCTCACGCGTTTCTGGGCAGGCAACTAAGTACATGTAGTTCCTGAGACTATTATTTACCGCAATTTGTTCAACCAACATACCTTAAGTGATCCTTTTTAGACGCAAAAAATAGACTGAGCTATTGATTTACATTAATTAAATGGACGTTACTGCTTTTGCTTTGATTCAAGCGTCGCCGTGTTTAAAGAAGCAGCAGCTCGAACCATAACGCATTATCCAAATTTCTTAACAGCCAATGTTATCACTACAGCAACATTCAAAGATTAATATTGATTATTGATTATTGATTATTGATTATTGATTATTGATACAAAACCAAGCAATCTGCTCTGAGCCAACCCAGCAATCAAAATGATGCTCAAAATGTGTCGTGCGTTTTCGCTTAGAGCGAGTCGATCAACAATGAACGAGGGTGATTATGGAATTGCACTTTCTTGCGTTATTTGCAAGACTTGTTGCTATGCCCGTCCCTGCCCAACTCCTTTCCAACTATAATCCAAAAGCCTAATCAGCTTATCTCGTTGAGAATAAGAAGTAACGATGCCTATCTACCAACACTATCTTTATGTCATAGGAAGTTTTCAGGGAATATTGCTGGCTTCGCTTCTCCTATTTAGCTTTAGGACTAGTATTGCAAGTCGTATCCTTGGAGTCTGGTGTCTATTTTTAGCGCTAAGTTTGTTGGCCAACTTTATTACGATGGCCGGTGAAATAAATATATTTACGGGATTGATTGGGTGGCATTTTTTTCTCCCGGCAAGTTACGGTGCCTTGCTGTTTCTGTATTGCCGCTACGCCTTAGTTGATAGCGCCTTAAAGTGGCGAGATCTACTCCACTTTATTCCGTTTGTATTATGCTATTTGTTGAACCTAGATATTCTGCTGGCGTCGCCCTCTGAGAAGCTACATTTTGTTATAAACCACGCACGGCCGACATTAAATGTACAAATAGCGCAGTCAATATTATTTATCCAGGCGTTCGTTTATTTGGCCTTAAGTGCCAACTTAATTTGGCGAAGTCAAAGTCAGGCGTCTCAAACACTGTCAAGTTACAATCCAGCTGTATTTACTTGGTTATGGAGCTTGCTGACTTTAGATTGCATTATATGGACGCTGAAACTTATGGGGGTTACGTATGGCCATACATTCGCGTTTTTCTTTGTGGGCGATATTTTGATTACGGTTTTAATTTACAGCATTGGCTTGGCCCAGTGGCGAAACCCTCAATTATTTACCATTGAACTATTTTCTAAAGAGCAAAACGCATTTAACAATGGCAAGGCGCACCAGACCGATAGCGAATTAGATGAAACCAACTTAAAAGATGACCTTAGCGGTGAACCCGAAGATCAAGCCCAACGCGGAGCACTTGATCCAGAAGTGCGTAGTCAGCTTTTAATACATGTACAGCAGCACATGAATCAACATCAAAGCTACCTTGACAACCAACTCACCTTGACTCGCCTTGCCGACGCAGTGGGCGTTAGTGGTCACCATCTATCGGAAGTACTCAATCAACACGACGGTAAGAATTTCTATCGCTTTGTAAATGAATATCGTATTAATCATGTCTGTGAAAAATTAAAAAACGACCCATCTCTAAAGATCTTAGATCTAGCGATGAGCTCTGGTTTTTCATCCAAAAGTACGTTTAATGCCGTGTTTAAACAAATCACTAAACACACGCCGAGCCAATATAGAAGCCAGCTTGTTCTTAAGAAGCCTCTGATTAACTAGCTGCAAAGGTACAGTTCGGCCGAGCTGTACGTCCTGTTTGATCGATTCGGACGCCTTTAGCGGCCTTATCTGTTTGAATTGAAAAACTCTCAAGTAATTCATTTCAAACAGATAAAAAGGCGAGTGCATGCAAGTAAGCGAAATAGTAACAACGGGGCTATCGGCCAACGAATGGTTTAGCCTAGCAGGCCAATTGGCAATGCTAGGGTGGATTATTCTTATATTTCTACCAAGGCGTATAAAGCCATTATTTTTCATCGCCCAATATGCGATTCCATTTAGCTTAAGCTTGTTATACGCCGGCCTGGCTCTTAGCCAGTACTTTATTAATGATGGTGATTACAATTCCCTAAGTGGTGTTCGCGCATTGTTTAGCAACGACTATATGTTGCTGGCCGGCTGGGTTCATTATCTAGCGTTTGACCTGTTTATTGGTGCCTGGATAGCGCAATACGCTGACCAATTAGGTATGTCTCGCATGATTCAAGCTCCGATATTTTTAGCGACATTCATGTTTGGTCCGGTTGGACTTATCCTGTTCTTCATAACGCGCACCGGGTTTCTAAATGGCACAACCCCAATGGAGGCTGACACCCCCAAGATCGGTGAAGCAGTAGACGAGTCTGAAACGCCCAATCGCGCCGGTGTGGTTCTTGAGGGTGCTCAACATGTTTAAGTTAAACTCACTGATAATCACACCAAGAAATGTTAACTCATTTCCGGCATTGCCGTTTCGGCTTGAAGAAGACAATACAAGCCGTTTATGGGTGATGTGTGGCTTACTCATGACGGCTTTTGTATTTGTATTGGTACCGGCGCAGGCATTTGACCCAAGGC
>JAFMHC010000238.1 GCA_017854775.1 Gammaproteobacteria bacterium | reverse complement strand
GACGGGTAAATTTACTACCGAATTTGGATAACTTCATGGTTTTGAGTCGATTACTAGACTAAATTATAATTAACTACTTTAATCAGCTACTTTTAACTGACCAAGTTCTGTGGTGAGCCTAACAAAAATGCCTCAACATTGTCAGCCAATATATCGGCTAATCGTTGCATCGCTTGCTCGCTAGCCCATGCTGAGTGGGGTGTAATGATTACGTTCTCAAAATTTGCGATTGACAATAGCGGCGAATAATCGCTCGGCGGCTCCTCAACCAACACATCAAACGATATGCCACCAATTAGTTTGTCATTAATCGCTTGGACCACGTCAGCCTCGTTGACAATGCCTCCTCGAGCGGTATTGATGAGAATCGCATGCGGCTGCATTTTCCGCAGTTGTGGTGCCGCTATTAGGTTTAATGTTTCAGCGTTTAAACTGCAGTGAACGCTGATAATATCGGCGGTGGTGATTGCTTCTTCAAAACTAACTTGTTTGGCAAACTCGCACTGATGTTTACCACGAGAGGAAAAAATTACCCGCATCCCCAAGGCCGCCGCCATCGAAGCGGCGGCTCGACCAAGTTCGCCAAAACCGATCACCGCGAAGCTTGAGTTTTTTAAATCATTGATAGGCTCGCCAAATAGGCAAAACGAGCTGCTCCTTTGCCATTTACCATCAATAACACTTTGGCGGTAGCTCAAGAGTTGTCGGCGTAGGCACAGTGCGGAAGCTATCACGTGTTCGGCTACCGTGGTAGCGGCATAACTCGGAATATTACTCACGGATACACCCAATTCAAGGCAGGCATCAATATCAATGATGTTAAAGCCAGTCGCTGCCACCGCAATATGCTTGACGCTAGGGCACGCGAGCAGCGTCTCACGGGTGATTTTAACCTTATTGGTGATCAATACATCAGCACCAACACTGCGCTCGATAACCTGCTCGGGCAAGGTTGAGCCGTAGTTGTCCCACTGATGATCAAGCTCCGGCGCTCGCACACTGAAGCGCTCGGGAAGCCCGACTCTATCTAGAAAGACAATTTTCTTTATAAGTTGATTTACTTGCATTTGTGTATTGTAGTGCAGTTGGTTTGCTTACCAAAATCACTTACACTTCTTTGCTTGAAATAATCGCGAAAAAGACTTGGTTATACGCGTCTAAAACTGCTGTTAATACGATTTTATGGAGCAAGTGTGTCAGAACAATTTATTATTGCATTAGATCAGGGCACTACCAGCTCGCGCGCGGTGCTATTCGACCATCAGGCCGACGTTGTTGACCTATCGCAACAAGAGTTTAGTCAACATTTCCCCAAGTCCGGCTGGGTTGAGCATGACCCAATGGAGATTTGGGATTCGCAATTCATGGTATTGCAAAAACTGGTCGCTAAGAATCATCTGCGCCCCAGTGATATCGCGGCTATCGGTATTACAAATCAGCGCGAGACCACCGTTGTTTGGAATAAGAAAACCGGCAAACCAGTCTATAATGCAATTGTCTGGCAAGATCGCCGAACCGCTGCTAGATGTGATGAAATCTCAGCTGCGGGGTGGAAAGATAAGATTCAGCAAAAAACTGGTTTGGTAATCGATTCGTATTTTTCGGCTAGTAAGATTCAATGGATACTCGACAATGTTGACGGCGCCCGCGCGCAAGCGGATGCCGGTGAATTGTTATTTGGCACCATAGATACCTGGGTTATCTGGAATCTTACCGAAGGGGCCGTTCACGCCACTGACCACAGCAATGCAGCGCGCACTATGTTGTTGAATATCAACAGCGGTGAGTGGGATGATGAACTATTAGAACTATTCACGGTGCCGAAATCTATGTTGCCCGAGGTTCGAGACAGTTCGGCTGATTTTGGCAGCGTTAGTTTTCAAGGTGCTGAGGTTGCCATTGCCGGTGTTGCCGGAGATCAGCAGGCAGCTTTGTTTGGTCAAACTTGCTTTGAGAAAGGCATGGCAAAGAACACCTATGGCACTGGTTGTTTTATGCTAATGAACACAGGCACTGAGCGCATCGACAGTAAATCTGGTTTACTCAGCACTATCGCTTGGTCGCTAAACGGGCAGATAACCTATGCCTTAGAAGGCAGCGTGTTTATCGCCGGTGCTGCGGTGCAATGGTTACGCGACGAGCTGGAATTTATTGAGACAGCAAGTGACTCTGAAGAACTTGCCTTAGCGGCGAATCCTGAGAGTAGTGTGGTGGTGGTACCTGCGTTTGCTGGTTTGGGTGCCCCCCATTGGGATATGTATGCACGTGGCGCGATCTTCGGATTAACCCGAGACTCGGGTCAAGCCGAAATAGCCAAAGCAACCCTACAATCATTGGCCTATCAAATTTATGACGTGATTGAAGCGATGCAATCGGATAGCGGCATTGAATTAAGTCAGCTAAATGTTGACGGCGCAGCGATAGCCAATAACTTTTTAGCTCAGTTTCAGGCTGACGTATTGCAAAAGCCGGTTGCTCGGCCCAAGGTTTTAGAGTCAACCGCGCTTGGAGCAGCGTATCTAGCTGGTTTAAAGGTTGGTTATTGGGAAATGAGCGACCTATTGAAGGTTCGCGAGGTTGAGCGACAATTTGTGCCGCAATTGGCTCCGCAGAAAATCGAAGCGCTATTAAAGCAATGGCACAAAGCGGTCGACCGCAGTAAACAATGGATAGAAGCAGATGAGTGATTCAGACATTCAAGACCTACAAGTGAAACTAGCCTTTTTGGAAGATTCTTTATCTAAAATTAGCGACGAATTTTTCACCCAACAACGAGAACTTGACGACCTTAAAGTAAAATACGCAGGCTTGATTAGCAAGATGCATGGCATGCAGTCAAGTGATCAAGGTCCAGCCGAGGTGGTGGATGAAAGGCCACCTCATTACTAGCCTATTTAAACTGGACAAATTTTTAAGCCAGATCAAATTTAGGCTATTGATGTCTGGCCATTTCATTATTGTTTAAAACTACTGGTTGACAATTTTACAACTACTGTATAAATTAACAGCATATCAAAAAACAAGCAGCAAAACTCATTACTGGAGATACCAATGGATGACAATAAACAAAAAGCGCTCGACGCGGCGCTAACGCAGATAGAACGACAATACGGAAAAGGGTCGGTGATGCGTTTGGGTGATGACCCGAAAAATGGCGAAGCCATTGATGTAATCTCAACAGGTTCAATCGGCTTAGACGCCGCACTGGGTGTCGGTGGCTTACCTCAAGGTCGTGTAGTCGAAATTTACGGTCCAGAATCGTCGGGTAAAACAACTTTAACTTTAGAGGCGATTGCTCAAGCACAAAAGAAGGGTTTAACGTGTGCATTCATTGATGCAGAGCATGCACTCGATCCGGCTTACGCCAAAAAGCTCGGTGTTGATATCGATAACTTATTAGTATCTCAACCCGATACAGGCGAGCAAGCTTTAGAGATCGTAGACATGTTGGTACGCTCTGCGGCGGTTGGCATGATCGTTATCGATTCTGTTGCAGCGCTGACACCTAGAGCCGAAATTGAAGGCGATATGGGCGACTCACATATGGGCCTGCAAGCGCGTTTGCTGTCGCAAGCACTGCGTAAGCTGACTGGTAGTATCCAGAAATCTAACACATTGGTGGTTTTCATTAACCAACTTCGTATGAAGATCGGTGTGATGTTTGGTAACCCTGAAACCACTACCGGTGGTAATGCGCTGAAGTTTTATTCATCGGTTCGCCTAGATATTCGCCGCATCGGAGCCATTAAGAAAGGCGATGAGATTTACGGTAATCAAACTCGGGTCAAAGTTGTTAAGAACAAGGTCGCTCCTCCGTTTAAACAAGCTGAGTTCGATATTTTGTATAACCAAGGTATCTCCAAAGAAAGCGAGCTAATCGGTATCGGTGTTGAGCATGATATCGTCGAGAAGTCTGGCGCCTGGTATAGCTATGACGGCACACGTATTGGCCAAGGCAAAGATAACGTCCGTGAATTTCTAAAAGAACACCCTGAGATGGCTGAAGAAATTGAAGCTAAGGTTCGTACAGCTCTTGGTGTTGGTGAAGTGAGGCCTGAAGCAGTGGCGTCGTCTAAAGAAGCTAAAACCAATGATGCCAAACTTAAAGAGTCTAATGCGAAAGATGCTAAAGCGGCTAAGGCTGCTAAAGCTTAATGATGCTTAGATTTTCACTCGCTAGTTAGAAAACTTAAAGTCTGTATCAGCAATGGAGTTAACGAGAGTTAGCTCCATTTTTGGTTCAGCTAGTTCAAAATATTATGAAGATAATCAAACCACTGCGACAGTCGAATAAAAGCGATGGCTCAAATGCTTATGGGACCAACGAGCATGGGCAAAATGACCATAAGCAAAATGACTATGAGCAAAACGACTATGAGCAAAATGACTATGAGCAAAACGACTACGGGCATAAGGACAATAAGCTAAAAGTAAACTCTTCGATAGAAGAAGATACGATCGAACCAGGGCAACGCAAGTCTCGGTCTAAAAAAAAGCGTAGCGGTTTATCCAAAAAGCGATCTAAATTTTCAAATGACACTAAGTCTCCCCTAAGTAACGCCGTATCTGAAGAACAGTTCGAGTTCGACACGAGCAACTTGGAGGCAATGCCAAAGGATGAGGTTTTTGAGGGGCCGTCTATAGGCAAAACCAGGCGAAGATCGGAACTACAGGCTGAAAAGGCCAGTGAACCGTTATCTTTAGTAATCGACCCAGCGCAAAAAGAATTTAATGACGTATTTGCTCGAGGCCTGCGACTGCTAGCGATGCGTGAGCACAGTGTTAAGGAGTTAACGGCTAAGCTGTTCGCTCGCTTCGAGGCTTCTCAAAAAGCTCAAGGCTCTCAAAAGGCTTATGGCCTTCAAATGACTGATGGCTCTGAAAAGCCTGAAGGCTCTAACGACTCCGAGGACGCTGATACCGTCAATGCCATAGAAGTGGCTGATAATGCAGATGTCTCCAATGTATCTCAAGGCTCCGATGTTATTTATGGGGTGATTGATGATTTGTTAGAAAAAAAGTATCTATCTGACGAACGTTTCACTGAGGTCTATATACGGTCTCGATGTATTCGTGGTTTTGGACCAGTTAAAATTAAAGCTGAGCTAAAGAACAAGGGAGTCAGTAATAACCTCATTCGAGACTATTTAGATCTAGGCAGCGCTATCTGGTTTGATAATGCGCAGACTCAATACCAAAAAAAATATGGTGATGCGCCTATAACTGATTATAGCGCGTGGTCTAAACGGGCTAGATTTATGCAAAGCAGAGGCTTTACCATGGAACAAATTCAGGTAACTGTCCCGCAGTTCTCTTCAGATTAGTTAACTGGGCGGATCAATAGTTCATCAACGATTAATAGGCCCTCTATATCAAGATTACCTCTAATTTGCTTAATTTCTGGGCCCAACGTTATTGCTGTATATCGACTATTGGTCAAGGATAGCTTAATTTGAAACAGATCTCGTTGTGACTCCAAAATACACCAAAATTTGTGCCGGATCGTGCTTTAAAGCCTTCTTCTTTCTCTGGCAATCTGAGTGTTGTTTAATGCATCACTTGGGTATTTTTGTGAGCGAGGTCGCCTCGCTTTACGTAGCGTGACCAGCCGAGCCATGCTTTCAGGCGGTTATATATTTTATTGCAAAGTCGCTAAAGCCTGGTTGGCCCGAAGAGAGAACTGTCAGTACTTGCCTAACGACATTCTCTAGTTATGCAAAGTGTTGATCTATATCAAATCGCTGGCTTATATCGATGGTTATGCTGGGTCACCATAGCAATCAATAGCATCGATTTGATTTGATCGGTACGAGGGAATAACATGTATAAAAATATTATTGTGTGTGTTAATGAAACAGATGGGCGTGATAACGCTATTCGTGCCGCAGTTCAATTCGCCAAGAAGATAAATGCCACTTTGACTGGGGTTTATGTCAAGGAAATTAGCCTACTGAGCGGTGGGGCTTATGGCATGTCATCATATGGCATGGGTTCTAGTGACATGATCGAGTTAATCGAAAAGCAAGACGCCGAGAAATCATCTAAGGCGAATAGAGACTTTCAAGAGATTGTTGATGACCTTGATTACAAAGCAACTTGGCTAGAAGTGTCGGCGCAAGAGCATCCGCTAAGAGCGATGGCCTATTCTGATTTGATTATCACAAACCAAGTCGCTTACGACCCGGCTCAAGGGCATAGCAATATCGGCTTTATCAATACGCTGGTGCTGGAAACAGGTAAGCCCGTTATATTAATTCCGACCCAGTGGGACGAAGTTGAATTTGGTAAGCGGATTGTCATCGGCTGGGACGAATCGCGTGAGGCAATTCGTGCGGTACAAGACGCCATGCCGATCCTTAAGCAGGCTGAGCAGGTAGACACGGTCGCGGTTAATCATAAAAAGTCGGATAACGAGGTAGTCGATATATCAGAGATTTCCAGCTATCTGTCGCGCCATGGTGTGGCCAATAGCTTTCATCTAAAAGAGACAGATGAAAAAGCGAATCAGCCCGAGAAAGTACTAAGGAAGTTTGCCAAAAAAACAGCGGCCGACTTGATTGTTGTCGGCGGTTACGGGCATACGCGGTTGCGAGAAATTATACTCGGGGGCACCACCCGACATTTGTGTAAGCACAGCACCGTACCCGTGCTTTTTTCACATTAGGAGGAGGG
>JAFMHC010000237.1 GCA_017854775.1 Gammaproteobacteria bacterium | reverse complement strand
CCAGTGCCAAGCACGGCGCTGCATTCGCAAACTGTGCTGGATCGGTCACGAAAGTACTTCCCATTAATCGGCGTTATTATTGGTTCGATTGCCGCGGCCACCTTTTTAATCGCCAATCATTTTTTTGCAGCAGCGCTTAGTATCGCCCTATCGATGGCCTTAAGTTTGCTCGCTACCGGCGCATTTCATGAAGACGGATTGGCCGATAGTTGTGACGGTCTTGGTGGCGGCTGGACAAAAGAGCAAGTGCTGACCATCATGAAAGACAGCCGTTTAGGTACCTACGGTGCGGCGGCTTTGATACTTGTTTTAGGTGTGAAATTTCTAAGCCTGCTCGAAATCGTGAGCAAAAGCACACCTCTATTATTTTTACTCGCCTATATTGCTGCACATACCCTAAGCCGAACCCTATCGTCTTCCATGATCGACCTATTCGACTATGTGCAAGATATAGACAGTAGCAAGATCAAACCGATTACTGAGAAAAATCTTAGCACTAAAGATAAGTTAGTAAGTGTCAGCATTACCGCGCTGCCAATCATTGCACTGGCTGGGCTGGCCCCTGCAGCAACCGTGTTCGCCTGTTTGGCCTGCTGCGTGGTGGCGCTCAGTTTCATGGCGTATTCACGAAGTCGAATTGGCGGTTATACCGGCGATGTACTCGGCGCAATTCAACAATTCTCCGAACTGACCTTCTATTTATCACTAGCCGCCGCACTTTAGTGTTGGTATTCGCACACTCTAATACACACTATTTCTCGGCTCTCGCCACATGATTATTCACCTGATTCGACATACCACGCCCGATATTAAAGCCGGTATATGCTACGGCCAAAGCGATTTGGCGCTGGCTGACTCGTTTGAGCAAGAAGCCGACGCAGTACTTAGCAAACTGCGTGATCGATATGATGTCGTTTATACCAGCCCGTTACAACGTTGTGCCCTGCTAGCGGCCAAGCTTGAGTCGCCAAATCTTATAAATGACGATCGCCTGATGGAATACAATTTTGGCGATTGGGAGCTCTTGCCATGGGACGACTTCACGTCAGAGGCTGCGCAGATCTGGATGAATAATTTTGTAGATCAAGCGGCCCCGAACGGAGACAGCATGCTAAACATGCAAGCTCGGGTTAATGAATTTTGGGCCGATCTATTAGACAGTAAGCATCAGCAGGTCGCAATTGTCACTCATTCTGGCGTATTAAGACTTATCCATGGTCATGTATTAGAGACGCCAATGACACACTTATTTCGACTGCAATTAGGTTTTGGAGCAATATTGGAGATCAATTCAGACCGAACATCGGAACTGCTTACCATCAAACACCTGTGACAATTTTTGTATTTCTTCTATCAATATTATATTTAGGCTATAAAAGACCTTATGAAAACTCTGCTAATAGTGAGTTATTGGCAAGTGTAACTGCCCTTGGGGTATTTCCAACCCTAAGCAAAAGAGTCTTAACCCATATAAAACTGTTACAGGCATTTTTATTCGTTCGTTGAGCTATGCTAAGATCTTTACACGAAAATAAAATAAGTTGAGTCATGACTAAAATCGTTCCCTTACAATCGGTTTCGGCATCACAAAGCAAGCGTGCTTTCTCGCTGTGTGTATAACTATAAAAACAAAAACCTAATCCCAACTAGATCAGTATGCCCCAAAATCTAAACGACGCGATCACCATTCAGCAGAACCGCTTCTCTATAGCAAGATTATCGCCATTGTTGGCGCTTAGTTTTATTATGTTTTTAAGTGCCTGCGTGCCAATGAAGGAAGAGATAGTCGTCGTCGAGCAGCCCAAAGTTGTAGAAGTCGAAAAGCCGCCTCTATTTGATCCTTCACCGATTATTCGTGCGACTGCGCATGATGTGCGCTTCGCGCAAGAGGCGTTAAACATAGCAGGCTTTAAGGTTGGTACGGTTGATGGTTTGTGGGGTCCAAGGTCGGCAAACGCTATCCGTGCGTTCGAATTAGAAAACAAATTGACCAGTGCAAATGGCCATCTATCCGAGTTGAATTTGCACACATTAGAAATTGTTAGCGGCCTCTCTAGAGAAAATTTCGGCAAGTTGCCGATCAAAACACCACTCGGAATTCTAGCAAAGCTAGACAAACGTGTGCCCTTGAGCGCAGGTCCTCAATTGATTATCGTAGATCACGAATACAAAGTACTTAGCAAGCCGAACCCCTACTCGTCTGAGTTGCTTAAACTAGCCCCTGGTACTGGAATTTACGTTATTTCAAAACAAGATGGCTATTTTGAAGTCGAGTCGATTAATCGAAAGCGTGGTTACGTCCGTATAGACTAGTCGACTCTGAATGGCAGCCGTTGAGTGAGAGAGTTCTAAGAAGAGACCTCGGTATAACTTAGGGACGAGATAACAAGCGTTTGCAATGTCTGCAAGTGAGGCAGAAAACGCAGGCTATTGGCCAGTCTAAGTGCCTTTGCGGTATTTTCAACGAAAAGTGACGGTATTTTTGACGTTTTTGAACCGTTCGCCGAGTTATGCTGAGGTCTCAAGTAATACAGCGCCCCGCCAGTGGTGTGTTAAAATCTATCTGGATCAAAATTGCTACAAGCTATCAAATACAAAAACACTGAACTAAATGGCCACCAACTCTAAACCTAGCAGCAAGCCTGTGGACGAATTAAAGTCTGACAAGCCAGAAATAGTGCGCTCGCGCTCAGAAATAGAGAGTGCCCTATCTGGCGAAACCACGCGTAGTAAGAAAAAAGCTCGACCTGCCGCGAGTACCGCGTTTGACTTAAACGCCCCGCCTCGTAGACAACAAGTTATAGGCGGGGACCTAACTGGCGTGGCAAGCCGACCGAGAACTGGCATCTTTAGTCGCTATAGCAACAACGGGCTAAGCAATTGGGCCGCTGGTATTATCGTTATTTTAATTCTGGCCGCCTTCTTTTGGCCACAAGAAAACAACTCGACCCAAGAGGTCGTTGGCCCTGGCGTGACCTTAGCGCCTCAGTTAGGCGAAACTGACTTATCTGAAGCCGAGCAAAATGATTTTCTTGAGAATGAGGCAGGAGAAAGCGCACTATCTTTCAGCCGAGATGACGACATAGGTCGAGCCAGCGACTTTCGTCAACAAGACGCGAAAGATCTAAAAATTCGTAATTTGCTCGAGAAAGCTAAACTCCAGATTAAAAATGGACGATACACGCTTCCACGCGATGACAATGCGACTGCTAGCTACAAGGAAGCACTGAGCCTGAACCCCAGAAACGTCGAGGCCACGCAAGGTCTTGATTTCATTGTAGGACGTTTTCTAACATCTGGCTTGGGCGCGCTGGATCAGAACAATAAATCTTTGGCCGAAAATGCGCTCGGTAAAATAGCTGTAGTAACAACCACTGATTCGGAACAATATCTTGAATTAGAAGCGGCAATAGGCGCGTGGGATATTCAACGCAAAATAGAAATCCTTTTGAAAAATGCAAAATCGGCGTTTGCTAAGCGTGCACTCATATTACCAGCCAAAGAGAATGCACTTTATTATTATCAGCAAGTACTATTGTTAGACGAAGAAAACCAAACAGCACTTGCTGGAGTGCAGAGAATTGGCGACTCCTATATTCAGCAGGCCAACGATGCGGTTCTCAATGGCCGATACGAAGCCGCCTCCGCACATCTAGCGACGGTCAGTATTATTGACCCTAGCCACTCATCAATACCGCTAGTTGAAGCCATGATCGCGCGCGCTAAACCGTTAGCAGAAATAGCGTTAGCCTCTCAGCAACGCCAACTGGAACAGCAAGCGCAGAAGCTTTCAGAAAACCAAGCTGATAGCACTGAAACGCCAATAACGGCTCCTAGCGAAACACCGATAAAGGACGATACTCGTACCCCAAGACGGCAAACATCAGAACAACAAGCATTTGATAAACAATATCTAAAAGAAGGGCTTGAAGCCTACTATAAGGGCGAATACAGCACCGCGGCGGCACTGCTTCAACCTTTGGCGGACAAAGGCATCGCGCGCGCCCAGTTCAGGCTTGCCTACATGCATTTTCTAGGCCGAGGCTTTAAAGCTGATAGAACAATCGCCGACAGCATAATTCGTGCTGCCCTACCTGCGATTCAGAAATTCGCTGACGATGGCCGAGCATGGGCTCAATCTGACATTGGCAGTCTGTACGAAGATGGCTTAGTCTTACCCAGAAACTATACCGATGCGGTCTACTGGTATCGATCAGCCGCCAGGCAAGGCTACCCTGGCGCGCAGACAAATCTAGGCATTATGTACGCCCGAGGTCGTGGCGTAACGACTAGCCGACGCACTGCAATCGAATGGTTCCAACGAGCCGCTAAACAAGGCGATAGTGTCGCCCAACGTAATTTAGAAGCGATGGGCGCGAACTAGCGAATACTTGCTTAGTTTAACGCCGATCAATTGCCGATAAACACCGCCGGCATATCTCGAGGCCGCAGAGAACACATCATTAATTCAAGGCTATTCGATTAACCAAGTAAACCGACTGTGCCTAAGAAATACTATCGGAGGTGAAAACGGCCTCATCAAACGCTGGTGCTGGGTAGTCGGGGTTCATTTCCAGTAATGCATCACGAATAACTGAGGCGATCATCACGTCACGAAAATTTCTATTTTCGGCTGGCACAATAAACCAAGGCGATGCGTCGCTACTGCACTTCTCAATCGCGACTTCAAAGGCACTCATGTAATCATCCCAAAGCTTACGCTCTTCAAGATCGCCAGGATTAAACTTCCAGTGCTTACCAGGGTTATCCAAGCGCCGCTTGAAGCGACTCAGCTGATACTCTTTAGACACATTTAGCATAAACTTAATAACTTTGGTGCCGCGATCAGCAAGCAGGCTCTCAAAATTATTGATGTGTTGGTAACGGCGTTCAATCTTCTCATCATTTGCCCAACCGTGAACCTTGACCACCAATACATCTTCGTAGTGGGAACGATTAAAGATGGTTATATCTCCGGCTTCTGGCGCCATCGCATGAACTCGCCATAGAAAATCGTGCGATAGCTCGCGTTTTGAGGGCTTTTTGAAGCTGTGAATTTTACAGCTCTGTGCATTTAGGTTGCTAGTGAGTTTAGCAATTGTGCTGTCTTTGCCAGCAGCATCCATGGCTTGCAGCACAATCAGTAACGACTGCTTGCTTTCGGCATAAAGCTTTTCTTGCAGCTCAGCGACCTCTTCCCATATTTTTTCACGTAACTTTTTCAACTTTGAATCTGACTCGCCAGCATCAAACTCGGTTTTGAATTTGCTCAAATTAAGCTTTGTGCCGGTAACTTTAAATTGCCCAAAATCCATTAATTCTTCCTCAAGATTAGTTAGTTCGAGACCGATGCATAATTCGACGAACGAATAAAAATGCCGGTAACAGGTTTATCTAGATTGACCCTGTTACTTGGGTTGACCCTGTTACTTGGGTTGACCCTGTTGCATGGGTTGACCCTGTTGCATGGGTTGAAACTCTTCTACTTTTCGTTGAAAAACGTGCCAATAGCCAGCTATTAGATATGTTTTCTGCCTCAATTGTAGAGATTCCAAGCACTTTTTATTTCGCCCCTGAGTTATCCAGAGGTCTCAGTTGTTAACAATAAACCGCTGAACTAAAGCGATTACTGTTAAATGGTATTGATATAACTGATGCAAACCATACATGGTATTGCTAAACTCTGCTCTTTGCAAAACTCACTCGCTGATTATTTAATGCCTAGCTCAAAGGTCATTTCGATTAAAGACTTGTCCTGCACGCGCGGAGACAATCAGCTGTTTGATGCCGTTAACTTTAGTGTTGGTCTTGGACAGTGCTTGCATGTCACAGGCCCAAATGGCTGCGGAAAAACCAGTCTACTACGACTGATAGCCGGAATAAACTTTGCCGAACATGGAGAAATCAGCTGGAACAGTAAGGATACGGCGAACAATTCGGACTTTCATCGAGAGTGTGCCTACATCGCACACAAAGAAGGTTTGAAAAATGAACTAACCTCGATTGAAAACCTCCGCTACTATCAACAGCTCGACAGCGGGGTAGACGAAGTTGCGCTCGATGACATTCTCGACAAAATGGGTATTTTGAAGTGCGCCGATCTGCTGGCTCAGCAATTGTCCTTCGGTCAGCGCCGCCGACTTTCGTTTGCGCGCCTTTTAATTGCTGACTTCACATTATGGATATTAGACGAGCCATTTACTGGCATCGACACCTCAGGTCGAAACTTAATCGAGTCACTATGCGTTGAACACCTTGAAAATGACGGCATGATCATCATGACTCACCACCAAAGTTTGGTCGACAGCCCGCTAAATCAATACCGTAGCGAGCTAACGCTGGGGCACGCGTGAGCAACAAAGGGGCACGCGTGAGCAACAAAGGCGCGCGCGCGAGCAACAAGCCAATCAATACACTAAGTTTGTATTTCCAGCGTGAGTGGCAGCTGATGTTTCGCAATACCAGTTCGCTGATTCAACCACTGGTATTTTTTGTCATCATCGCCCTGCTCTTTCCATTTAGCTTACCCGCTGAAGGTGAGCTGCTGCAACGTATCGGTGGTGGCGTTATCTGGGTTTCGGCGGTGTTGGCCACCATGCTAAGCCTAGAGAGCATGTTCCATTCGGACTACCAAGACGGTACGCTAGAGCAGATGCTCATCCACCCTCGTTCTCTATCGCTGGCGATGCTCGGTAAAGCACTCGCACACTGGACAGCTACTGGCTTAATTTTAACGCTCTTTTCGCCAGTATTGTGCGTGACTTTTAATATACCGAACGAACAAATTTGGGTATTATTTG
>JAFMHC010000236.1 GCA_017854775.1 Gammaproteobacteria bacterium | reverse complement strand
GCAGCAAGAAGAAGCTGCACAAAAAGCAAGAGAAGAACAGTTAAAAAAAGAAAACGCTGAACTCAAAGCTAGACAACAGACCAGCCCATAAAACCGTTCTATCATTAGAGCTCTATTAATCGAGTAGGCAATTACGCTGCTGTTTTATATAGGTCATTTTTCTACAAATCAAACGCTCGGACCTGATGTTAACGAGGCCACCAGCTCGTCAGCGCCCGCCTATTCTAGCCAGCCCTCAAGTCGATACAGCAACCCGGTATAGTAAAAAGTCAGAGACAACATAGGGATTCGGAGACTAGCAACATTAAAATACTAATCTGTCTTATATCGTGCGTCACCCTTAGCCGCACGATCTCTAGTTGCTATAGCTAAGCAGGATAATGGCTCGCTAAAATGCTGTCAGTAAACCAAACCAAACCACAGCACCAACCCAGCCGTTATTTAAAAACGCTTGAAAGCATAGCTTCGGCTGTCGCTCTCGAATTAACCATTGCTGATAAATAAACAACGCCGCAACGATGCACACACTGAGCACAAAACTTAGCGAGAGATTTAGCATAATCATCACTAACATCATCGCGCAGATGCAGATCGTTTGCAGAATCGCGACGATCAAAATATCAAATCGACCGAACCAGATGGCGGTTGATTTAACCCCTATTTGTAAGTCGTCCTCTCGATCGGCCATCGCATACTGAGTATCGAACATGACCACCCAACATATATTGGCGATGAACATGATCCAAAAAACCGCATCGAAAGCTCGGTCGTAGACTACATAGACCATCGGTATAGCAAAAGAAAACGCTAAGCCTAATATCAATTGGGGGGCTTGAATAAAGCGTTTCATGAATGGATAGACAATGGTTAATACCGCCGCCGGTATTGCCCATGGCCAGACTCGCATTGGCAGCAGTAACAACAAGCCAATAGCAATTAATCCGAGCGAGCAAAATAAAATTAACGCGTTCTTAGCTGTCAGAGCGCCACTGGCTAATGGCCGTGACTGAGTACGGTCTACGCCGGGGTCTATGTCTCGGTCAGCGTAGTCGTTGATCACGCAGCCTGCCGATCGCATTACGAATACGCCCAAGGAAAATATCCAAACATACCTTGCAGAGGGGTCACCATCCGATGCGATCCACAACGCCCATAAGGTAGGCCATAGCAACAGTAATGAGCCTATTGGCTTTTCAAAGCGCATCAAGGCTAAATAATGTGGGATATCGTTTATAAGTTTAAAATGACTTGCCATATTTCGGGTTGCTAGTTTAGGGGTTTGCGTAAACTTGGTGCACTTAATAGCGGTTTAATTAGTCGCACAAAATTGTCACTTGACGTGCTCAAGCATTGACATACTCTTCTTTGCTGCCAATCCACCTGGCGATCAACGGCTCGATTAGCTGCGGTGTTTTGGCCGCTAACTTAGTGGCACTTTGCTCAATAAACGGCAACAAATGCTGGTCTCGAATCAGATCGGCCACTTTAAAGGTGATACTGCCTGTTTGCCGCGTGCCAAGCAGTTCGCCGGCGCCACGAATCTCTAAGTCTTTCTGCGCGATCACAAAGCCATCGTTAGTCTCTCGCAAGGTTTTCAAACGCAACTTTGCATGCTGGCTAAGCGGCGTTTGGTACAGTAGGATACAAAACGATTGCTCACTGCCACGCCCTACTCTACCACGCAGTTGGTGAAGCTGAGCCAAACCCATACGCTCGGCATTCTCGATAATCATCAAACTGGCATTTGGCACATCAACCCCTACCTCGATCACAGTAGTAGCTACCAATAAGTCAATATCTCCATTGCGAAAGTCTTTCATTACATCTTCTTTTTCTTTCGACTTCAGCCGACCATGCACTAAAGCAACGCGTAAACCGCTTAGTGCATCTTTGAGTTCTAGTTCGGTTAATGTTGCGGCTTGCGCCTCAAGTGCTTCAGACTCGTCAATCAGCGGACACACCCAGTAAACTTGGCGACCCGCTATACATGCAGCTTTTACTCGTTGAATAACCTCGGCTCGTTTGCCTTCGGCCGGCATTACAACCGTCTCGACAAGCTTTCGACCAGGTGGCAATTCGTCGATACTCGATACATCTAGATCGGCATAAAATGTCATTGCTAAGGTTCGGGGAATCGGGGTAGCGGTCATCACTAGTTGATGAGGCACTTGGCCTGCAGGTGTTTTAGATCTTAGCGCAAGGCGTTGTTCAACCCCAAAACGGTGCTGTTCATCGATTACTACCAAGCCCAAATGTTTATAATTTACCGCTTCTTGAATCAATGCGTGGGTTCCCACAGCAACCAGTAAATCACCTGAGGCTAATCGCTCTAGGGTTTCTCGCTTCTGTTTGGCCGGTGTTTTGCTGGCCAACCAACCGACATCTATGCCGAGGTCTCCAAACCATTTACCGAGAGTTATATAATGCTGATCGGCTAATAGTTCGGTTGGCGCCATCAGTACGCATTGAACGCCGGAACAGGCTGCTTGCAGCATAGCCGCGGCGGCCACTACCGTTTTACCCGAGCCTACGTCACCTTGAATTAAGCGCATTGCTGGTGATGATTGAGATAAATCTGATTCTACTTCGGCACACACTCGAGCTTGAGCGCCAGTTAGAGTGAAGCCCAAGTTACGCAAAAATAACTCGGCTTTTATATGATCTTTTTCCAACACCGGCGCTAATTCGTGTGCTCGAGCATCACGCGATTTTCGCAAACTGAAATGATGCGCAATTAGCTCTTCCAAAATCAAACGTTGATGCGCGCTACTGGTCGCTTGCTGCATATTGCTTAAGTCAACACCAACCTTCGGGCGATGTAATGCATGAATGGCATGCTGCAAACTCGATGATTGGTAGACTCCCTGCATTTCGTTCGGCAGACAATCAGCATCGACAAGCTCCTGTAACTTAGGCAGTTCGTTTTGCAGTGCTTGGTCAGTAATTTTGCGCCACAGCGCTTGGCTCACACCTTCGGTGGTCGGGTAGACGGGTGTTAATGTCGTATCTAAACCACCTTTGGGTTCACTTTGACTGACCCGATATTCAGGATGAATCATCTCGTAACCCTTAGCGCCCAGCCTAACCTCGCCGAAGCACTTGACCCACAAGCCGCGCTGAAAGCTTTTTTCCTGTGAGCGGTTGAAATAAAACATTCGAATGGTTAGCGAACCGGTTCCATCACTGATACGCACCAACAAGCTGCGCCGTCGCCCAAACACCACTTGAGCCAAATCAATTTGACCAATAACCACTGTTGAGAGATTTGGCAGCAAAGCACCTAGGTCGGTCACCGAGGTTCGATCTTCGTATCGATGCGGCAAGTGAAACAGCACATCTTGAACTGTATGCACGTGAACCTTAGCCAGCTTTAGAGCCATCTGTGGGCCGACACCGGCTAGGCTGGTGACCGACTTTTCCGCTAATGCATTGGCTTGGATTTTATCAGCTTTCTGCTCGGCTCTTTCTTGACTCATTGTCAGACTCCTTTTGCGTCCAAGGCAGTTGACCCTAAGTTAAGAATCATGGTTCAACAACCATGAACTAAGGTAAATACAATACCGCGTCGATCTCTACCAAAGCCCCCAATGGCAAAGCTGACACTTGAATTGTTGCTCGTGCAGGATACGGTTGCTCTAGATACTCGCCCATAACCTGATTAAGTAGCGGAAAATTGGCCAAATCGGTAACGTAAACAGTCAGCTTTACTGCGTCATTTAAAGTGCCACCAGCGGCTTGCGAAACGGCGCTCAGATTAGCAAATACCTGATGCGCCTGCTCAATAAACACATCGCTGACGATCACCATTTTGGCCGGATCCAGAGGGATCTGGCCGGAAATGTAAACTGTATTTGCCACTTTTACGGCTTGAGAGTACGCCCCTATCGCAGCCGGTGCTTTGTCTGTATTTATAATTTCTTTAGTCATGCGGCCATTTTGGCATTGCTTAGGCGTTTAAACAACAAAAGACCGCCGCATATCTGATTTACCACTAACCTTTTTGGCGCATTACCTTGCTGACAGACGGCAAGCGGTAGATAGCCCGTATAATTCTTGATAGGTGGAGACGGTTTTTAACATCAACCACAAAATCTATCTGCCGGACACTATCGGAGCCCTCATGCAGGTCAACATGATTGATATTCGAACTATTGGCCGCTATCGCCGTAGCAACTTCGGCGAAAGCACCGGTAATATGGTGCAGTTTAACGTGTAGGCGAGCTTGAAAATTTTGATCGATAGAGTCGTCCCAATCAACCAACAAAAAGTTATCCGGTTGCTTTCTCAATTCAGATAAATTCGGGCAGTCAAACACGTGAAGCGCTAAACCATGGCCGGCGGTTAATATACCGACAATTGAATCTCCAGGAACTGGGCCACAGCACTTTGAGTAGGTTACCATTATTCCTTCAGAACCCTTAATAACCAATGCCTCTTGACCAATAACCTTGCCCTCTACTTGGTCATCGGTTAATTGCGCTATCTGTCTAGCGACTAAATCTGGAATACGCTTCCCAAGGCCGATATCAATTAACAACTCAGGCCAGGTTTCTAGGTGAAACTCTTCCAGCAATGCGGTTCTTACCTTGGCCGGAATCTTGCGTCGCCCGAACAAGCGCTGTTTAGTCGCCCCGGCTAATAGACGCTTGCCAAGCCGCAGCGCATCTTCTTCGGTTTGCGCCTTCAAATAGTTACGAATTTGAGTTCGCGCTTTTGCTGTTACCACATAATTCAACCATGACGTGGTCGGCCATGAGTTTTTCGATGTGGTGATTTCGACACTATCGCCGTTATGCAGCACTGTCGGCAACGAGACCAAGGATTTATTGATTCGCGCGCCAGTGCAATGGGTACCAACATCTGTGTGTACTGCATAGGCAAAATCCAATGCAGTCGAGCCGCGAGGCATCTTTTTAATATCACCTCGCGGAGTAAAAACGTAAACCTCGTCGGGATACAAGTCCATCTTCAGGTGTTCAAGAAACTCGACGGCATTCTGAGTCTGATGCGCCGGGTCGAGTAAGTCTAATAGCCATTGGCGTGCTAAATGATTAGAGCTTTCATGGTTTTCCCCATCTGCCTTATAGATCCAATGCGCGGCCACTCCAGCTTCGGCAATTTGATCCATGTGTTGGGTTCGAATTTGCACCTCAATATTATCGCCTAGTGGACCAAATACCACGGTGTGCAAACTCTGATAGCCGTTCGCTTTAGGGATTGCGACATAGTCCGCAAAGCGGCCAGGAATCGGTTTATAGGCGTTATGTATAATCCCTAGTACTCGATAGCATTCGTCAATCGACTGAACAATAATTCTAAAGCCATAGATATCAAATAACTCATCGAATGAGCGCTTCTTTTTCTGCATCTTTTTATAAATGCTGAAAACACTTTTTTGCCGCCCTTTGACCTTAAATTCTTCGATGTTAGAGCCACTCAAGGTGTGTTCTAACGAGGCCCTTAGCTTCTCGACTACTAGCTTTCGATTACCCTGGCGTTGTTCAATCGCTTTGGTGATCGCCCGATGACGTTGCGGATGTAAATACAAAAAACAGAGGTCTTGCAACTCACGAGCCCAATGATACAAACCCAAACGTTCGGCAATCGGCGCATAAATCTCGAGTGTTTGTTTAGAAATACGTTTTTGCTTACTCGGCTCCATGCTACTGAGCGTTCGCATATTATGCAGACGATCAGCTAATTTGATGATCATAACCCGCACATCTTCCGACATGGCCATCAACATCTTTCGAAAATTTTCGGCTTCGGCTTGCTCCTTAGTATCAAACTTTATTTGGCCGATCTTACTGACGCCATCAACCAACAGCGCCACATCTTCACCAAATGTATCGACAATCTCTTTCTTAGTGGCCGGGGTATCTTCAATGACATCGTGTAATAGCGCCGCCATTAGGGTGCGCGAATCCATTTGCAGCTCAGCCAGAGTATCGGCGACTTCAATCGGATGGTGTATATATTGCTCGCCGGATTTACGAGTTTGGCCTCGATGACCTTGCTCGGCAAAGCGAAATGCCCGATAAACATCTTCAACCGCTTCCGGCGATAAGTAAGCAGCTAAACGCCCCTTGCAGACGGCTCGAATGGCTTTCTCAGGTGATGGAGTAAAAAATCTTCGCCTAGGCGGGGTAGTGGAAGCCACTAATAGCACTCCAGCTTTGTAATTCTTAGCTTTGTAATTCTTAGCTTTGTAATTCTTAGCTTTGTAGTTCTTAGCTTAGTGATTCTCGGAACAGAGTGCGTCATCTCATTCAGCATGTTATTTTCTAGTCGGCTTAGAAAAAAAAAGCCGAGCCCAGCTGCATCGAAACGCAACAGTCTCAGCTTTTTATCTCGCGGAAAACCGCAAGAAAATTACTCTTATGCTTCGCTGCTGCTAGCAAGCTCGGCTTGCAACGCTGCGGTCAAGGCATCCAATTCTGAAGTTTCACTTTCGCCTTCAGCGTCCTCGATGCTATCTGCTTCTATGGTCTCAAAAATTTCTTCTTCAACGGTATCGTCTAAGATATCACGCGTGACCAAGCCATCAGCTATCTCGCGCAAAGCCAGAACTGTTGGCTTATCATTTTCAGCATCAATAAATGGCTCAGAACCCTGTGAGATTTGACGCGCACGTTTAGTGGCGACCAATACAAGTTGAAAGCGGTTATCTACATTAGTTAAGCAGTCTTCGACAGTTACTCGAGCCATTACTAACTCCTCAATATGTTCAATTAATTAAAATGGGGTTGCCGTGTAGCGACTTTATGCGCTAACAGAACAGACTTTTGTCTATTTTTGATCTTGCGAGCCTGTCAAAAGACTAGCTAGATTCACGGT
>JAFMHC010000028.1 GCA_017854775.1 Gammaproteobacteria bacterium | reverse complement strand
GGGGGTCAAAAATAAATTGAAGACAGCGGCTAGGCCAAGGCCACCGAACACCACCCAGCCGATTGCTGAGCGTGCTTCCGAGCCGGCACCGCTTGATAATACTAGTGGTAATGCGCCTAATACCGTTGAGATAACGGTCATCACAATTGGTCGCGCGCGGGTGATGGCGGCATTAAAGACGGCGTCACGTATGGATTGGCCCTCGCGGCGGAGTTGATCCGCAAATTCGACCAGCAGAATTCCATTTTTGGCCATTAGCCCGACTAGTAGAATAAAGCCGATTTGAGAATAAATGTTAAGAGACCCACCGGTAAAGAATACGGCAAATATGGCTGCAGCAAGACCGAATGGCACCACTAGCATGACCACAACGGGGCTACTAAATCGTTCGAATTGGGCAACTAATACTAGAAATACGATCAAGATCGCGAAGCCATAGGTAATCAGCAACTCATTCGATGACTCTTCTAAGGTTTCTGCTTCACCTTGCAAAATCAAACTAACATCGTCAGTAAGAGTGGCGTCGGCGATACGTTCAATTTCGGCGACGGCATCCGCTAATGCAACGCCAGCAGCGACATCAGATTGCACTTCAATTGCTCGCCGTTGACCGAATCGGTCGAGCTCCGCAGCAATGCCCTCTTCAACAATCGTTGCCAAGCTCGATACTGGCACCAGCGAACCGTTATTCGAACGAACGAATAAGTTGCGCAAGTCAGAAGGCGATTGAATGGCTGAGGTCTCGGCCTCCAAAATAATTGCAATAGACTGATCACGAACGTTGAGGTCGACCACGTCTTCGCCGCCTACCATTGCTCGGAGTGTCAGCGACAACTCGCTTAGCGGCACGTCAAGGTCAGCGACGCGATTACGATCGACTCGCACCGACAGTTGCGGCTGCGTGGGCTGGTAAGATATTTCCGCGTTAGAGAGAATGTCCGACTCAGTCTCTATCATCTCCGCGAACTGCCGTGCTACCGCATAAATTGTATCGTAGTCAGGGCCAGTGAGAGCGACCTCTAAACCTTGGCGTCCACCGCGACCGCCGCTTAAGCTACCACGACTAAATACCGAAATACGTGAGCCTGGAATGCGCGATATCGGATCACGCAATTCATCAATAATTTCTTGTTGCGAGCGATCACGCTGTTCCCACGGTGCCAATGTGGCGGTAATGCCAATTCGGTTTGGGTCATAGCGACCAACGATAGTAAACACCGACTCTATCTCACCGCTGTCTAAATATGGCTGCAGCACGGTATCAATGTGATCGGCTTGCCGCTCCATGTACGCCAAGCCAACACCATCAGGCCCAGTGGCAAATATTTCAATGCGACCACGATCTTCCTTCGGCACCAGTTGTTGATCAACTTGGGTAAACACGCCAGCGGCCGCTATTAACATTACTAAACAGACCAATCCTACCGTATACGGATGGTCCAGGCATTGAGCTAGGCGACGCTCATAAAATGAGCTTAGATTTCGCCCGAGTTTACCAAGAGCCTCGAAACCGCGACCCGCGTCTTTAGGTTTTGATAAATCCAAATGAGCTGCAATCGCAGGCACTAGTGATAGAGCTACGAATGACGAAATGACCACTGAGAACGCGAGCACAAAGCCAAACTCCCGAAACAGCCGTCCTACACTTGAAGGCAAAAATGAAATAGGTACAAACACCGCGACTAAAACGGCGGTGGTAGCAATCACGGCAAAGAATACCTGTCTCGCACCTATCGCCGCTGCTGGTCGAGGCTTTAAACCCAGGCTTTGCTGGCGTTGAATGTTCTCCAATACCACAATGGCATCATCTACAATTAGGCCGGTAGCTAACACCAGCGCCAGTAACGTTAATAAATTAATCGAAAATCCAAATATCCAAATACCCGCCAATGTACCAACCAGTGCCACCGGAATCACCGTCACTGGTACTAAGGTGGCTTTTAACGAGCCCAGAAATAACCACATAGTTGCTATCACAATAAAAATGGTAAATAACAGCGTAGTCATCACTTCTTGCACAGAATTACGAATAAACACGGCATCATCTGACGACACTATAATTTCAAGCTTATCGAAGCGCTTATTTAGCTGCTCTACTTTGAGCTGCACGGCATCAGAAATATTAATTGTATTTGATTGCGCCTGACGCACTATGCCAAGGCCAATAACCGACTTGCCGTCTAAGCGAAGTAAATTAGTAGCATCTGCGGGAGCCAGCGTCACGTCGGCAACATCGCCAATGGTGGTGGTGCCGGCAATGGTCACTTGCTTAATCAGCTCTGCAGTAGCCGCGGTAGCTTCAGCACGCACCACCAGTTCTTGATCTTTAGATCGAAAGCTTCCAACAGGCACATCAAACGGGGCTTCTGATAACGCTCGATCAACATCGCTGATTGTAAGAGCGAAACGGCTTAGTCGTAACGGGTCAACCACCACGCGCATTTGCCGTTCGCGCGTTCCAAATTCTTGTACCGATACAACACCGTCAATGGTCAAGATTTCAGGCGAAATATCCGTTTCGATAATCTGTGTAAGTTCTTCTTCACGATAAACATCACTGACCACCGCCAGCTGAATAATAGCTTGAGCGTCTGCATCGGCTTTGGTGACAAACACGTCTTCAACGCGGTTGGGCAACCGTCGTAAGACGCGATTAACCGCTTCGCGGACATCGGATGCCGCGACATCCAGATCAATACCGGTATTAAATTCGAGTCGCAATCGAGCACTGTTCTCTTCGCTCGATGAGCGAATTTCTTTAAGCCCAGAAACTCGTGCCACCGCGCTTTCAAGGACACTGGTAACCTCGGCATCAATGGTCTCCGGTGCACCACCTGGAAGAGCGGCCCTGACCGATACAATCGGTCTATCAATATCGGGTAACTCGCGCACATCAATGCCCAGATACGCCGCCAAACCAGCAATGACAATCAATAAATTAAGTACCGTTACCAATAAAGGGCGCTTAACGGCAAGTTCGGGAAGCCCTGTGCGAAACTGATTCATAATGCTTCAGAAGGCGATGCTTCAGTGGGTTGGTTTGGCTTAGCCCCAGTGTCGATAATAGTGTCGGCCTTAAGTAAGGGATCGACGTACGGTTCAGCTTTCTGCATTTCCAGCGCCGGTGTTGAGCTTGGCTCAGGCATTGGTGGCTCTGGGCTTGTGTACAATTCAGAGTACAATTCAGAGAAAGCTAAGCTGGTTCCCTCACGTACCTTTTGCACACCTTCAGCAACAACAATGCTGCCCTCTGAGATCGGAGCCCGCACTAGTACTTGGCCCTTATCACGGCTAACAATTGTTACCGACACTCGCTGCGCCTTACCATCTTCCACAAGCCAAACATAGGCACCATCGCCGCCCCAAATAATCGCCGCTTCTGGTACCACCGGGTAAGCTTGCCCTGGCAATTGGAGTTTGATTTTAAAACTCATGCCTGGGCGTAATTTATCATCACCATTGTCGATCTCAGCGCGCACAGTAAAACTCCGGCTAACTTCGTCAATACGGCTATCAATTTTGTGCACTTTGGCAGAGTAAATGGTGCCCGCGCTTGAAAAGGGTTCAATGTCAATCTTATCGCCACTGACAATACGGCCATAAACTTGTTCAGGCGCTTGAAAGTCAACATATAAAACAGAGCGATCATCTAAGCGAGTAATCTCAGTCTCGGCGGTAATACGCGCCCCAGCGTCAATATTGGTTAACCCGACAATGCCTGAGAATGGCGCCCGAACCTGTCGTCGATCTAGCGCCAATTCGGCCAAACTGAGTTCGATGCGCGCGGCCTCCGCGGCTATTTTTACTTCATCGATTCGAGTATCGGAGATCGCACCAGGGAGTTTACTTCCGGCAAAACGAGCAATCAATTGTTCAGCATCCTTAACCGCCACGCGTGCTTGATCAACGGCTAAACTCTCTTCGTCGAGTTCCAATGCAAGCAGAACGTCGCCTTTACTAACAAGATCGCCTGCCTGAAAATATACCGCCGTGACTTCGCCGCCATCGTCCGCTCGAATTACCGCCGCCTGTTCAGCTCTAGCCGTACCCACTGCCTGAACCTCGACAGATTCGGGACGCACGTTAACCGTGTATGGAATAATCTCAACCGGCTCGTTTTTAGCGCCTCGATCAGCTCCATTTTTGGAGGCAGTCTCAGAACCGCACGCGGATAAAAGCAGCAGCGCAACGTTAAGAAAAATGTACTTTAGCAAGCGCTGACCGCAAAACAATAGCGTTGAAAAAAATGCTAATGTGCAAGAAAAAGAAGTTCTCATAAGTTCGGATTAACCATACTAGAGGCCCTGATGACACCACTATTACTTAATGAAACAGTATCACATAGTGATGTGACGAAAATCGAAAGCCCGCTAATTAAGGTTTGTGTTTGAGCCAGAGAATCAGCTATTTAAATATTTTTCAAAATCCATATTTAGATCTCCATTTTTCACTGGGGAGAGATCAAGGCTTTTTGTATTCGGCAATAACCCCGATCGTCCTGATTATATTTTTGCTTAGCTATTCAAGCTCAGTTACCGGCAGCTACCGGCATCCACCAATCGGTGTTTTTAAGATATCTTTCACAGTTTATTTTTAGAACTTACCGACTGGATAAGACTGCTCGTTCTCGAGGGCAAATGCGGCTCTATAGATACCGCACTGCCACCGAGACTCTAACGCCTATCTCCTGATAAAGACGCTTTGAAGATACTAACGACTGGTCCCTAGGTGAACAGCCTTATCTTCCAATGCTCCGCCGAGAGTTTAATCAATACAAATCACGTTTATAATGATTTCAACAAGCGCCGTTGATTTGAGTCCATTTAAATCGGTTATCTCATAGGAAAATTCTTGAGTGGCTCGGACAGGTTGAAATAAAGCAGAGGTTTGAAACAACTGACCATCTTCGGTCAAACTGAAGCCAAATGGTACCGCACTAGTATCAGCCAATTCAATTGAGGCCAGCCCAGCACCTAGGTCGTCATTTGCGAGAATATTGATGCCGACCGGATTGTTAATACCATAGCAATCGCCGTTTACAAACATTTGATCGTCGACTGCAATCGGCTCTAAAGGAGGCTCGACTATGCAGTCATCAACCAGGTTGATATTAATATCACCGTTTAACTCTTGGTACTGATGAAAGCCTGCTGGTAAGTCACCGCCTTCGCTTAAGATCTTAAACTTAAACCAGTTTGAAAAACCAAACTCAATGTTCTTACCACTAGCACCTAGACCAATTTGCGCTATCGGGCCAGTCATATTAGCTTCCAACACCACACCATTCCAAAGACCACTACTACCAGTCAGAGTACCTGTGACTTCGCCGAAGAAATCCCATGTCGCGGGGTCAATTGGACCACCGTTGGTAATATAGGCATTTGAATTTAACTCCAGCTTAGGATGCGACACATCGGCAAACTTAGTGTAGGTTAGGTTTACATCAAAACTGACGTCACCATCGCTAATACTGCCCACAATTGTTATATCACCTGTCGGTAATACACGACGTACAATATTCTCCGAGTCAAATACTAGATTCTTAGAAATCTCTGGTATCCAAAAAGAATGGCTGCTTGAACCATTTCGGTACTGGTCGGCTACAGCAGAGATTGCACAATACTCTAGCAATTCCTCAATAGTTATAGTCACATCAGCGGTTGCCTGATCCGAGTCTTCATCACTAATTTTGTAGGTAAATACAAAGATACCCGATACTGTTGGTGATCCTGTTATGTTGCCATCGGTGTCAATCACAAGGCCTTCTGGCAGAGGGTCTCCTGAAACATATTCAACCAGTGTCTCACCATCGCCAGCGGTATCGTTTTCACTGAATATATTTTGCCTAAATTGATCACCAACCATACCGGTATAATCATCGTCAATTGCTTCTGGCAGAAGGTTAGCCGAGTCAATTACGACGGTCACAAAAGCATAAGACTTATCGTAATCTTTATCTTTAATTTTGTACTTGAAAGTAAACGTACCGGCTTGTGCCGGCGTACCCGAGAAACTACCGTCAGATTGTAAGTTAAGCCCATTAGCGAGGTCGCCTGAGATGAAGTAAACACGCGTTTCACCATCACCAGCTGTATCATTTTCACTAAATATATTTTGGCTAAATGGCTCGCCAACAACGCCGGCATATGAATCATCAACCGCTATTGGCTTTAAATCTGTATTTTCTGGTTTACATGAATCATCATGATGATGCGAGGAATGACCGCGGCTACGACAACTTTTATATTGATGCGTGTTTACGTAGCTGCCTTGCTTATGCCAACGGTTTTCGTGCTTACTGTTTTTGTTCCAATAGCTCGACTTAGAATAATAAGGAGAATACTTACTCGTTTCACAATCGCTATTTCTGTGACGAGGCTTCTTGCCAGAATCATGCTTACCTTTATGATCGCGGCTCGAATATGATTTCTGATAGTGTGAGGAATGACTTTTAGATTTTTTCGAAAAACCGTAGCCATCGTATTTATTAAAACTGTATTTGTAGTACGTAGCATGCGCAGGCACTGAAAATAAAAAGAAAGACAACACCCACGCACAAAGAACAAAAACCCGAGACAAGTTTTTCATAAATCAACCCTAATTATATGATTTTTTTTACTAAGTAAAACTAAAACCTTTAACGCTCCAACACGCTAAAGATCGGTCTACCTAAACATTTGTCTGGAAGTTACCACACAACTACCTCGTTATTAGCATAACGAAGTAAATAAGAATGACTCGGTGACGATTATGCCCAGTTCATAAACACTATGATCAATAACCACATATTCAAACCTAGTAGCGCTAGAAAAGACTTGACCGTTGCCCTTCCGAGCAGCTCATACCAGACTTCTGGCCTATCAAGCTGCAATAACAATCTAAGTATTCTTTGGTCTGATTGCTGTAGTACTATTGTGAGACCTCAGCATAGTTTTAATACGCATTAATGGCGAAATCAAAACATAAGCAAAAATCGCTTCGTGCTACGATCATAGCGGCGTTACGAAAATGCAGGAAAGGCTTAATTGCAAACGCAATTTCAAACCGTTATACGACTGTATCTTTTTCTACAGTCTCGTTATGTTCGAAAAGCAACCAATAAGGAATAAATATGAGTGACCCAAAAAGAGCATCTGACACACCTATTGCAGTCGAAGTTGAAACCGGAAAATCATATTTCTGGTGCTCATGTGGCGAAAGTAAATCACAACCATTTTG
Organism: Gammaproteobacteria bacterium; assembly: GCA_017854775.1. Taxonomy (GTDB): domain Bacteria; phylum Pseudomonadota; class Gammaproteobacteria; order Arenicellales; family Arenicellaceae; genus Arenicella. The sequence continues at coordinate 25,115 of JAFMHC010000028.1, read as the reverse complement.
CGATGGGTCTCACAAAGGCACAGATTTCACGCCGGTAAAGTACCAAGCAACGGAATCTAAAAAGGTTTACTTTTGTGGCTGCAAGAGTACAGCATCGCAACCGTTATGCGATGGTAGCCATAAATAAACTTAGCAAGCACAGGCATACACGCTGTTGAAGCATCGCGCTGATGCTAAACGGCTTATCAGTGATTATTAAAGGTTCAAGAAGTAAAGATCCAAAAGAAACCCGGCGATGACTGCCCAAGTTATTTTATATCCAGTTTATTAGCATGACTGTTTAGACGGTCTAGGACTTGCTCTTCTTATCCGAATGATAAAATCTTATACGGAATGACTTTACTCGGCAGACTTGTGCGATACAAGACCTGCCCCTTACTAGCCGCGCACTTCATTACTACTAGATTAAAACTTATACCCTAGGCCCAACATATAAACCCAAGGGTCGATCTCTACATCGACTGTCACTTGCCCTGCGGGCGAATCAATCACCGCATCGGTATCAAGATCTAGGCGCCAGACAGCGACATTTATCAACCAGTTTTCATTGAGTGAATAGTCGATACCGGCTTCTAGCGCCAAGCCGAAAGAATCATCTAAACTGATGGTGCTTTGGCCGAGTGCCGCATTCAACTCACCGGAGGTTTTCTCAGAAAAGAACGTAGTGAAATTTAGGCCTGCGCCGACATAAGGCTGAAACTTCGAATCACCATCGAGCGGGAAATACTGCAGCGTCAAGGTTGGTGGTAAATGCTTAACTCTACCGACATTGCTCACCCCAATTCCCTGCGCACTGATATCGTGTTTGAAAGGTGTTGCAGCCAATAAGCCTATGCCTAGTGAGTCTCCTAACATATAGGTCGCGGTAAGACCAAGTTGGGTGCTGTCGTCTACATCGACACTTGAACCCGGCAAGGCTGTACCACCCAAACGCACTTCACTGCTCGAGGCATCAGGGTTCGCGTTAGCTATCCCTGATCGTACGATGATATCGCCAGCCTCATAGGCGATTGCCGACCCAGTCATCATTGATAAAACGACACTGCTTAATAAAATACTAGCTTTTTTCATGGTGATTTCCTAAAGAAAAATTAACGGTTTTTGCCTACCAAGCAATTTTATTTCCTCAAGATTTTCTGCAACTGATCTGGATCAACTTAAAGCCAATTTGTTTATAAAATTCAGGTTTAAAAGAACTCAAGCAAAGTCTTAATGAGATCACTCATTAGCACTTGTAGAATTACCCAAAGGTATAAGCACTGTTTTAAACGCAAGCCGTTATCTCCATCGTCGATGAGGATTATCGATGATATAAAAAGGCAAAAGGGCAATCTAAAGAAGATTGCCCTCTCACTATATTCTTATTTCAATACTCGAATTCTTCGGCAAGTTCTTTTTCAATTTCGACGACTTGATCAATAGATAGTTCTTTTATTTCGAACAAAGGACTTTTAAGCAATTCATTTAATGAGCAAACATCGGCGCCCTCTTCCGACCTCATTTTAATGAATGACTTTTTTTCTTTCTCAACGAATTTTATTCCCTTAGTTTTTTCTAAAAAGCTCGATAATAACGACGGGCTGTCACTAAGCTCTTCTAGGCTTCCCTTGATTTTCTTTTCATACCAATAATCATAAGCAAGCTCGCCGACATCTTTGATTATATCGTCTCTTGATTCTGAATAAACCAGGCTGGTTGAATCCTCATCGTAAAGTTTATACCAACCCTCTTCATCACCACCGAGAATCCAAACAGCATAAAATACAGGTTCATTTTCAAATGAAACAAGCTTATAGCCACGTATACCTGCCATTTTCCCGAGTGTAAGCACGTCATCATCGCTTAAAGACTTAGGTACAGAATCGTCATAATCAGGATGATCACCTGCGAATAATTTTTTACCTATTTTAGATTCGACAAAGTCATTCAACGGTTTTAATTCATCACCACTAAGATCCCATAAAGAGCTTTGTTCATGGAGCTCTGCACTACGGATATGGGCAATTTCTAGCTTACGAAATGCGCCATTCGCATCATCCTCATTGTCATACACTTTTAAAATATTCGAGCCACTTATATAGTAACACTCGTCGTTATATCCAAATTGATACTGACGTATCACATGTTTAGCCATTTGCTAATTCCTATTAGTTATAGTTTGTAATTTTTTTGCGCTAGGAGGATAAGTCAAACCATTATCCATCCACGATTCAAATCGCATATTTTCAAATGTGATATCCGGTGCGATTTCAAAATCGATCAACCGCCTTTCGATGTCAAACAAACGCGTTGCAATCGTATTTAAAAACCAACTGTTATGAGTCAATAACAGTGATTCAAACTTACCGGTAATATCGAGTGGAGAAAGCAGGAGATTACTCAAGAGCGGGTTGCTGGAGTAATGGCTATGAAGCCTTTCAATTGGCTGTCGTATTGAACTGGAGTCTATCTCGATAGCACAAACAAAATCATTTAGTGTGGGAATAAATTTATTAGCGTAATCAACCAATAAATGATCGCGCTCACATAGATCCTTAACATCAACATTTACCCCGTCGCTATTAACAATAGTATCCCCAAACAACGGAACAATGATGTAATTTACAGCCCACATCGTATGAAAAATTCGATGCCTACTATCCGCGCACAGCACTTTAGTGCTGTCTATGAAATCATGAACGGCTCGATAATCGTCATCTATTCCGCCCCAGCGACGTACTGAAATTTTACAATGTTTGGTAGCATTCAAATCTTATTGGCTCATGGTTTTATTCAGGCCTAAGCCTGGCAGGGATTGCTAAAAATTTGATTTTATTGATTGTTAAAATACTTGCCCCAGTAAGATTTCTAAACCTCGCCAGTTTATGCAACGCTTTCTATTCGTTTATTTGTACCTATCAAAAAGGCCCCTAACAATCATAATCTATTTCAGAATTATCGATAACGGCAGCGCAATTATCGCATTTACTCAAGCGCAGATTCTGACCAGTTCCTCGACACGAGCGACAAAGCTTATCACTCGAATTGCAATCATCACATTGAATGTCTGTTACCTCAAACCCCGGACAACATGGATTCACATACGGTAATGTCTTCATAACGCTAACCCCTCACTATCTGTGGTTACAGGAAATTGATGAGTATCTTCAGCTCATATGTTTCACAAAAAATAACGATCGACTGCCGTTTCGGTCGATATACTCAACGTAGTTCCGAAAAAGAAAACCAATTCGTTAGCGATTAAAATCGCTAATCAAACCACTAATCTAGGATGAAAATATGACTGTCGCACGAGTAACCGAAATTTCCTCATCATCGAAAAAAAGTTTTGAAGCCGCTGTAGAAAAAGGCATCGAAAGAGCATGTAAAACTCTTAAGAACGTCACAGGCGCGTGGGTAAAGGACCAAGAAGTCAGTATTAAGGACGGTAAAGTTGATCAATTTATAGTCAAAATGAAAGTTAGCTTCGTTTTAAACGACGATTAGAGTCAAAGCCGTAAATATACAGTAGAGAGGCGCGCTTTGGCAGCACGCCTTTCTTTGTTAAAAATACAGCAAAGTCGACTCGCTAGTTAACTAATCCAATCCGTTCAAATTGAATTCCGTTTTTATCGAGCGCAAACCAAATATTGACGAGTTTTGCACGAATATTTTCGTGAGGCACAAAGCCCCACATTCGGCTATCAGCACTATTATCTCGGTTATCACCTAGTACAAAATACTGCCCCTGAGGAACAACAGTCGAATATGGGCTATTTGCTGTACGTATATTATTGTCCATGTCTATATAAGGCTCATCGAGTTTTACACCAGACACCATCACGACACCATTTATTATCTCAACCTTGTCACCAGGCAGGCCGATCACTCTCTTTATCCAGACTTGACTCGGCCTAGATGGGTAATCAAATGTTACAACATCCCCAACTTCAATCGCCTGCGATGCATACGCCCAACTGTCGGCTAGAATAAAGTCTCCTGGAACCAATATGGGCTGCATAGACACCGATGGAATACGGTGGGTTTCAAAACCAAATATCGTAGACCGTGAATTACCCTCCATAACCATAAAACCGGCTTGTACCACTACAATGAAAAGTATGTAAATATACCAGCGTTGGTACCAATTTTTCGGCACGGCAGTTGCCATGCCTGCATACCTACATGCGACAACAATTGCGCCTACCACAAACACAATTGAGCCTGCAATTAACAACCAATATCCTACGGGTAAAAGTATCAACCTAGACCATGAAAGTATTGCAATCAACAGCAGCATAAAAATAGGTGTTAACAGAGCCATACGGCCCTTCCCTGCATAGAGTAGTCCCAATCCTGGTGATAATATCCCCAAAATTCCAGCAACAAACGGAGACCTATTTTTAGTGTCGCCATGATTTACATTTTCATTCATAGATAAAGTTACCAATTAGTTGATCGAGCAATTACTATTTATCGTGAGGTTTTTAAACTTCATTCTTTTTACAATGCCTCTTCTAGTTACTGTCTAAAACAGCTAATTGAATTTGGCAAAAAGCAGACCTGACAGTATTTTTCCCAGTCATCTAATTCACGAGACTCTCTAGATTGCTTTGCTATCTTTCATCGCATTTAGTTTCAGATAGTGGGTCATACCCATGATCATTGAGCGAGCTCCGCCAAACCAGCCGTGTGGGAATTTTTCAGGATTCTGTTTAAATATGTTTTCAATTTTCGTCCTTATTTTCTCTTCAGTATCTGGGATATACAACCAGATCGATATAAACCCTAAGGCACTAGAGTCTTTGACTGTCCGCGTCCCATCCAAGCCAATTGACCGATTTAGTTTACCATCGTCTCTCACTACATTTTTTAGTAAAACATTGGCAATATGATCAATGTCATTTTGATCAAATACAATTCCCGCATGATGCGCAGCAATTGGCAGCTCTATGGTTACTCCTGCCTTCCAAATAGCTTCAGATTTTGGTGTCTTTTTATTAGGATTTAGAAAGTAGAGCCACGAATAACGAGATTCTGCAGAGTAGGGCCAAGAATAACTTTGATTATCGAGAACTGTGATCGCTTGCTTATAATAATTTGAAATAGCCTGTATTACCGATTCTTGTTTTACCTTATCTTGGCTGAATGGGAGGCATCGAACTAGTGCAGCCGCATAGATATTAGAATGATTGAAAGGTTCTAGATAATTTTCCAATTTGTGCCGAAAGTAACCACCATTATTTTCGTTATAAAGCATCTCATCAAAAAAATAAGACAAGGTTTCATTCACAGTTTTTACGTAATAGCTTATCTGCTCGGCATAAATATCTTTCAGTTCGGGGTCATTATTAACAACTTGGAGAAATTCGCACGCAGGTAAAGAGACAAGTCCGGCTGTCGTGACCTCATTGCCTCGTAGTCCATTTTTATAGAGAGTTCCCCATGACGGTACAATCTCATCTCTACGATCATCAGTCAGTTCTAAACGGTCATCGCGAAACTCAAGTAACCGAGCGTAACTCTCTGAGGCTAAATCTAAAAACTTCCTCTTTTTAGTTACCGAATACATATTAATAGCCGCCCTGCCGTAGTAACCCCAATACCAAGAATAGTGCCGTGCTCGTCCTCCTTTAGGCGGAACAGCATCATCGTTTCTTTCCAGTGCTTTGGTAATTCTTTTTTCTAAAAAATCGTAAATGATTTCATCGTTAGGAATGGCAAATTTCAACCATTTCGTTTGCACGGCACTGATATTTTTGTTGGACTTTAGAAGAGCAATTTCAGGTATAAATTGCTCTTCACCTAACAGGTTTATAAAAGCTTGATCATCGGCAATCAAGCTTTGATTAGATTCAATTTTTTTAAGCAAACGCCGATAATCAGAATACGAGGCTGAATAGGCTAGGCTAGGTAAGACAGTTGATATTAGCAAGACAACACATATTAATGATTTCATTTTCAAAGCGTCACTGAGTTTCGGGGTTGAATAGGAGGTAATCCATCTAACGTTCTGGCGGTCACGTCTAGTTAATTTGAAAATCAGATTTCAGGATGTAGAGAGACATGAGCGGGCTCTTAATATAATTCAATATACAACTCCGAAATATACATCGCCGGAATATAGTTTACTCAGCCTCAATTAAACCCAAGCACACAATGCTGCTCAGTCTCATTTTCTGCTTAAGTTAGCTCCCAGATCCAGAAATAATCTGGGCAATAGTTATACTCCCTGTTATTAGTCCGGTTAGACTGAACCTGACATGCCCCCTTGATGATGACCTAGTTAATCGGAATGCGTACCGAGGTAGCCACTATTTCGTATGTGAAGCCGCTTTCTAGAGCACTGCTTTCACCTAAATCTTTGGAAAAATGCTTAGCTTGGCTCGCTGTGCGTTGATGCGCAATCAACTCGCCCACAAGCGTGACTGTCTTGCCACCGATGTCAGTGGGTACAAAAAAACCATAGTCTTTAAACGCCACCCGAATTATTTCAGAGCCCTCTTGTGCAATAAAGAAACAGCCTTTTTTCTGGCAAACTTTCGCCACTTGAGTGGTTACTGAAAATGATTTACTAAGATGCTCTTCTGGTGATGTCAAAAGCACTTTCAACTCCACGACTTGAGGTATCGTTGACAATGGCTCGCCATAAGTCTCAGTCGTTGCGTCTTTTTGCACTGGCTCCGAGAGGCGAATTACATCAGAGTTGGCCGTGCTAAGGCAAATAATAGAAAGAGTAAAAAACAGTGCAAATTTATTAATCATTGTGGAGTACAACCTTGTAGAAATTGTTTCAAGCTTAGCATGATTGAATCAACTATTATGATGACCCCTCACTTTTTCTGAGCACATCGTAAGACAGGTTCATTCTGATCGACACGATCAACTAACACTACCAACCAACACTTTCGATTAATAATCTGCTGCAACCGTTCGACAATAACAGTCCTTTTGTCTCAATAGCCATTGGCTAGGTGACACGTATTTTTGTGTGGCTACGATGCTCACTCACAAACTAGTTATGAGCACCGTCGAGAGTCATATACGTGAACACCCAGTTAAGAGCAACGACAAATCTTTGATATATATTAAAGCTAGCTAAGCGCGTCCAGCTTAGTTCCTCAACCTAGTTCACTGCTTGTCAGTCGCCATTGATAATGTCTAGAACCGCTGGGAGCCAATCTAGCCGTGGTAACTCAATCGTCGTATCCTTGAGCACGTAAGTGAAACCTGGTGTGCCATCACTGTGCCAAAGGTCCGCCTTGTCAAAGCTTAAGCCAAAGGCTTGTTCACCAAAGTACAACCGCTGCCCTTCGGTTCTGGCAAATGAGATGAGCCTAGTTGTGCTGCGTAAAAGCATTGGCCTGCGGCCATCGCGGTACGCTCGCCATACTTTCGAAGTGCCCCCTTCTTCATTTTCGGTTATCACATAGTAAGAGCTTTGATCTCTTACCAGAGCGTAAGCAATGTCACCGTCAAACTGAGCTATTAATGTTGACTGCCGGGGGCGGTCTTTATCAAGAAAGTGAAGCTGGTTAGTGCCCCGTTTCACCAGCATCCCGACGTCCTCTTGAACAGTATCAAAAAGCGGTGTGCCCGGAGCAGTAACGGTACCCGATGCGGTCCCATCGGAGACAACGTACTGACCTGAGCAGCAACGAGTAATTGCGGAATTTCCAAGTTCAACAAATTGTATGTAGGTAAAATCTAAGTCGGAACTCCCCAGCGGCGTGACCACATCAAAGTCTTTGGTCGCTCCGAGTTCACCGCCGTAACTCCAAACTAAGAATGTTGAACCCACTTTTCCTACCGGAAATCCAACGACATTTTTCTCCTGTACTGCACCCATAGCGTTGACGAAAAACTGTCCAACGCGATTGGCAAAGGTAAAACCAGCACTGGTAATAATTGGAGATATGACAGTATCTGTATCACCTGGAAATTCTCGCAATAACTCTCGCTTACCGTTCTTGTTAACACGCTCAACCAAATTCCAGTAACCTGGCGAATTTGAGGTCACGTAATAGAGATACCCGTTTTGGTACACCACATCGGATCGATAGAGTCCAGCATCTCGCGTGGTCCAGGCAATAAACTTTATTTGTGCCGTATCTTCATTAGCCGCGAAAAGGGCGTTGCCCGAACGCAAATAATGAATGCCGGAATCGCTGGCAATTAGATCAAGCGTTCTGCCACTCCCCTCATACACACCCAGATCCTGATGGTCACCGGCTGACCATTTGTTTTAAACAGATGCCACTTGTTACCGCGCAATACGGTGAAAAAAAGTGCGCGCTCAGTTTTGAACACGACACGCAATCCGGTAGCCGAACCAGTTTTGAAGCCGGTCATAGCCTGCCAGCTCGTCTGCTGTCCATTGGCGCGATAGAGCTGCGCGACCTTCGATTGATCGACATAACAGAAATAAGCCAACCCATTAAAGTCGATCTCGTCTCCAGCACCGCAGTAGACGTCCAAGGTTACTGTCTCATTGCGCACCTTGGCCTGAGATACGGTTGAGAACAACAGCGTTGGAAAGATAAGCCAGAAACAAACAGCTCTTACTATGATCATAATGTGGTTAGCGATAAAATTGACATAAATTGAATAGTGTGACAATACTGCATCTTCGTGGCAGATGTCTAGTTGACCTGATGACTGTCCTACGGCCCCGAAGTTCTTGCTGTGACGTAGATGAATACCTCTCAAATAGCAGGACAAATGAAGCCTAGGTCAGCGCATATCAAAAAGAAGGTGCAGATTCTTTTTTTCACTTACCCGTTGTGCTGTTTGGCGAGCGTACGGCATTGCCAGGCAAGTGGAAAGTAGGTAACTTTTTCCCAAAATCAAAAACCTTAGCGAAAGGCGACAGTGTAATCCTAGATGCGGCCCCGCTGTTTTCCCGCTTTTTAGTCGGCACCTCGTACAGCTTTTGTTTTGCTGAGAACGCAGACCATCAACAGATGATGCAACACCTTGCTCAGTATCGCGACAGCCTGCCATCAGCAGGCTATGAGCCGGTTCACATAAAGCATCCAGGCGAGGTCTTGGGTCATCGAGCTATCAAATCACCCAACATCCCCTTTAACCTGAGGTTGCAAGGCTTCGATGCGGTATCGCTAACATGGTTTAAGTTTAAGGATAGCCTTGCGCAACGTGGTTTAGGCCGGAGCAGCCCATTATGGAACAATATGCAGACCTCTGACCATCCAGCACATGATGGTTTGTGGTTAGTAAAACCGCACGCGGACCAGGGTGAAGTAGGTGCAAAGTGGGAGGAAATTTTAGTTATTGAAAATAGCCAGGCCCGCTGGCTAGACGACACTGCGCCACATATTCGTCAGTGGTCGCAAATCGCCAGAGGTACAGATTACCGCCCTAGCCTATGAGAGTGCGGGTACGCTAATTAAACGAGCGTTCTTACTTGGACACACTCATTAAAATCAACGCCAATTCATTGCTCTATATTGAAGCTAGTTATGGGTATCCAGCTTAGTTGGTTATGGGTGTTGAGCTTAGTTGTGTATCCACAAGAGGTGTTTCCAACTCAGCCAGCATTGTGGCCATATCTTCCGCTGAGGTTGCTGGTTTTACATTTCTATCGATGGCCAAAATTTTACCATCCCGGCCTATATAAAACGTGTGTCGAGCGGCGGTACCGTTTTCCCTCAGCACACCGTACTGCTGTGCTGTGTTCGTAGTTGGGTCACTAAGCAATGGGAAGTCCGCTTCTTGCTGCTGAGCAAACCCTATATTTTTCTCAATCGGGTCAACACTTACCATAAAATAAGTGACCGTGAATTTTTTCAGTAGATGGCCATTCTCAGAAAGCGACTTACATTCAATTGTGCACCCTCCTGTATAGGCTTTTGGGAACCAAGCAAGCACAACTGATTGCTTGCCTCGAAAGTCCGATAAACTATATGTTTTGCCATCCGAGCCTTGCAGAGTAAAATCAGGGGCGATAGATCCTATCTCCAACGCAGAAGATGACATAGACCACAGAACCAAGAGTGCTAGAACAATCGTTTGTTTCATTATTTTTTCTCGTGTTGGCAAAGAAATCGAACATAAGATGTCTATCCCGTCGAATCAATGCAGCAGGTTGTACAACAGTATTAGTACACAGCAGCGAGCAATTCGGGCAATAACCACTTGCCGATACCGGCTCGCCAGCTAACTAAGCATCGCTGGTCGATAAGAGTGACCAACGATTTTTCTAAAACGTCATCACTCTCTAGAAAGGAGCGCGACTGGATAGTTATCCTCTATCTGATGAATTTTTCTTTTAGAAAAGGTGCTGCGTCCTGAATTGTGAATTCAAGACGAATTCTTACTTGGGCACCCACATTAAAACCGACGCCGTTTCTTTGCTCTATGTTGAATTTAGCAATGGGTGTCCACTTAGTGAGCTTCATCCACTTAATGAACTTAGTATTGAAGCCAGTTATTGGTGTTCAGCTTAGTTGTTTATTGGCAATAACATCAATTTTTCCAAGCACTTCCCAGCAATAAAACAAATATATTAAATATGATAAATATGATAAATGGTGACATTAAAATAACGACAGGCAAATAAGTATAAAAAACACTCTTTTCAAAACTTAGACCACACCAAGCTATTAATGCATTATTTAATAAATACGACAAAACAAACCAAATCGTAGCCAATACAATATTAGTAATTATTTCCCCACCGAATAAGGACGATTTCCAACTCACAATGAATAAGGATACCGTAAACAATAAAATCACGAAAATCGTCAGTGCTGCCGCTTTAATCGCTACCCGACTAAACGCTACGTTTGTCGATTGGTTATATAACTCCAGGGCAGCAAATATAAAGCAAACAATCAATGCAAATATTGAGTAAATGGCTATATACAGAACGCTCTCAGACCAAAATATAGAAATATCGCTTTTAAAATTTACCACTGTAAACCCTCATAATAATTCAATACTAAAAGTTAGTTCTTGCTGGGAAAGGAATATAAACACTTGAAGACAATTCATCGGGACACTTATAAAGACCAACATCAACTCTTTGTTTTAAAACTAGTGCTCAATGGATTCGACTATTCGCTTAATTATCATCAACATCATCAATATCAACCTGCCCAGTCAGTCTACGACGAATGTGCGACCACGACATACCAATAGCCAACAACAGCGACACGATCACAAGTACCACCCACATCATTGCTCCGGCATTGTCTGCCTGAAGCCACCCGAGATCATAAAAAAGCCAGACAAAACTAGCAAAAAAGGCAGCGGCCAATAAAAGACCAATAACGCCAAGCGACCGAAAAGTTGCACGCAAATAGATGCCCCAAGAGATAATCAGAAATAAGCCGCAGATCGCGAGCGCGGGAGTAAACTGTGGAAACGAGCCTTCAGCCCAATGGAAATAGGAATACGCCGACGGATTATAAGTGGCAAAGACAAGCACCAAGGCAAAAACGAAACGAATAACAACACCCTCAAAACCCAACACTTTCATAAAAACCTCAACCAAACTATTCAATTAAATGATGACTCACAGACAACAGCCTGTAAGGCAACTGATCAACAGCTTGTATTATAAAGAATTGTTTTAGATGCCACTGTGCTTTATTTCTCAGCAGCTGGTGAAGCTAGTTATGGGCGCTCAACTCAGTTGGCTTAGTTGGGCGCCCAACTCAGTTGGGTGTCCAGCTTGGTTGTTGTCTAGCTTGGTTGTTGTCTAGCTCGTAAAACCAAGGCGTTCGGGGACACTCCCAAGTTGATGGCCGCTAAATTTTTGCCGCCGTTTGTTAAATCGACAAAAACGATTTCTTAGACGTCGAGGCTATCTGTAAAACTTTAACATCTCTACACGTGCCTGCCCTAGTAAGACTTTTAATTGATTATCTGCTTGAGCCTTTCACAGATATTTAACATATTGTTGACGATCGATTGACGCGCATACAGCAGGGTGATGGGTGAATTAAAAGTGGAAATAAATATTGTATCGAAGAAATTCGGCACATTTTCAGATGGGCCTAACCCTTGGTAGTCGATGCTCAATTTCTAGTTTAACCAAGTACGTTCAAACATAAAAGGAGTTTAATATGTTAAGTTCAACATCTATGTCGCAGGCGCTTTCAGCAACTTCACCTCATGTGACATCGAAGTGGTTAACACCGAATTTCTATTCAGTAAGTGCTTATTTTTTTCAGTTTTTGAAGATTTTAATACTTGGGTTTATTTTCGTCAGTGGCTATTTGCAAGCACAGACGATTAGTGAATTCGAACCGTCTAGGCAACGGGTGGGAGAGGTAGTTTCGATTCGCGGTTCTGACTTTTGTTCGCCTGCATCTTGCAACCCTGGCACGGTAACACTCATTGAGGTTTCAAGCAGCGTTGAAGTACCGGTAAGTAAAATTGAGCTTTGGCGTGATGAACTAATTCAATTTCGCTTGCCATCGGGTTTTTTGGGCGGCGGCGGTGCTCAAGTATTACCAGCGGGGCCTTTCACTATTCAAGTTGAAGACGCAGCGGCCACATGGACCCTCATTACTACTGATGAGTTGGCTGCGCGGCGCGGTTCTAACGCTATTGATACACTTGCCTACGTTCAACGTACTCAAATTATAGCCGATCGAGATCAAGATGGAGCTTTAGGAGACCCTGATGAAAATCTTGGACGCACCAAAGATGCAGACGTTGCAGATTTGGATAACGACGGCTTTCCGGATATCTTTGATTCGAACTCCAACAATGACGACAATAGTACCGATGTTATTGTGCGCCGCAATACGGGTTCGGGTAGCTTCACTTCGACTATAGTAGGCCCGCGAGACGGCTTTGTTAGCTATGACTCTGACTTTGCCGATTTAAATTCTGATAATTTGCCTGACCTCATACGCACAGAGTCACCAGATGGCGGACGGCGTATTTCGGTGTACCGTAATCGTGGAAGAGAGGATAACTATTTTGATTTATCAGCACCAGACTTCACCGCTAATTTAGATTTATGTCCTGACGATATTGCCGTCGGAGATTTAAATAATGACGGTTTACTAGATTTTGCGGTGACTGAACGCATTGGCAATATCTGCAACGCGGCAGGTGCTCAAATATCTACCACTGCGGTCTTTATAGGCCAGGACGATAGCTTTAACTTCACCTTGCTCACGCCTAAGTTAGCAGCGTCTGATGAAACTGACGCAGACCGCTCTACGCACGATGTATTCTTTCTCAATGCTGACGACAATAATAGCCTAGATATTTTCACCGTAAATGAGAACGGTGTCCCGGGTAAATTATGGTTAAACGATGGTGAAGATTTACCAGCCTTTACGGCATCATCCACAGTGTTTCCAACCTCCTTAGCTGGCGGCTCTGCTGACTTTAACGCCGATGGTTTCGATGATTTCGTATTAGCTGGAAGCAATACGGTCATTGTGTTTTTGAACAACTCCGGAGGTACCCCAAGCGTTTTTTCGGAGACCCTATTGAGCAATGCAGCAGCGGGTTCATTTTACGATGTTGAGCTCGGAGATATTGATCTTGATGGTGATATAGATATTAGCGCGGTTACGATTGATGGAGGCAATAATGGTCAAGTACGCATATGGAGAAATAACGGGGACGGTAGTTTTGTTGAGTTCGGTGGAACCGACCCATTGCCAGGCCATGGAAACTATCAGCGCTTATCCGCCGATTTTATCGACTACGACCTTGATGGAGACTTGGATGTTTATGTGGCTGGCGGCGATGGACAGGACAAAGGCTGTTTTGGTTGCGTGCCGAATCAGTTATTCACTAATATGAGCGCCTTAAATATAGTTGAACCGACCACGCAGTTACCCACAAATGTGCGGTCGCAGGATGCTGACCCAAGAATTCTAATACGGTTGCAAGGCCCTAACCTTGACATGATTCCTTCCGATCTTCAGTTTGAAGTTGACGGCACACCATTTGGTGCTGAGCGAATTATAAATATAGGCCGAATTGGTAATGAAAATTGGTTAGTGTTTCGCCCCGGCCAACAGATTGTTGCTGGTCGGACTTGTTTTGACCTGCGCGTACAAATGACCGCATTTCCCGAGTTATTCGATGTGGAAGCAAGCTCTATTTGTTACGAAGAAGCGGTTCCACTTGATAGGGTCATCGCCATCGATCGAACCACCAGTATGTTACGGGTAGACAATACAGCCGATCCTGAAAAGATGCAGGCAGCCGTTGCTGCTGGAGAGCTCTTTGTAGACCTTTCAAGCAGTGAGGATCGTTTTGGCGCCCTAAGTTTTCAATATCTAGGTGACGTTGATGACAACGGCAACGTCGATATTATTCCTGAAACAGTGCGTATAGAAGGGCCTGCTTTTAGCTCGTTGAATGCTGCAAACCGAATCGCGATGCGAAGCGATATTAGTAATGTATGGCCAACTCCAGTGCCACCGATGCGTGAAACCTCGATTGGTGCGCCAGCACAAGAAGCGCTTCGAATTATGAACGATGCAGCTATATTGTCTCCCATTACTAGGGATATCGTATTGATAACCGATGGCAAAGAAAATCGTGACCCTCGATATAAAGCGGATGTTGAAAGCAGTATCGCGGCGGCAGACCCACCTGTTAGATTGCATACTATCTCGGTCGGTGGTGATGCTGACGACCCTTTTCTTCAGGAGATCGCTGAGAGCACTGGAGGCACCTGGGTTAATTTACTCACAGGTGAGGGCTCTTACTTTCTACTAAGTCGCTTGTCAGATATCTATAAACGTATTGACGCCGATATTCGAGACGAGCAACGATTTTTCTATCGCGAAGACTTACCGCCCTGCATAGGCCTTGGTGCCGGTTGTATACGCTCTGATACCTTCGAAGTGCCTGCCGGGCTTGAATGGATGACGGTCGTTATGCACTGGAATAACCCTGATGGCCCGACGCCCGATTTGCCGACATTGACGCTTTCGGACCCAAGTGCTACTGCAATCGCACACGCTCCCCCTAATATTGAAAGCTATAGCGCAAGCACCCATAAATCGTTTCGCATTCAACAACCCGAACCAGGCACTTGGAACTATTCACTGTTCACCTTCGAGGGGCAAGAGGATTTCAATTCTAATGATCTAGAATTTTCAGTAGTGGCGTCGGCACCGTCGATTTTAGCGTTGCGTGCTGGCCCTGTCGATGTTGAATTCTTGCAACCAAGTGGTATTGATGCGCGTATGCGTTTGGTATTAGTCGACAATGCACCGATAGCTGGCGCTACAGTAACCGCTGAACTTCGTGACCCTGACGGCGACAAGACCATGATCACTTTTCTGGATGATGGTGCTAATGACGATGGTGCGGCTAACGATGGTATTTATGGTCATAAACACACCACGTTAGAGCGTGGAGCCTACCTTGCTTACGCTCAAGCCAGTGGTACCGACAACAGTGGTGACCCATTCACCCGCTATACCATGTTATCGTTTCAGTATCCAAAGTACGACCAACCAGATGGACCTGAAGGTGGCTACCCATTACCTCCTGGCGGATGTGGTTGCTTGCCACGTGCTGAAGACTATTCCGTAGCGGTATTTGTTGGTGCCTCAGAACCCCATTCACCATTTGATTCGATTGCTGATGGCAACACCGCGCTTGGGTTGCAAGTGCAGCGCCAGTTCACAAACACTCTAGCGGCAGGTTTCTTTCTAGGGCACGATACTTTTGACAACACCCTCGGTGGGGATGATTTTTCTTTCACGCACCTGTCTGCTGAAGTGAAATACAACTTTAGTAACGACTTCTGCCCACGACCCGCGATACATGCGGGAATTGGTAACTATGAAGACCAAGACAGTAAGAGTGGCGTTGGCTACAATGTTGGTGCCTCATTGGGTGTGTGTCTTAACGATCGATGGTCATGGAACCTTCGATATGACTATCGAAATGTCACTGATTTCGATACTGAGTATTCGACTTTAATGCTGGGGCTACAGTTCAAGTTCTGAGGCCGCGGTATATTATTCAGCAAGTCTCAACCTCAGAATCTTAGGACAGTCATATAAACACTCAATCATCGCATTGTATGTCTGTTCTTACTTATTGCTGTGGGTCCAGATTGGTTTATACCTTCTTAATGTGAGTGTCCGTTAGAATCACCGAGCGTAATCATTCATCCTCGCTTGAAACCCGAACAAAGCTTGCCTTTTGCCTTGTAACTAGCATTTACTTTAAGCTCGATACAAAGGAACCTTTTTGTCCGGTTAGGCTCTGCTGCTTTCTTATTCCTTGCGCGAGATATATTGCGCGACTTTATTTGTAATATGCCAGCTGCCATTTGAGTTAATGAGATTTAGGTAATCCACATAACCATGTTCACCGTTTTCTCCCCATGTAAACTCAACGGTGGCGTTTGCAGCGTTGCCCGTCACGACTAATGCCGTAGTTTCAATTTTAGCATCCCACCCTTCACCGCCATTTACCGCTTTCGCAAAACTCTCGCGCGTGTATTCCTTATAAAGGTCATTCTGATCATAAAACTTGATGGTCGCATCTGAGGTATACGCCATTTCAACATGCTCTCCAGAACCTGTTGATACTCCTGTGATATACGCATCGATCGCTTGTTGCGGCACTTTGAAGTCGTGTGCTGACGCAATCGAGGTGCAAAAACATGTACCCAATAAAACCAATAGAAAAGTGATCTTCATCATAATTATCCTTAATAAAACATAAGAGTTAAAAATACAGTATTTAGAATCTGGTAGGACCAAGTCTTATCTTTTGCCAGTCCTACAGTGTGACTTATACGAGCATAGTATAAACCAAAGTGCTACCCGAGTTCTTTTTGGGTATATCCGCCGCTTAGATAAGCCAAAACTATGGCATCGCCTCTATCATCTGTAGGCGCCTCATACTCAACAATAGTTAAGGGCTTCATCGTTTACGCAGGCACTCATAGTAATCACCACTCTGATTTATATAAAAAGAGTTTTGGGTGCCCAGCTTAGTTACCATCCAACTTAGTTGCCATCCAGCTTAGTTGCCAAGTTTTTTGGTTAGACAGTCAAACTAAAACAAGTCTAAGCCTAAATGCTCTTCCGCATTTTCTTGTGCGGTGGCTTGTTCGTGCCCGCTTAACCCTAATTGCTGAGCAACGTTTTTAATAAGTGATGCTTCTTGCTCTTCTATCTGGTCATCTGAAAACGCCAAAATCCATAAATATTCCAGCAGTTTCATCCGACTATGATTGCTTAGCTTGTTACACAGCTCACGGGTAAATTCATTAGTGTCTATGCCTTTAGACTCTTGCTCATCGGCTAGCCTGAAGATAACCTCCAACTCTTGCTGAGTAAACTCAAACTCCTTTCGTAATAACTCGCTCATATGCATGAGCTCCAACATTTTTGCGTTGCCATCACAACGAACTAAATGAAACAATAAGACAGCAACCGCTAGCTGGTGCGGCTTTTGTTCTGAATCATCCGCGCCACTGATCAATGCAAAAATACTTTTTACCGACATATCCTAACACCCAAAGATTACGAGATTATCTTACACCGACTTAATTTTACGCTAAGCACGAACATTTTTATAAAGGTAATACTGAACACCCACTTTATAAGATTGAATTATCAAGATCAACGCAAAGATCCGGTCTTATTCGGACACCCAACCCAAGGCCAAGGCTAAGCCTATGATTTATATAGCGCTAGCAATGGGAGTCCAGCTTAATTTCTCCAGCTTAGTTTCGGACTTTATTGATAGAGGGCAATCTTACTAACTCAATTATCTCCAGCATGAATAAGTCTCGCACCGTCCAGCGTCGAGTCTATTGCTATTTGGCAGGCCAGTCTACTGTTTGAATAACGCGTTTCTAATTCGTTTAGCGCGAATTCTTCATGAGAGTTAATTTCGATACTCGTGTTTGAAATAAGGCGAACATGGCATGTACGGCACCAAGCTCGCCCTCTGCATTCGCCCCAATCCTCAAAACCATAATCTCTGACGATCTCCATTAAATTCTGTAACTGATTTCCATCAGGTAATGAAAGATCAAGAGTCGTTCCAGCACTATTGGTATAACTCAAAGCAATTTTCATATTAATCATATATACACTTAAACTAAAATCAGCTGAGGTCACCCAATAATTGGTTCATTTGTTCCCATCGATTTTCTGGTATTCACTCCGTTCACTGGGCTCTAGGGGCAAGCCAAGTTACGCCAACTCTTTGATCTATATCGAAGCCAGTTATGGGTGTCCAGCATAGCGATACTAAGGCTTAACAAACTGTAAAGTCATGCGGTCGCTCTCGCCAATCTTAAGTACTTTTTCACGAAGTTCTTTGTTAAAAGAAGAGCCTTTCAATGACGGTGGCAGTGAGTATAGACCTCTAGGGTAGTCCTTAATATCGGCAGAGTTAGCGTTTATTTCTGCACTTGCTAGTAGCTTAAAGCCAGCATTCTTGGCAAGCATCAATACATGCGATTGATTAACATAACCACTGACGCCTTTTGGGTCTTGTGGTACAGCCTCATCTCCTCGGTGATCAACAATACCGAAAACCCCACCAGGTTTGAGCATTTTATAAATCGCGTCAAAGTATTGCTGTGCAGGCTTATCATAAATCATGAAACCATGAGCGCGAAATACAAGTACTCGGTCGGCTGTATTATCTGGAACCTTACTAACTGGTTTTGGAAATGAGTCCTTTGAGCGGACGGCTATGTAGTTGCCGCTTTGAGCAAGATACGGCTCAAGAATGCTTCGATACCAACCACCTTGACCGCCGGGCCATATTTCTACCACGGTTTGGTTAGACTTAACGTCAAAAAACTTGAGTGTTTCGAATGGGTGGCGATATTTATTTCTTGCTCGCGCTTTCTCTGAGCGGTGGTCACTATCGATCAGTGTTTTTAATGACGTCAACTCGCTTTCAGTAAGCTCAGCATACGCTGGATTAACTAGGGCGATTAAAGTCAGCACTACGAATTTGCTTATAACTGATTTGCGCATATTGGTTTCTCTGGAGTGTTTTTAACTAACTATATGAACGGGTGAGCTCTTCATTTATTACGAAGTGTGGCCGACTAATTGCCTTTTTCGACTTAATCGGTAAGGCAAGTATAAGGATCATAATGCCAACCTTAAGTAGTAGCGCCCAAGTCATTATCAGGCCTATAAGGGCTCATTGAGATATATCGATGCTAGTTATGGGTGTCCAGCTTAGTTTGTCGCTTAGTTGCCGGCTACAGAACCTGCCTGCAGCTAAAAGGTAGGCTCTCTAGCTCGTTATTTTCATACCAATCACCTTCTACTTGCTCAAGGCTATCCATTAGGAGCCCACAATGGAAAGGCGTTTGTGTGATCAAAGATTTAATTCCCGGGCCTGAGAAATAGATTTGCAACTCACAACCCTCGTCAATTCTATAGTCAGAAACCATCCCCTCATAAAGCGGAACTTGCAGGCTAAATATATAAGCACAGTAAGTCGCAAAGTTTGGCGTGATATCCAACTCAAACTTGTCGCCCGCCTTAAACTTTAATTTATGAAGATCAGAGTGCTTACCGTTCCAAACTGAAAACTGATTAGTCACGTCCACATGCTTCTTCGATTTCTGTATCGGCGCATTGACCTCTACCCAGTAGGGTCGGGTCTCTAAAGACTCCTTATTAACTTGAACGTCGAAGGCCAAATCCTTTTCACTCGACAGTTTTACCGTTACATCAACCGAGCGCAGATATGTGGGATCAAACTTTCGGATTAAATCTAAAAGCCCAGCCTGAGCCGAGCTAGCAGAGAGCAATAACATGGCTAAGAACAATATAATTGGTTTCCGCATTTCTTCCCTAAATTACTAAAAAAAACATAGAAACATTTTTCACTAAAAGCCTCAACCTAACCTACTAGTATTTTCAACAATGATTGTTATTAGTCTCTACGGCAAGTGTTTTAAGATAGAGCCGTGTGGATTTGCCCACCCTACAACACTACCATCATCCATTTCGCCGCCAGCTAAGTTAATACCAACAACTTGATATTTAGCATTTATGACTGGAGCACCACTTGTAGCCCTTAAGTTGATGGTTTTGTCGTCAAATACATACACCAGCTCATCTTCAGTAATATTCGTAACTGTAGCCAAATGCATGACCTCTTCTGAACTCGCAACTATTGCATATAGCATTACTCGATCACCTACCTTAAGCGAACTCTTCGCGAGAGTTAACGGCATTGAATCCAAGGTATTCACTGGCGAAATGAAAATATCATATTTAGCGGTTTTGTCCGAGATTGGCTCAGCATTTTTAATTGGAATAAACGTCACGCTTGTAAGCTTCTTATAACCTGAATACACGGGATCATAAGTTACTTTTTTAAACTTCGTCATCATATCTTTTCCTAAATAGTCCTTATTTAGGCCTCCAGCCGTACCAATTAAATGCTGGGCAGTTACAGCATAATATTTCTTATCATGCTCAATAACGAATGCTGTTCCAGCGCTAGCGACTCCATCAAAAACCACAAAAGAAGGACGATACAACGCGGGCGGTTTTCTATCCTCTTCCGCCAAAGCTAAAGAAGATAATAGTGTTGCCACTAGTAAAAATATTTTACAGAAAGGTTTATTCATGCATGTTCTCTCGAGCTGCGATTGTTTATCACGTCTTTAAAACCGGGTCGCGTCTTTTGCGCGGCCGAGGGCCAGGCATGATAAGTCTTGCTTCTTGACATGCCTGCCCCCGTTATTTCCCAACTTTTTGATCTATATCGAAGCTAGTTATGGGTGTCCAGCTTAGTCACCAATTTACATGAAATGAGGGACCAAATTAATTGATGTTTACTTAGTAATCGTTGTCGCCTGACAGCTCAGCATCACACTTCTCGTACTTAGCAACTGGGATACCAGTCTGTTTAGTCATAATTTCTTGGGTACAGTCGCTGAAGTCTGCAAGTGCCGGCTCTTCAGTGAAATCCAGTGACGTCATATTAAAAGACTCTGGAATCTTTGATGAGCACTGCTTCATTACCACAAGCATAGCTTTTGGCTTAAACGAATCTTTTGCTTTAGCCAATTTCTCTGGTGCAATGCCGATGCATTTTGCCAGTTCCTTGTTGTGCTGTTTTTCAAATTCTTTTTCTTCGTCTTTGTACCTACTGTAATCTTCAGCAGACATCTTCTTTTTCATCATTTCGTCGGACATAGAACTGCCTTTTTGAGCATACTCTTCAGCCTGATTCAGCATGTTTTCATAGGTTTGCAAAAACTGTTGCTTTGTCATTAGAATGCTTTCTTGTTGAGCGGTTGCTGAAAATGATATTGAGCCAGCGACGAGTAGGGTAATGATTTTTTTCATTGGGTAATCTCCGGTTATTTTGATGGGTGGTTAGTTGTGGGTTGGGTATTAGTTTATTTGCTGTGTGCGAGCCTATATTTAACGGCTTTCTTACCTAGGGCGTTTGAGTACTTCTGAGTGCTCCTTGTCTCTCACATAAAGTGTTGGTTAAAGTATTACAGCTTCAAATTGAACTGGCTTTTGCTTGTCTAATGAACTTGTTTGCTGGCCACAGTTGCTCATCAAAATTGATACAACTTGGCTTTGGTTTTGGGGCGACCTACCACTAGTAAGTCACACGCACCCCAACTCTCAGGCACACGGTAGCTACTATCGGGGCTGAACGCCATGGTGCCGAAGCTCCGAGTGCAATAAAAATTAAGCTTTTCTATTCCACCCTCAACTACATCTATTTCAAAGTTTCTCTTAGTAAGATCGTGATATTCATAACCTCGATCGCTTAGCTCAACTGATCTCATAATTGCATCATCGCCGCTAAGTATTTCTCGCACTTGCGTCATAGCATCATTGAATGGTTCAGCGGCACTAGGAATCTCCTTATTCAACCAGTAAAAATTGCTTCGGGCCTCTCCATAATATCCAAGCTCGATCAGAAGCTGAAGTATGTTCATTCTAATAGAGTGGATTGCAGCTTCATCAAGAAATTGTCGATCTTTCTCAATACGGTTTTGAAACAAAAGCAACTTACGTAACGATTTCAATTGCTCTTGCTTACTCAAGAACTTAGTCGCATATCGGTACTCCAACATAGACAGATAGGCTAAACCATAATTAGTAAGATATTTTGCATTGGCCAACCTGTCGAGATCACTCCTAAGCTCTTGCTGGTCAGGATTCTCAGCGTTCATACCCTTATCCGCTTTTTTATATATGCTGATAAATTTTCGACCTGCGGCATCTTCAGAATCTTGCATGCTAAATACAAGTCGGATGCTGGTTACTGACTTGAGCGGTTTACCATCTATATGTGCCGCTTCGTATTGATATTTCAATACAGCGTCAAGAGCAGGGCCCTCAAATGCTGAATGGGTTGACTCTATTACGATAGGCTCAAATACTTTACCTTCTTCATCAACCATAAACTTAACAACAACCATGCCTTCTTGAGTTTTTTTGCGTTGCCTTATGGGGTAAATCGGGGGCGATCTATGAATTGGTTTCGGCGGGTGATAACCTAGCTCAGTATCTAATTTCATGAGCCTACCACTAGTTAAACCAGAAGGAATTTTAGGCGCTAACTGCAAATTGTCTTGATCTTCTGCGAGAGACGGTTGGCTTAAATATGCGGTCATTAAGCCAATGATTAAACTCTTAATAATATGATTCATCTACTTTATTGTTTTTTAATGACGGCTATCGTTGTTACTCGAGCATGCACATTTAGAACAACGCAAACTCTTTGATCTTTATTGAAGCTAGTTATGGATGCCAAACTTGGCTGCTATTAATAGTTTGAATAGGTTGCATGCGGCCTACCCCCGTTTAATCACGACTTAGTAAATCGGAACGCGTACCGAAGTTGCCACTATTTCGTATGTAAAGCCGCTTTCTAGAGTACTGTTTTCGCCTAAATCTTTGGAGAGATGTTTAGCTTGCTTCGCTGTGCGTTGATGCGCAATCAACTCACCCACAAGCGTGACTGTCTTGCCGCCAATATCAGTGGGTACAAAAAATCCATAGTCCTTGAAAGCCACTCGGATTGTTTCTGAACCCGCTTGTGCAATAAAGAAACAGCCTTTTTTCTGACAAACTTTAGCCACTTGAGTGGTTACTGAAAATGATTTATCAAGATGCTCTTCTGGTGATGTCAAAAGCATTTTCAACTCCACTGCTTGAGGCATCGTTGACAACGGCTCGCCATAAGTCTCACTCGTCGCGTCTTTTTGCACTGGCTTCGAGAGGCGAATTACGTCAGCGTTGGCCGTGCTAAGAGCAATAATAGAAAGAGTAAAAAACAGTATGACTTTGTTAATCATTTTGAAGCCCGAGCTCATAGAAATTCATTTAAGTTTAGCATGATTGAATTATTTAATATGGTGATGCCAAATAATCAAGGGGGCCGACCGATTTGATTCTTCCGTGGTCTATTCATTACACACTGGTCTGTCCTCCGCACTTCATAGCGCTAGCAATAGGTGCCCAGCTTCGTTGCATTAAGAACAGTGTTCTTTCGGTTTAAGAGCCCACTGCCTAGCAACAAAACAGCTGCATTTCGCTTAGCCATGACCTTTAGAATCTCAGGCAGAAACTCATTTTGATGAGCATCCCACTCGTATGAATGACTTAATGAATCCCAGACTAAATGCGGTTACTTGCTATGCCAGCTTCAGGTAAACTCTAAATATTAGATCAAGATTAAAATCAGTATGCAGCAATAATTAGCGCGTACACCAGCATTTATGCGTTCAACACCTAACGTCGACAGCGCCGCACAGAAGTTTACTATGGGGAATTTATGATTGATGAGTCGCTTAATGTTTTTAACGAATCCTTACTGTCGTGTAGTAACGACCCTCTAACCGGGTTCTTTCGCGACGGATGCTGCAACACAAACAGCTCGGACGCCGGCTCTCATACAATTTGTGTCCAGGTAACTAAGGAATACTTGCAGTACTCTGCATCAGCTGGCAATGATCTCAGCACACCTAGGCCCGAGTTTGGATTCTCGGGCCTCAAGCCAGGTGATCGATGGTGCTTGTGCGCGTCACGCTGGCTACAAGCGTACAACAAAGGGATGGCACCAAAGGTCTTTTTAACCCGCACTCACAAACGGGCACTTGAGACAGTGCCTATGGCGATATTGAGACAACATGCTGCAGATCTGAATTAGCTCTTGCTTAGAAGCTAGGGTTCTGATTACCTCCTGTTTAGTTTTTATGTGCAAATCAAACAGGCTATCACGCTAAGGGGGGCGACTCTTGCAGAAGAATAAACTTCAGAGCCACTCCAGAAGCATCTCTCCCTTGCTTGAACTGACTCGACCTCGAATTTTATCGCATTCAGCGTTATTTCATTGGAGATGTCTTCCTCTAAAGGTGCTTGCTGGGACATATATGTGTGTCCCAGCTTGTGTGTGTGGCTGTCTACCTTGGTTATCCTCTTTTTATTTACGATAATTCTCAAGGTGAAAATTTAATATATTGCTATAAGATTTATATTGAATAACAACCAACATCAATCTAAACATAAGCAAGTACATTACTACTGCAGAAAAGGCTAGGTACCCAAGAGCTGAGAAGCCTGTTTTCTCGCCAACATTAAAAATCGCGAGGATTATTAACGCGACAGCTGGAATTATTCCTGTTTTACCAATAAAACCAACAACCAAACCAATCATAGAATTTCCTTTTTCACTCACAGCATTGAATCGATACTGAACATGCTTTAATGCTGTTAGTGAATACTTAGACAATTCTTCAAAAAAAACTGCTTCGTTTCTTATTGTTTCTCGAGAACCCTTGAGTAAATTAAGCTCTGTATTTTTAAAAAAACCGCCTGACGACCGATACTCGGGCTGAAGAGCAACACTCCCTATTGATGGAAAATTTCCTAGCAACATCAACAGCGCACAAATGGGGTCAAGTCTTGTGACCCCAAGTTTTGAGGCTGCTCCTTCCATTTATAAAGCAGGTTTCGACGGATTCCAAGTTCAGCCGCAATTTCAGAGGCTGGGCGATCTGATGTTTCCATCATGCGTATCGCCTCGAGCTTGAACTCTTTAGGGTAAGTTTCATAGGGTCTTCGTTTACTTGTCATTGGGATACTCCTGAGCGACTATTGTCTCTCATTTAAAGTGTCCGTTAAACTATGACAGCTTCA
>JAFMHC010000235.1 GCA_017854775.1 Gammaproteobacteria bacterium | reverse complement strand
ACTTGAACTATTTAAAATTTTAAATATTTACACCTTGGACTGCTTAAACCTAATAGTGATTATTAGGTCATATAGCCAAGCTTACGATAACTGCTCACTGACCTTATCGATTGCTTTGTGTCGTACGTCCTCACCCTCAACCAAATAAATCACGTTCTCACAAATATTAATACAATGATCACCGATACGCTCAAGCGAACGCGCTGCCCACATAACGTCTAATGCGTCAGAAATATTATCGGGGTCTTTCTTCATGTAATTGACTAAACGAACCAACACACGCGCATACTCGTCGTCAATCGCTTGGTCTTTACGCATATTTATAACCGCCGAACGCGTTTGCATACGCGCATAGGTATTCAGCGTTTCATGCAACAACTCCTTGACGTGCTCGCCAAGCGACAGCAGGCCCTTGAATGCTTTCACTGATGCATCGTTATCAAACGCATGTTGCACCATATTAGCGACCCGCTCAGCTTCATCGCCAATGCGCTCTAAATCTCGCACCGACTTAGTGGTAGCGATAATCATCCGCAGATCGCCAGCAGCCGGTTGGCGCTTAGCCAAAATTTGCGTGCACTCTTCGTCAATTTGCATTTCCAAGGCATTGACCTTGCGGTCTAACTTTTCTACATCGGTAGTCGCCTCACTATCACCGTCACGCAAAGCTTCAAGCGTTTTATCCAACTGAGCTTCAACAAGACCGCCCATCTTCAGAACTCGCGAACGAATTTCATCTAACTCAAGGTCGAACTGGCGAGAGATATGCCCGCCTACCATTACTTCTTCATTCATAATTTCTCCTTTAACCAATCTGGTATCAATAAGTTAACCGATTCGGCCAGTAATATATGCTTCTGTTAATTGATGCTCAGGATTGGTAAATACCTGCGAGGTATCATTAACTTCAATTAGTTTTCCTAAATGAAAGTAGGCTGTGCGTTGTGACACACGAGCGGCTTGTTGCATTGAGTGAGTTACGATGCAGATAGTGAAATTTTGACTCAACTCATGAATCAACTCTTCAACCGTCGCGGTAGCAATCGGGTCTAGCGCAGAACACGGCTCGTCCATCAATATCACTTCTGGATTCACCGCAATTGCCCGCGCAATGCATAAGCGCTGCTGTTGCCCGCCAGATAAGCCAGTAGCCGGCTCGTTTAAGCGATCCTTCACTTCCTTCCATAGGCCGCAGCGAATTAAACTGGTTTCGACCAACTCATCGAGTTGTACTTTATTATCTGTCAAACCGTGAATTCGTGCACCATAGGCGACGTTCTCATAAATTGACTTCGGAAATGGGTTAGGCTTTTGAAACACCATTCCAACTCGAGCACGCAATTCGACGACGTCGATTTTTTTATCGTACATATCTTGGTCTTCGAGTAACAGATCACCCTCTACACGACAGATATCGATGGTGTCATTCATTCGATTCAAGCAGCGTAAAAAAGTGGATTTACCACAACCAGACGGACCAATCATCGAAATAACTTGGTTCTTACCAATGTCCAAATTAACGTCAAAAATAGCCTGCTTATCGGCGTAAAATACGTTTGCGTTGCGCACCCGCATTTTGGGGTCGTCTAATAATGGTAACCCTACGGTTTGATATGTTTCTTTCACTATTTCGGCCATTGATTGTTGTGCTGTGTTCATGTGAGTACTTCTACTATTTATTCTTTCAGACTGTCGCTCGCCTTACAATCCTAACGCTAAAACTAGTGTTAAGGGAGAGGTGAGTAAGCTATTTTTACCAACGCCGCTCTAAGCGTTTACGCAACCAAACAGCAAAACTGTTCATGCAGATCAAAAATGTCAATAACACCATAATCGCAGCGGATGTTTTTTCAACAAACGCACGCTCTGGACTATCAGACCACAAAAAGATCTGAACTGGCAACACGGTTGCAGGGTCGGTGATACCGGTTGGCACATCAACGATAAAGGCAACCATGCCAATCATCAACAACGGTGCTGTTTCGCCAAGCGCTTGCGCCATTCCGATAATAGTACCAGTAAGCATACCGGGCATCGCCAGTGGCAAAACATGGTGTATCACCGTTTGTACTTTTGACGCGCCCATGCCGAGAGCGGCCTCACGAATCGACGGCGGAACAGCCTTAATAGCGGCGCGGCTCGATATAATTATGGTCGGCAATGTCATTAATGTCAGCACGAAACCACCTAGCAAAGGAACCGAACGCGGCATACCAAAGAAGTTGATAAAAATAGCTAAGCCGAGTAAGCCAAAGATAACCGACGGTACCGCGGCTAAATTGTTAATGTTGACTTCAATGAAATCGGTAATGCGATTAGTGGGCGCAAATTCTTCTAAATAGATAGCCGTTGCTACGGCGATGGGAAACGACAGTGCTAAAGTCACTAATAGCGTCAATATAGACCCAACAATGGCTCCTTTTATGCCCGCTAGCTCTGGCTCTCGAGAGTCTGAGTTGGTGAATAGAATGGTATTGAATTTAGTTTTTACAGCGCCGGATTTAGCCAAACTGTCGACCAAACCTTCTTGCATGTCACTGAGCCGACTTATTTGCTCAGCCTCATCGAGATCGCGACCATAACTGTGCTTATAGTAAGTGTCGAAATCATCATCGGCGATCATGCTGATAATCTTTGTAGAGCCCATTATTGACGGGTCAGCAACCACCATATTACGTAAGATCAACGGCATATCGCTGGTGAACATCGCGTACAGCTGGCGCTTTTCTGTGCGCCCTGTAATCTCAGGGTACTTATCTCTAAGTGCTTTTTTGTAAAATGATCCAAAGCTTGCTGCTTTGATTTCATCCTCAGTGCTTTGCGAGTTCAAACCGAGCGTTTCTTGGTCGAAGGTAATTTCGACATCTACGTAAGTCTGAGTAAAGGCACCAATTCCTTTACTAATAATGTCCGTAAAGAGAAATAAAACGCAGGCTATTCCGAAAGCGATCGACAAGCGCCCAGCCCATCGAAAACGTTGCTCTGATCTATTTCTGCGCTTGCGCGCAACTGCTCGCTTTTTAGCCAGCAGCGTTCGGTCTTCGAAGAGCTGGTTGATCGCGGTGCTTGCTTCAGTGTTAGTAGAATTAGTCATATTGCTCTCGATACCTTTTCACTACTTTTAGAGCGATCACATTGAGCGCTAGAGTAATTACAAATAAGAATAAACCGAGCGCGAAGGCAGCAAGTGTTTTAGCGCTATCGAACTCTTGATCGCCAACCAGCAAGGTAACGATCTGAACCGTTACAGTGGTTACTGCTTCTAACGGGTTAACGGTTAAGTTTGCAGCTAGGCCCGCCGCCATAACGACGATCATAGTTTCCCCAATCGCTCGCGAAGCCGCCAGCAATACGCCACCGACAATGCCGGGTAATGCCGCTGGAAAAATAACTTTCTTGATGGTTTCCGATTGAGTAGCACCTAACCCGTATGAACCATCACGGAGGCTCTGTGGCACCGCGTTAATAACATCATCTGATAACGACGACACGAACGGAATAATCATGACTCCCATCACAATACCGGCCGCTAGCGCGCTCTCTGAAGATACGGCTAAATTAGCTAACCATCCGATATCATTGTCGGCACCCCAATCTCGCAATTTGTCACCATATTGTCGAATAGCGGGTGCGACCGTAAGTGCGGCAAAGAAGCCGTACACAACGGTTGGCACGCCGGCCAATATTTCAAGCATCGGCTTTACGATGCTGCGCGTTTTAGATGTCGCGTATTCGGACAAATAGATAGCTGACATCAGCCCAACAGGGACGGCTATTAACAATGCAATCAGCGAAATAAGTAAGGTGCCAACGATCAGCGGTATCACGCCGAACGAACCTGACGCTCCAGCTTGGTCAGCACGAATGGCTATTTGAGGGCTCCAGTGCGTGCCCAATAGAAAATCGAAGAATGGCACCTTTTGAAAAAAGTGAATCGACTCGAACAACACCGAGAAAACGATCCCGAATGTGGTAAAAATAGCGATACTAGAGCAGACAAATAAAGCGACGTTAAATATTTTCTCGACAGTGTAGCGTGCGTTATTTGTGGCTCTAACCGCGCGAAAACCCATTAGTGCGCCTAGCACAAGCACGCAAACGGCCAACAACGGCATGGCTCGCTGGCTTATCGCTGTTAACGAAACGAGTCGATCGACCGCTGGCGCATACTCTTGACCAAGTACATCGATCGAGCCAATTCCTGATGCGACATTAGAAACCTGACTCATTATAAGTCCGAGGTTCTCTTCGCTAAATTGTTTTGCCTCTTCAGGAAACGAGCTCTTAACCAATGAATCAATAATTGATCCGTCGAGCACCGACCAGAAAAACACCAACAGCAAGGCCGGTATCAACGCCCATAGGGTCATCATACTGGCATAGTAGGTTGGCAGCGTAGCGAGGTTACGAACACCACCGATCGGCTTGGCAATCTGCTGGGAACGAGTGTAACCAATGAAGTAGGCTACAGCGGAACCCGCCAGAATGATTAATAGTAGGGTTGATAAATTCATCTTACCTTTTTACCTTTGACTCGATAGTTAAGACCAATAGGCCACATAAAGAGCTCAGAAATACATTATTGCAGAGCACTGTCTTTTTCAATGCACACGTAGTTAAATCGATGTGGTGATAGTAGTCGATGTTTATGACATTTCAGAGTCATAATATCAAATCTTGCTACTCTATTAAGCTAAATAAACAGCAAACAAAAAAATGACGGTTAAGACTGAATCTTAACCGTCACTTGCTTAATCACTAATCGTTTAATTGCTAACCGAGTAACACAATCTCAAGAATTAAATCTCGATACCAGTCGGCTATAAAGATAGGTTCTTTAGCGCTCGTGCACTACTCGACATTTCTTCATACTGCTCTTCGCCCAGTGGAATTAAACCTTTATCGACCAAGTAACCATCTGGACCAATGGTATCTTCAGAAACGAATGTGTTTAAATATTCTTGAATACCAGGAACGGTGCCAATATGAGCTTTCTTAACATAGAAGTACAACGGCCGACTTACCTTATAAGTGCCTGAAGCAATAGCATCAAAGCTAGGCTCATTTCCGTCAATAATCGAGCCTTGGACTTTATCTGAGTTTTGATCTAAAAAGCTAAAACCGAAGATGCCTAGCGCATTTGGATTAGCGACCAGCTTATTAACAATTAGGTTGTCGTTCTCGCCGGCTTCGATATAAGCGCCGTCTTCACGAACTGAACGGCCGATAATTTTAACTACGTCTTTGCCTTTGGCCGAAGCGCCCTTGTTTTTCACCGAGGTATCCCAAGCGGCTTCGATACCGAGCTTTTTGACTAAAGCCTGAATTTCATCAGCTTGGTCAGCGCCCATACCGCGCAGTGCCGCGATATCAGGGATACTGCGAGCGCCACCTTCTAGTGCTAGCTCGGCGAATGCATCTCGAGTACCAGACGTCGGTGGTGGGCCCAATACTTCAATTTTTTTAGCGGGTAGCGTTGGGTTTACATCTTTCCATGTCTTATTTGGGTTCTCTATCAACTTGCCATCTGGCCCAGGAACTAATTTTGCTAAGGCTAGGTAGATGTCTTTGCGAGATAGATTCATTGGTGCTGTGCCCTTCGCATTAGCGAGCACGATACCGTCATAGCCGATAAGGACTTCAACAATATCGGTAACGCCGTTTTTCTGGCATTGTTCGAATTCACTTGATTTGATACGTCGAGAAGCGTTTGTAATGTCTGCGGTGGCAACACCAACTCCTTTACAAAAAAGCTTCAACCCACCACCTGAACCAGTAGATTCGACTTTAGGCGCTTTAAAATCGGTCGACTTACCAAAACGCTCGGCAACAACTGTTGCGAAGGGGTATACAGTAGATGAGCCTACGATGCTGATCGAGTCACGAGCCGATGCTGTTACGATATTGGTAGTAGATGCCACAACAGCAAGGCTAATTAAAAGTTTTTTCACAGTTTTCTCCCTTTCAAGATAAGGTCAGAGGGTTGTATTAATAACTGTGGGTATCTTAGTTTTGTCGTGTGACAACAATATTACAGTGGCAAATCCATTTGTCTATCGAGCTAGGCTGGGGCTTCAAGGCAAAAAATCGTTTTATTATTAGACCTTTTGCTCCTGAACTTTTTGCTCCTGAACTTTTTGCTCCTGAACTAGGATATAAGGTGCCACGACCACTGTCCACAACTCGATATTTGCCTCATACCACGCCCGAGCTTGATCATTACTAGGATGAGTGATCATCTCATTCTCAATCTGTGGCGCCAAGTCGTCTGCCATATCTTCGGCGAATAGCACCGCGGTCTTGATCAAATCCAAAGACTTGTCGACGTGTAAAACCATTCCCTTCGCAAAAAACGTCTGTAAATCAAGCCAATGCATTAATGCCGTTTCGCTGTGTAGCTTTTCTGTCATGCTTTGAAATGTTCGGGGCTGCTCTAACGGATTTTGCTCTGTTTTCTTCATAGTTAGTTTTACACAGGGGTGAAAAGTTGTGCTACCTAGTTAAGCCGAGTGCACTAATCCCTTTGGACCCCGTTCTCCTGGGACACCATTCCCTTAAAACAGATAAGCCCTTGGTATAGTCGAAACTCAGCACAAAGTTTATAGTAAATAAAAAGCCTCGTTACCAACCAGTAGCGAGGCTTTTATCGTGATGCAACCGCTCTTCATCCTAATAGCGCGAATCTGTTAGCGAGAAACGCAATCATTAGAAAGAAGGCCTAACCGCTTAGTTCTCTGTAGCGTCTTCAACTGAGTCAGAGAGATCATTAGCGGTGTCTTTTATGCCGTCAGCTGCGTCGTCAGTCATGTTTTCTATTTCATCAATCGCATCGTTCAAACTATCGGCCGTATCATTAGCGAATTCATCAGCACCATCTACCACATCGCTCGCCAACTCTTCTACACCTTCTACAGCCTCGCTAGTTGCGTCT
>JAFMHC010000027.1 GCA_017854775.1 Gammaproteobacteria bacterium | reverse complement strand
CCCTACCTTTACGATAAGTACTCGCGAGGTTCAATATCACAGAGTAACAAGGACTAGGTGTACTAAAATACTAAGTCATTGAATAATGAACCGTAACCTAGCTCAAAAAGTTTGTGGCTAGAAAAGAAACGCGCGAGCGAACTACCCTTGTGACTTATGCGCTGAAAGAACCTAGTTTTTTTAGGCTATTGAGTAATTTTTGCCTTTCGCTTACATTTATTTGAATCAAGCAGAGGGCTGTACCATACTCAAAACGGACATTTGGCATTTTCGAAGAACTAATTTTTGTGTCCGTATATTAAAAATATCTCGACACGATGTTGGATAACAAAACTGTTAGTAAGACTATGATCACTGATGCACTAATATTGATATTCGGCGGGCTAATCTCGTGGCTCCTTTACTCTAAATCATCACGAGACAAGCGTTTTGATTCGAAGCTAAGAATTTATGAAGAGCTATCCAAAAAGTTAAGCTCCTTGTTCCTTCGATATATAGAATTTAGTAAAGGTTTAAAGATCAAAGCAGACTATGGATCCGACCATTTGCCAACAATGGAATATGTCCTTTCGAATAAATTTATTATTTCAGAGAAGGTAAACGATATCTCATTGGATTATCTTCAGGTCATAGCCCTAGAAGGCAATCAAGATCAAGCTCGCGAAAAATTAAATGCAGCGATTGATGCCATGCGATCTGAATTAGGCTTACCCGCAATGGATAAAATTGAACAAATATCTAAGATTGAAACCCTCATTGAAAATTCTAGAAGACTGTTGGGAAACTGAAAAGCTTACTAACAAGTCTCAAAACTACCGACTTCGGCTCGGACGCATTTCATGCGCGTTAGCGAAGATTTAAGAGGCTCGGTGCACCCTAATATTTGAGATCCACAGGTAAATTAAATGAGTAAACCCTTATTAACTTGGCATGTAAAAAAACTTATTGATCATTCAACATCTCGGAACAACTCATTTGAGTGTAAAGAAAAAGTTAATTCTGTTTGCCGAGCCATAGATATCTACTACTACCATCATCAGGAAGCGTCTAAATCTAATGAATTCGTTCAAGCTCCTACTGTTTTGGAACAGATGGACTCAATTCATGCATTTGGCGAAAATCGTATTGAACAGGATCGACATACCTTGATTGCTCAAGCTAATGCGCAAGCGTGTGTCCACTCGGCGAGAGCTATTCACGACCTTATTGCACAGGTAATAAACATATTTCTTCTAAAAGGTAGCTTAGGTGAACGTGACTGTACTATTTCTGCTGTTAGAAAAAAACTCGACCAATGTTCGTTGAAATCACACTTAGATGAGTTACTAGATTCTACCGAATTTGACTATGTAAATTCATTCGTCAATACAATAAAGCATCGAAACCTAATATCATTTAATGAAGCTATAGATTTTGCTAATGATAAACATGGTCTAATTTTTAAGGATTTTTTCTTTAACGGAAAGTCATTCGCAAACAAGACATTAATAGAACTATTAGTCACGACAGATGCAGTTAAAAATAAGGCTATTAACTCGGGAATTCTAGTGAACCAAGCGTTAGGGCTAGATTAGTAATTTTTTGCCGAGTAGCTCAGAGTGTGTCCCTGTAATTCGGGGCCGTGTCTTGTCTTTTATCTAAACAGCCATTGACCGCTTAGGGCAACCTAGAGCCTGTGGCTTGCTTTTCATAAGAGGCAGTTCCATACTCAAAGCTGATATTGGTGGTAATCGGCAAAAGGCAGGCCCCGACACAGTTTTTACTTTTTTTAAGGAGACAGGTATTAAGAAATTTGTATTAAATATAAACGCACAACCTGAAACACAGGATCATAAAGTTCATTATTTATCACAACCTTGTGATTATTTTCCATTTCCCTTAAATCGGATCGATTTAGGTTTTCATAATGATTGTCAAAATGCTGTTGCTCACGCTAAATCTCTATATCCTTCTTGGCGTATTAACGCATGTTCTTTTTGCGCTATTAACTGCCTCATATCGTAAAAATTAAAGGTGTGAAAGCCCTTATTGTGATATGCAGTAATTAATCGATTGTCCGGATTGGGCAAATAAGTGCCTCTGGATGACTAAAGATCTCGACTGCCGATAAATACCTAGCTTTTCGCCCAATCCGATCTTAGCGCAAGCGGCACTAAAAACACTTGAGGTCTGCGGGAGTCTCGCAGTATGAGACGGTCGAACAACTTCACTAAGCCAGTATTGAATCAATCGGTTTAAAGTTAGGTCGGCTAGAATTATTATTTAAAATAATTTAGCGATGAAAAACGTGACCTATTCGTGACCTAGAAGTCAGGGCAACTAATTCAATTTTCGCAGACACGAAGTCGAGTTCGCAACCCATTGTTTTATATGGGTTTAAAATGGTGGGCCCGCCTGGACTCGAACCAGGGACCAATGGATTATGAGTCCACTGCTCTAACCAACTGAGCTACAGGCCCTACCGTTTAAACCTATTTAAGAAAGCAATTAGAGGCTTTCTTAAGTTGGGGCGCAATAATACAAAATTCAGCTAGCTGTAGGAAGCTTTTTAGGTGTTTCGAGGCATTGTTTTTGACGAATTGCCAAATTTGCCGTTTTTATTGCTTATGTTTGCCGAGTGCTCAATAAAAAGGGCTAACAACTTATCGTTGTTAGCCCTAATTTTTAGAGTCTGGCCCTATTTAGTTCTGTTCTAAGAAACTCTTAAGGTGCTCTGACCGACTCGGGTGACGAAGTTTGCGTAATGCCTTGGCTTCAATCTGACGAATACGCTCGCGCGTTACGTCGAACTGCTTGCCTACTTCTTCTAAGGTGTGATCGGTGTTCATGCCGATACCGAAGCGCATGCGCAACACTTTTGCTTCTCTTGGCGTTAGGCTTTCGAGAATGTCGGTTGTGGCGTTCAATAGGCCAGAGGTTGTAGCGGCATCCATTGGTGCTTCTACATTCTTGTCTTCGATGAAGTCACCAAGATTTGAGTCTTCGTCGTCACCGATTGGCGTTTCCATTGAGATTGGTTCTTTCGCGATCTTAAGCACTTTGCGAACCTTGTCTTCAGGCATTTCCATCTTCTCAGCCAACTCTTCAGGTAAGGCTTCACGGCCCTTCTCTTGAAGGATCTGGCGCGAGATTCGGTTTAGCTTGTTGATTGTCTCAATCATGTGCACTGGAATACGAATAGTGCGCGCTTGGTCAGCAATCGAGCGAGTAATTGCTTGGCGAATCCACCACGTTGCATAAGTTGAGAACTTATAACCACGACGGTATTCGAACTTATCTACGGCTTTCATCAAGCCGATGTTGCCTTCTTGAATTAGATCGAGGAATTGCAAACCGCGGTTGGTGTACTTCTTGGCGATTGAGATTACTAAGCGCAAGTTCGCTTCGACCATTTCTTTCTTGGCGCGGCGGGCTTTGGCTTCACCAATCGACATGCGTCGATTGATATCTTTAATCTCTTCAATTGGAATGCAGAGGGCGTCGACAATGCGGCGTAATTTGGCTTGCGACATGATGATCAATGCTTGATTGATCTCAATTTCTTCTTTGTTCTTAGCGGCCGACATTAGATTATCGTACAAGCCTTGGTCGACTTCAGAGCCAACGAACATGTCGATAAACTCTTTACGCGAGATGCCGGCATCGCTTACCGCAATATCCATAATGGCTTTCTCGTGGCTACGTACAGTTTCAACCTGTATGCGAATCATCTCCCAAAGCGCTTCAATTATCTTTGGTACGAATTTGATCTCCATTAAGCCAGCTACAATCTCAGCTTGAATATTGCGCGACTGCTTGCTATCGAAGCCATGGGTCTCCATCGCTTTGGCGTGACGATTATGAAGTTTTTTCATAGACTTGAAGCGCTCAATAGCTTCGTCCATATCTGGGCCGGTATCAATCGGCTTTTCTTCTTCCTCTTCGTCGTCGTCTTCTTCTTTATTCTTTGCCGCCGAGCCAGACTGAACCGGATTAGGGTCAATCTCAGCGTTGGGGTCGATGAAAGCGACCAGCAGATCGGTTAAACGCATTTCTTCTTTTTGAATTGATTCAAAATAATCAAGAATGGTCTGAATTGCTGATGGGCATGCAGCCATCGCTTCGGTTGACTGGCGAATGCCGTCTTCGATGCGTTGGGCTAGGTTAATTTCGTCTGCGCGAGTCAGAAGATCTACCGTGCCCATTTCGCGCATGTACATACGTACGGGGTCGGTGGTTCGTCCGAACTCACTCTCGACCGCGGTGGCTAAAACAGCATCGGTATTATCGTCGTCTTCTTCGGCTTCTTTGTCAGAAGCGGCTTTATGCAATAATGTATCTGCATCGGGCACTGCATCGAATACGTCAATGCCCATGTCGTTGATCATGTTTACCACTGATTCAATTTGATCAGTGTCATTCATGTCTTCGGGAAGGTGGTCGTTGATCTCCCTATAAGTTAAAAAGCCTTGCTCTTTACCTTTCAGGATTAAACGTTTTAATTCGGTTTTTTTGCTACTCGAATCCATTAATAGGACCTCACACTGAAACACGCACTATTCGTTTAAGATTCAACAAATAACGCGGGAATATTGCCATTTCGGGGAAAAGGATTTTACTACGGTTAACTATCGACCATATAACAGAATGATAATTAATGCGCCCTTTTTTCGCTTAAAGTTGCTAATTTCTAGTTTACAACATGGGGTCTAAATCTACGTTTTGCAACAAAAAGGTCGTATTTGTTACTGTAGTTTACGTTTATTTAAAGATTAGCCGTTGCGGAGTAAGATATTGATTGGAGTTTCTTTCGAAAATCTTATTTATTACAGGCTTAAAGGCTTAGTTATAAGCTAAGAGCCTATTTGTAGCTGGCTCGAATATAGCTAGCTAGAACCTCTTTACGCGCTTCTTCGTCAGGGCTAAGTTTAGTTAGTGTCGCGCGCTTTTGTAAGTCTTCGAGTTCTTTGAAAATCCTTTCGGGTTGCGAAGAATTAAACTCTGCAATAATCTTACTAGCGGTACCTTGTATCTGATTAATCGCTTCTTCTTCTTCAAGCGTTTCTAAGTTGTGATGGTGATGATTGGCAAGTTTTGCCAAGGTATCTAGAAATGGCTGGCCGCGGTACCTCTCCAGCAACGCGGCGGTATTTATAGTTGGGTTTTCTTTACACATTCGGCGCAATTCATGCAGCATGCCGATTCCGCGCACCTGTTCATCAGGAATCGCCTCTAAAACCTCAAATTCGGGATGAAGCTTGGGATATTGTAAAAGCAACGATATAGCTCTTCGTACCGGAGTTATGTAGGGTTCGCGAGCCGATTGCTGAGGCGCACGATTGAATTTTCGAAAGTTATTTCCATCGTAGCCTTTGCCGCCCCCGTAGCCTTTATTATTGGTTCCAAAGCTAGAGTTTCCATAGCCAGAGTTTCCATAACTAGAGTTTCCATAACTAGAGTTCCCAGTAAATGGTTCTTGGCTAACCGGTGGCTCAATGCCCAATAGGTCATGTGGGCTCACTTGGGTAAGTGCTGACAAGCGTTCTAGTACTAGTTTCTTTAAAACCCCGTTAGGAAATTTCTCTAACAATGGCTTGGCCAAATTGCTTAGTTTGGCACGACCATCAAGACGGTTTATATCGGCTTGCTTGGTAAGGGAGTCGATTAAGAAGTCGGGTAATGGCGTGGCTTTTTTGATCAGCTCTTCGAACCCGTCTTTGCCTACCTTTTTAACCATTGTGTCAGGGTCTTCGCCATCGGGCAAAAATAAGAAGCTCACCTGAAAGCCATCTTGTAAGGACGGTAGAGATGTTTCCAGTGCTTTCCAGGCAGCCGCTCGGCCAGCTCGGTCGCCGTCGAAGCTAAAGGTAATATTCGGAGTATGTCGAAACAGCCGTTGTAAATGCATCGGCGTGGTTGCTGTACCAAGGGTTGCAACTGCATTATCTATACCGGCCTCAGCCAGCGCCACGACATCCATATAGCCTTCGACCACTAACACGCCATCAGCGACTTTGATGCCACCGCGAGCACCAAACAAGCCGTAAAGTTCTGAGCCTTTATGAAAGATCGGGGTTTCAGGCGAGTTTAGATACTTGGGGTTGCCTGGCTGTGGTTCAGCTTGTTCTAATACGCGACCACCAAAGCCAACTACACGACCTCGATGGTCGTGAATCGGAAACATAATACGATGCCGAAAGCGGTCATATGTGCGTTTCTTCTCATTCTGGGTGAGCATGCCTGTGTCAAGCAGTGCCTTTTGCGCTGACGCACTAACACCGAGCGTTGACATTAGGTTATCCCAGCCTTCTGGTGCAAAGCCCATGCCGAAGCGCTTTGCGGTCTCGCCGCTCAAGCCTCGTTTCTGCAAATAGTCTACCGCTTCTTGTTTCTCTGGATGTTGGCGTAATTGCTTTTGATAGAACTCATTAACTTGGTTCATCAATTGATATAAGTCTATGCCCTCAGAGACGGTTTGCTTTGGTGTGAAGCCCTGCGATTCTTCCGGTATCTCCATGCCAGCGCCGGAGGCGAGTTTTTCGATGGCCTCACGGAATTCCATGTGGTCGTATTCCATCAAGAAGCTGATGGCTGTGCCATTTACGCCGCAGCCAAAGCAATGATAAAACTGCTTAGTCGGTGACACTGTAAACGAGGGCGACTTCTCGCCATGAAACGGGCAGCAGGCCTTATAGTTAGCGCCCGCCTTTTTCAGCGGCACGTAACCATCGATCAAATCCACAATATCAATGCGATTTAAAAGTTGATCTATGAAGTATTGAGGGATTCTGCCAGCCATGGGCGTATTCTAACCTCTTTCGCGGTGCTTGGTAGGCCTGTCGGATAACTACTTTGATCACAATAAAGCAGACAGATTTGCAATTCCCTAGCAGGGGTGCAAAACTTCGCATCGAAGCAGTGGCAAACTTAAGCTGTTACCAATATTGGCGAACACTGGCCGCTCAAAAACTAAACGTGAAAAGACATCCATGACTCGAAACCTAATAAGCTTTTTAGTGGGCATATTCGTATGCGTTTCTGTAAATGCAGCGGTAGTGCAAAGCAAAGGAGACTTTGTTGATAAGTTCCGTCAGCTAGAAGAAATACTGCCAACACCAAATGACTATCGCAATGCCGCCGGTGAACCGGGTAAGGAATACTGGCAGCAACAAGTTGACTACAAGATTGATGTGGTTCTTGATGAAAAGGCGCGACGTATATCGGCAAAGCAAAGCGTTACTTATACTAATAACTCGCCTTATCGTTTGAAGTATCTTTGGGTGCAGTTAGAGCAAAATCGCTTTCGCTCTGACTCTATGGCGGAACGCTCAGCGCCGTTTGGTGACGATTCTCGTCGTGGTTTTAAAACCGAGCTTCCTAATAGTGATGCGCCTGCAAAAATCAGTATGGCTGAGTTACGAAGAAATCAATTTTATGACGATGTTGAGATTGGCTATACGCTGAGTAACATCGTTGATGCCTCAGGTAACCAGCTTGAATACATAGTCTCTGGCGCGCAAATGCGCATAGACTTACCAACGCCTATCGAAAGTGGCGGGTCTTTTCAATACCGCTTAGAGTATGCCTATAACATATTAGAAGAAAACGCGGTTGTGGCACGTTCGGGCTATGAGCATTTCCCTGATGATGCGCGTAAAGGCGGCAATGATATCTTTTTATTCGCGCAATGGTTTCCTCGCGTTGCGGCCTATTCCGATTATGAAGCTTGGCATAATAAGGAGTTTCTTGGTCGTGGCGAATTTACTCTTGAATTTGGCAACTACGAAGTAAGTATGACGGTGCCAGCCGATCATATTGTTGCCTCTACTGGTCGTCTTCAAAACGCTGATGAGGTTCTAACCGTAGCCCAACGTCAACGCCTAAAGGAAGCCGAAGATGCAAAGAGACCGGTGTTTGTGGTTACCGCCGAAGAAGCATTGGCAAACGAAGCCTCTGGTACATCAGAAACTAAGACATGGCACTTTAACGCGGTAAATGTTCGTGATTTTGCTTGGTCGTCATCACGTAAATTTATGTGGGATGCTAAAGGCCATAAGCAACCTGGCGCTGCGCAAGAGTTAGTAATGGCGATGTCCTATTTCCCCAAAGAAGGTGGTGAGCTATGGAGGAAATATTCAACTGAATCGGTGATACACGCGTTAGACGTATATTCGCGCTACACCTTTGATTACCCGTACCCAGTATCAATCAGCGTCAATGGTCCAGTGGGAGGCATGGAATACCCCATGATTACCTTCAACGGCCCGCGCACTAAACTGCAAGATGATGGCTCGCGTACTTACACCTTAGCTGAGAAACGTTTTCTACTAGGTGTGGTTATTCACGAAGTTGGGCATAACTACTTCCCTATGATTGTGAACTCAGACGAGCGTCAGTGGACTTGGATGGACGAAGGTTTAAACAGCTTCTTAGATGGTGTTGCTGGCCGCGAGTGGGACCCTGAAATTCCTTGGGGTGTTGAGCCGCGTGACATCGTTGACTATATGAAGTCAGATGCACAAGTGCCAATTATGACGCAGTCAGATAGTGTTTTAAGACTTGGCCCCAATGCCTACACTAAACCGGCTGCAGCGCTGAATATTCTTCGAGAGGTTATTCTAGGGCGCGAATTGTTCGACTTTGCGTTTCAAGAATACGCCATTCGCTGGGAGAATAAACGACCTACCCCATCCGACTTTTTTCGTACTATGGAAGAAGCGTCGGGTGTCGATTTAGATTGGTTTTGGCATGGTTGGTTCTACACCACAGATCATGTGGATATAGCGCTTGATAGAGTTTATAAGCTACAGCTCGATACCCTGAATCCAGACATTGATTCTAAGCGTCGCCGAGCCGAAGAGGCGGGCGAACCAAGGCCATTGTTTGAGCAGCGTAATCAAGCAGAAGGTCGAAAATTGTGGATTGATTTAAATAAAGATATTACCGACTTCTACGACCAGCACGATAGATTTACACCGACCAATTTAGAGCGTAATAAATATCAGCAAATGCTCGAAGACATTAATCCTCGTGAGCGAGAGGCATTAGCGCGCGCTGTTAAAGAAGACAAAAATTACTACGTAATGAGCTTTTCGAATAAAGGCGGCTTAGTGATGCCGATACTTTTGCAACTCACCTACACTAATGGCGAAACAGAAGAGCTGGTTTTGCCTGCCGAAATTTGGCGTCGCACGCCTAATCAAGTCAGCAAGTTATTGATTACTGAGAAGAGTAAAAAATTGGAATCGGTAGTAGTCGATGCAAACTGGGAAACGGCTGATGTCGATATTGAAAATAATCACTACCCGCGCAGGATAATACCATCTCGAATCGAAGCGTTTAAGAAAGAGAAGAATGAGGAACCTGTGGGCCGCGACATAATGCATGACATCAAAACTGAGCTAGAAGCCCCAAAGAAGAAGCCGCATAAAAAGTAATGCGACACTTAATATTAATCTGCATCCTAGTGCTTGGCAGCTACGCCAGCAATAGCATTGGGCATCAGCAAAAAGAGGCTTACATTAGCCTGCTGTTTAACCCTCGCACTGGCAATATAGAGGTGAGTCATCGCTTCTTATTGCATGATGCAGAGCATGGGTTGGGCTTAGTTCTTGATGGTGCTGGCGACTTGAGCGTCGATCCATTGACGCAACGAAAATTTTCTGAGTATGTGCAGCAACATTTCGCAGTAGCCTCCGACGACAACGAACCTATTGTTCTTGAGTCGGTTGGCTATGAAGTTGAAGGTAAGTACTTTTGGGTGTATCAGGAGGCGAAGATTCCTAACACCGAAACGCTTAAGCTACGGCATTCAGCATTGCACGAACTTTGGCCGACTCAAACCAATCATATCAATGTCGAAAAAGATGGCTGGGTTAAGTCGGTGAGACTGCAAAAGGAAAATGATTCGGGTTGGCATACAATTCGTTTAGATTGAAGGTTCAATACTGGCAAGACCGGGTTTAATACTGGCAAGACCGGGTTTAATACTGGCAAGACCGAGTTCAATACTGGCGGGCAATGCAGATCAAAGGGTGAGCTAAAGCCACAGATATACTACACTGCCTGAGTTATGAATATCACAGATGAATACTCAGGTGGCTGTTGGTGAATAAAAAAGGTTTTTGCTTTTCTTGGCTATTCTATAGCTATTTGAGTGCAGGGTTGATGCTTGCCAATGTTGCTCAAGCGCAAGAAAGTGTGTTACCTGAGGCGGCAACGCTTTCTGTGTCTCAAACCACGGATAAATCGCTGGATACGGCCTCTACAAAAGCCGAAGTTACGCCTCAAAAGTTACCTACAGCAGCACATGTAGATCTCAAAGAGGTTGTTACTGAGGCTGAAGAGGCGGTTCCCTCCGTGACTGTTTTGCCAGCACCTTCTGTGTCTCTGGCTATTGATAAATCTGTAGATGGCCCGCCGATAACGCTCAAGCGCAAGAAGCAAAAGTTACCTACAGCGCCAAATGTAGATCTCAAAGACGTTGTTGATGAGTCTGAAGAGCTTGTGCCGCCTGAGAATGCTTTACCGAAACCGACCGTTGCCTCGGAAAACGATTTGCTACCTGTGGATTCACAATCGCTTATTGAAGAACAAGCTGTTACTGAGGAACAAGCGCCTCAAGCGCTTATTGAGCAACAGGCCGCTATTGAGCAACAGGCGGCCATCGATCGGCAGGCGGCGCTCGTAGAGCAAGCGGCGATAGCCCAGCAAGCAGCGATAGAAGAGCAAGCGGCGATAGAGGAGCAAGCCGCGATAGAGCAGCAAACCTCGATAGAGCAGCAAACCTCGATAGAGCAACAAACAGCTGGCGGCGAAGAACAGAAGCCTGATGAGCAAGTTGAGCCGAAGGACAAACCGCCCGAGGGGAAGTCTAAATTTATTCTCGGCATGGAAGTGCCTGCCAATACCGCCACTCGACTGATTTGGACACCCGAAAACAAAGCAGGCGGTCTCGCTGAACGGACTCCTGTGTTGGTTGTCAATGGCAAATTGGCCGGAGAAACCCTATGCCTGACTGGGGCTGTGCATGGCGAT
Source organism: Gammaproteobacteria bacterium (assembly GCA_017854775.1). Lineage (GTDB taxonomy): Bacteria > Pseudomonadota > Gammaproteobacteria > Arenicellales > Arenicellaceae > Arenicella. The sequence continues at coordinate 21,467 of JAFMHC010000027.1, read as the reverse complement.
GAATTGAATGGAATCGAAATGATTCGCCAGATTATGTACCAACTCGACGCGGATAAGCTTACCGGTACCGTGATCGGTATACCCGTGGTTAATCTGATGGGCTTTCGCCGTAATTCTCGCTATCTGCCAGATCGTCGCGATTTGAACCGTTACTTCCCCGGCAATACTCGAGGTAGTTCAGCGTCGCGCATCGCACACTCTTTTTTCACAAAAATTATTCTTCACTGCGATCTGTTGATTGATATTCATACAGGCTCGCTAAACCGCACCAATTTGACACAATTACGAGCCGATTTATCTAATCAACAAGTGGTGTCGATGGCAAAAAGTTTTGGTCCTATCGCGGTGCTCAACAGTCGCGGTAACCCACGTTCATTGCGCGCGGCTGCAGTGCGCGCAGGCATTCCTAGCGTTACCATAGAGGCAGGCGAACCTATGCGAATTCAGCGCGACGTGGTGGCTGAAGGTACAAAGGCAATCGAAAAAATGATGGCGACAATGGACATGTATGGTAGGAGCCCTAGAAAGTCATCCAGAACTGCACCCGTCTATTATAAATCAGCATGGGTGCGAGCCAACCAAAGCGGTATCTTTATTAGCGATGCGTCGCTTGGCGAGCGCGTGGTTGAAGGCGAGGCTCTTGGCACGGTGACTGATCCGATTACTAATAGACGCAGCGAAATACTGTCACCTCATCGTGGTCGTATTTTAGGGATGGCATTGGATCAAGTAGTGTTACCCGGTTTTGCTATTTACCATATCGGCATTCAGACGCCAGAAGCGCTGTTGATAGAAGAAGGTCAGTTGACTGAAGAAAACCCGAATGAGGATGAACCCGCTTTAGGTCTAGAACCGATTGTTGAGGGCGTTGATAATTCCGTCCCCGTGGAAGTGCCGATGCACGACGCCTTAGACGACGATTAGTGGCAATCGGTGACGGGATTGTGTGGGCCAACTTACGACCTAGTTTATTTATCTAGGCGGTAGGTTAAAGCGGGTAATTAAACTATTTGCTAACTTAATAAAAATTCCAGCTATACTAAATAAAAAATAATAAAGCCTATGTATCAAACTACCGCTTTCCTCGCACCTCTAGTGTTCTGCTTGAGCGCGTGCATTTCACAGCCGGCAATTGACCCCGATAGGGTATCTGACATGCAGAGAGTATCAGACCGAATTGACTCCCTGAACGCCGAGCTCTCCGAGCAATTTTTGTTAAGCTGCGCTCAGAAGATTGAGCAACTAGAGCAAAAAATTGAACCTAAAATCATCACCAAAGTGGTGGAGCGCTGTTCAAGTAAAAAGAAGAGTGTCAAAAAAAGGTCTAAAACGATTGATGGCAAGCTACGAGTTGGCGCGGTTGAGAACATCAGATTGGTCAAAGAAAAAATTGCCTACGATGCGCGTATAGACACCGGCGCCGATTTCTCTTCTGTTGGTGTTTACAATATCAAAACATTTGAGCGTGATAGTGAAAATTGGGTTCGTTTTTCTCTTCAAGATGATGACGCTGCGACAAGGTTTGAATACCCAATATTTGACACCATTCGGATTAAGGTGAGTAGTACAGAAACGGCGGATCGTATTGAGATTAAGATGGATATCGAGATGGGTGGTGTTAAATACAAAAACCAAATTTTCAACTTAGCCGACCGTAGTCACTTGAAATACCAATTATTAATCGGGCGTAGTTTTTTAAGAGATATTGCTGTTGTTGATGTCAGCCGTAGAAACCTTCAGAGGCCAAAATAGTTATGTCCGAAAGAGCTCCTTTCTTTTTTCTCATTTTCATCTTGGTGGCGGTTGGCATCTCTACCATATACTATCGTCACGTTGAAACCGGTGTGCCTCTGACAACCGGCGAACAGGTAACGATATGGGAGGTCGAAGCGCAGATTGCTTTTACCGGCGAACAAGGAGCCGTCAATGCCCAACTAACCCTGCCCAAAGACGGGAAATTTAAGTTAGTCGAAGAATATACCGCCTCGCCAGCTTATGGGGTTAATGTTTTGAGAGAGCAGATACCGCCTAAGGTTGTCTGGAGCAAGCGCAAGGCAGAGGGTCGTCAAACCCTCTATTACAGGGGCTCATACAAAGAAGTCTTGGATCCTGAAGCCGACCCTGCACCGACCGATCTAATTCAGGCTGACGTCTGGGATGAGCCTTATCAGAGTACCGCGTCGACACTGTTAAAGGAGGCCTTTGACCGCTCCAGTAATGATGAACTTTTACTGCGTGAAATTCAGAACAGCCTGCGCGCACAGAACCAAAGTGTTGCCTTGTTACTAACGCGCTATACGCGAACTGAGGTTTTTGTGCACCTATTAGAAATGGCTGGGGTGCCTTCTAAACGAGTAGGTGGCTTGGTGCTGGAAGATGGTCGCCGAAATCAATCATTGATACCATTGGTAAGAGTCTACGTGGATAAGCAATGGGAGCTATTTGATCTAGAATCATCGGGTCTAGACCCTGAGTCGCCGATTTTGATTTGGCGGCAAGATTCACCTTGGCTGCTAGACGTAGAGGGAGCCGGCAATTCAGATATCTCATTTTCGATAAGTAGCGTCACCAGAAGTGCGCTTAAGGAAGCGCAGAGTTTATCGGTCGACGCTGACCTATTTAACTCGGGGCTCTACAATCTGCCGATCGCTGAACAAAATTTATTTAAAGGAATATTGCTATTACCAATCGGTGCCTTGGTGGTGGTCTTTTTGCGCGTCATTATCGGCTTGAAATGTAGCGGTACTTTTATGCCAATTCTGATAGCTACTTCGTTTATTCAAACCGAATTACTCAACGGGGTTATTGGATTTCTTTTGATCGTCTCTACCGGCTTGGTGATACGCTCTTATTTGTCGCGTTTGAACTTGCTGCTGGTGTCGAGAATATCGGCGGTGGTGATATTAGTGATTGGTATTATTACCCTGTTCACCATTATTGCCTTTCGTTTTGGCCTTACCGATGCGCTCACGATTACCTTCTTTCCGATGGTTATCATGGCTTGGACCATTGAGCGTATGTCGATTCTATGGGAAGAGGAAGGTGGCAAAGAAGTGCTAGTCCAAGGCGGCGGTAGCTTGCTTGTGGCGGTAATCGCGTACTTGATGATGGACAACGCCTTGATTCGTCATTGGGCGTTTAATTTTCTTGGCGTGCATGCATTAATTATGGCAGCAGTGCTATTGATGGGGCAGTACACAGGATACCGATTGTTAGAGCTAAGGCGTTTTAAACCGATGGAGGACTATTAGTGTTCGGTCTGCTTAACCTGGCAAACCCTTACAAGCTTCGCGATCGCGGAGTGATGGGAATGAATAAGCGTAACTTCTCGTATATATCGCGTTATAACCAGCGAAAATTTTTTCCTAACGTAGATGATAAATTAAAAACTAAGGTCCTGGCGCTGGATTATGGTTTAACCGTGCCTGAATTGCTCGGAGTAGTGCGTTATCAGCATGATGTGGCTGAGGTTTCTAAGATACTCGATCAACACCAAGGGTTTTGTATTAAGCCGTCCAAAGGCAGCGGTGGCAAAGGCATCCTAGTGATTATCAGCTCAGATGAAAAGGGCTATAAAAAGGCCAGCGGTGAGTATGTTACTTATGATGACATCATACGTCATGTTACCAATATTCTAGCGGGTCTATTCAGTCTCGGCGGTGCCGCTGATGTTGCAATGATTGAGGCGCTGATCGAATTCGACCCTGCATTTACAGGATTGAGCCATGAAGGGGTGCCTGATATTCGTATAATTGTATTCAAGGGATACCCAATGATGGCAATGCTCAGACTCGCCACGCACGCGAGCGACGGCAAGGCAAACCTGCATCAAGGTGCAGTAGGGGTAGGCATCAATATTGTCGATGGCACAGCCAAGGCCGCAGTGCAATACAACCGCCCAGTCAGCACCCATCCCGACACGGGTAGAGATCTTTTAGATATTAAAATCGAAGGCTGGCAAGAAATGCTGCATTTATCAGCTAGCTGTTATGAAATGTCAGGCCTAGGGTATCTTGGTGCAGACGTGGTGCTAGACCGTAATCGCGGGCCTATGATTTTGGAACTCAATGCTCGCCCAGGTTTGGCGATACAAACAGCAAACCGTATGGGCATGTTACCTAGATTGCGGGCAATCGAGGCGATAGTCGGCAAGCGAGGCCCAAGTATTGAACAGCGGGTTGAGTTCGTAGTAGAAAATTTTAAATAACCTTATTATTAAGACGGTAATGGGGCCGCGTTCGAGGGTTTAAGTTAATTGGTTTTTTGGCTGTTTAATATTTTCGTTGAACTCTCTATCGCCTTTACGTAGTAACCGTCTGGCTTGCAATCGAACGGGTTAAGCGCCTAAGATTTGATACCTCATTGACGTCTCTTTTCACTAAAGATTAGACTGGGCATTCATTATCACTAATTTACTAATTACCATCCTGACCGCGTCGGCGCTTGGCATATCTCTTCTGGCCGCACATTTACTGTGTTTGCGCGTATGGGCAGGGCAAGAAAACAAAAACTTGGCTAAAGTCTACTTGCCATTGGCCTTGTTCTTTATTGCTAACGCCGTTACCGAACTGACATCATTACTTGTACTTCCGAAAGTTACTGAAGTGTATGTGCTTTGGCCCCGTTTAATCGCTATTTTCACTCTGCCTTTGCATTTAGTGCTTGTGCCGCTTTTTTGGATATACGTTCGAGAATTAACGTCCAAAAAAATTAGTGTATGGCGCAGTAAAGACTATTGTCATTTCTTACCCGCTTTAATCGCATTGTGCATTCCGGGCCTTACCATCTTTATTGGCCATGACGAGTTCTTAAACTTATTTGAACGCCCGCGTTTACATACAAGCAGCTCTCAATTTGCCCTCATCTGGTCAATTAAAATTCTCGAAGCGTCGGTGATTGTTCAAGTTACATTTTATATTGCGTTGATCTTGCGACGGCTTGAACAGCACCGCATTGAATTAGTGCAACTTTTCGCCAGTACTGAGCATTTAGAACTCAGATGGGTCCGTTGGTTGGCGGTATTTTTAATCGTCTATGCATTTGTCAGTTTGATAAGCGCAATCGCCGATAACCCAATTTTACTTGAACCATGGGAAAGCATGATTGATCTCGCTTTGTTGTGGTTTGTTATCGCTTGGGGGTTGCGTCAAAAACTCGGCCTCGCGACAGAGTTGGCGGCCACACACGAGTTTAATCAAAAAGGAGATAGTCGTTATAAACACTCGGGGTTAACCGAGGACCAGAGACGCGCTATTGCCAAGAAGATTGCTATTGGCATGCAGCAAGCCAATTTATACCGTGATCCCGGTTTGTCTTTGCGCTCCTTATCTAAGCACATAGTTGAGTTGCCAAGCTATGTATCACAGGCGTTAAACCAAGAAATTGGTGAGTCTTTTTTCGACTACGTTAACCGTTGGCGTGTTGAAGAAGCGAAACAGCGGCTAGACGATTCCACCCTTACCGTGCTGGCTATAGCCGAGGAAGTTGGGTTCAATTCGCGATCTTCGTTTTATAACGCCTTCAAAAAAACCACAGGACAGACGCCTTCTGCCTATAAAAAATCGCTAAGAAAGTCCTAAAAAGGCTATTTGTAAATTATTTGTTGTCTCTCCCTGTATGGAAAGACGATTTTTAAGTTAAGTTTTGTTTGTATGAGTTCAGTCGAAAACAAAACCAGACAGACTCATGAAACACACCACACACACACAAAATAAGGCTCCAGCAAAAAATGTATTACGCAAAAAAATCACTCGTCGATCTCTCTTTTTCATCGGCTTTCTTGCCATAGCGGTATCAGGAGCATGGAGTGTCTATCACGACAAAACCACACCACCACGCTTTAGCGCTGAGCAATTTGAAGGCAATGGCTTACAATACGCAGTTGAAGCCATAGCCGCTGCAACGGTAGAAGGAGGCGCGCCCGGCGCTGTTATATTGATTCGCAAAAATGGCGAAGATTTTATTGCTGCGTCCGGCTTAGCCAACAAACAGACACAGCAAGCCATGCCTACTGACGAACCACTTCGTATTGGCAGCGTGTCGAAGGTGTATACGGCCACCGTTATTCTAGCCCTAGCAAACCAAGGCTTACTCAAGCTCGACGACAGAATCAGTGATTACCTGCCGAGAGACGTTACTGATGACTTGCATAATGCAGACGCCGCAACAATCCGCCAATTGTTAAACCATACCGGCGGCATACCCGATTATTACGATATTCGCAGCTACTTAACTCAAGATTGGACTCAACCCATCACTCTAGAGCGAACTTTGCCAGTTGCGAAGCGCAGAGAAAGCTCGCATGCAGCTGGCGAAAAATTCGAGTACTCGAACATGGGCTACATTTTATTAGGTGAGATTGCCGAAAGAGTGACTGGTCAAAATTTGGGCGAGCTAATTACCCAACAAATATCAAGCCCCTTGTCGTTGTCGAATACCTATTACAACGTAAAACACGCGGACAAAAGCATCATCCACGGTTACGGTACTCTACTTCGTCCCTGGGCAGATACCTATGACTTGTGGGAGCATTCTGGGCCCGACGCAGGCATGCTCGCCACAGCCTCGGAAGCAGCGCGCTTTCTTGAGGCATTGACCTTTGACAACGGCAAACTGAAATCGATTGGTAGGCAAATGTTGCAAACCATGGTTGAAGGCGATGGGAGCCATGAGAAACAAGGCGTGGGGCTGACTACAATCACAAGCAAAGATGGCAACACGCTAATCGGGCATACAGGCGACGTGTTCGGCTATCAAACCGTCGCGTTTGCATGGCCAGAAGCCGATGCTGTCTTCGTCGCTCAGGTTAATTGTGATTGTTCGACTTTAACCTCCTCAATACTGCGCAATGCCTATCAGGCTATTAAGGCCAATTTAGTGCCAGCTAGTCATTGAAGAGGCTTCTACTTTCTTACTATCTCAAACCGAAGTGGTCATTGAGACTCCTCTTAGAGGCAACTGCAAGACCCTTCGGCAGGTTGGTAACGACGTTATCAGGTGACATAAAACAAATTTGATAGTGACGCTAGCCGCAGCTGACGTTTAAAAACGTTCAACTAGGAAGAAGAGGGCTTTGACTGTTTGATTTTTTGCCTAAAAAATTAGCCTGGCTTGTTACTTGCGTGTGTTTCAACTGCTTGCCAAACGCGTAATAGATTCTCACCTAAAATTTTCTCTATATCCGACTCCTTATAACCGCGTTTAATCAGGCCGTCGATAAGTTTCGGGTAGTCTGCTACAGACTTGAGATTGCTTGGTAGAGAATCTCCCACGCCATCGTAGTCTGAGCCCAGGCCAACCGCATCAATTCCTGCAATTTTGACTATATGGTCGATATGGTCCAAAACATCACTTAAATCAGCGAATGGAAGAGGGTGTTTGGCCCGATATTCTGCCGAAAAATCTTTAAGTTCTGGCCCGTCTTTGCCAAATTCCTTTTCCAATTTTTGTTTGGCTAATTTTTGTCTGTCGCTCCATTCTCGTGCTTCGGCAGTCAAGAAAGTTGATCCAAAATTTACCATGATGATGCCATCGGCATTTGCTAATGCTTGAATCATTTTGTCACTCATATTACGTTCAAACCCTGGGGTAAAATGACGAGCAGAAGAATGTGAAGCAATCATCGGAGCCTTGCTGATTTTGATCGCATCCCAAAAAGCGTCATCCGACACATGTGACACATCAACCATGATGCCCAAACGGTTCATTTCTTCGACCACCTGTTCACCAAATGGGCTAAGCCCTTGCCATTGTTTATTATCGTCATAGGACGAATCTGAAATATGGTTAGACTTTGCATGAGTTAATGTGATGTATCGAATGCCTCGATCGTAAAATATTTTCAATCGATCGAGTTCGCCCTGTATCGGCGAGCCATTCTCCATACCCAATGGTAACGAGATTTTGTTTTGACTATGATGTTCCCGAATATCCTTAGGTGATTTTGCTATCGCGAATTTCCCCTCGCTTCTTTGAACCAGTGCTTCAATAGAATCGATTAACACATGAGCGGTTTGAATCGATTGCTCTGAATCATCTTGTGTGGCCGGTATGTAAATCGACATAAACGGAGCGTTTAACCCTCCTACTGTTGCCCTAGGGTAATCAAAATCACCTGATTTAGTTGCCAAGTTAACGTCCTCCCATGACTCAAAAACGCGATAAGGAACGTCGATATGCCCGTCAACAATAATCATTTTCTGAGCTATTTGTTTAGCTCGCTCAGAAACTTCGGTTAACGATTCACCCTGTGCCGGAAACGCGACTAGGGTGATCGAAAATAAGGTGATGACAAATAAAAGCAGTAGATTTTTCATATTATTAAGAATTTATGATTTAACAATGAGAATAGATCTTCGAGTGCTTATTAACAAGAAGTCAGCTCAGACAAATACAGATCGAACCATAAATATTAGCACCTCATTTTTCCTAATTCGGCCTGAGACTCAAGCTGGCCGCTGACATTTTGCAATCCCTACCTTGTTCATTGGTTTAAAAGATGGAAACGGTAGGCAAAAGAACGTTCGCCGCACGAATATTGTCTATAGCACGAACCAAGTACTTCGTTTTTGCTCTGCTATCTATTCTCACTACAAGAGGAGCATCTGCGTTATTGCCCTTTAGGCGGTTGATCGTGGCTGTGATTGCCTGATGAAATACTTTTCGGTCTTGGATATGAATATCTCCATTACGCATTACCTCAATGACTATCGTAAGCGGGTTATGAGTTGGGTGTACCTCAGCTTTATTTAAACCAATGCCCACATCGCGGTCAAACTGACTTCCAATTACAAAAAAGAAAAGCAAAATATACAAAACATTTAACATTGGTGTTACATCAATGTCTGCTTGTTCTGACTCTTTAAGATCTTTCTTTTTTCTCACGCGCAACTCCCAATTTGTCATAACCTTCGGTAATACGGAAGGTAAATTTCGTTAGCTATCCTATCGTGTGACTGCGCAGTTTGAATTGAGCGCAGATCCCCTATCGTTGTCTGATAACGTGCAGGATACATCGGAGTTGCCAGCAAACTCCGGTAGTCCGTTTGGTGTAATAAAGCTGCATCTTGTGAAGAATAGCGGGAGCGGCCCTTCAATTTGCGTGCTCTGTGCAACTACCAATTCATTAGCGCTCTGCAAAATACTGTCATAGAACTTGCCTGAAGTGTTGCTTGGGTCGGCATCATATGTCTCTATCAAACCTGATATGCGAGAGGCGTTAACCGTGAAGCTATTGTCTTCAGCCGCTATTGCAATGTTTGCAGTAACTCTAGAGTTTCTCATGTTGAAGGAGTCGAGTGATGCGATTGCGACTGCTCGCCCTCCTCGACTGCGATTAACTGAGATGTCTACATTGTCAAGAACGAAGCTACATCCCGAATCCGAGGATAGCGCAGTCGGGCTGATTCCGCTCGAAGCCTTAATAGTAATAGCCACATTCTGGAGATCTGAGCAGCCGTTAGAGAAATTTCGAATAGCGGTGTTACTTCTGTTAGTGGAGTTCATTCCCATCTTTATTTCTAGGTTTGAAATATTTGAGTCTCTTGAACCATGAAAAAGTGGCCTGTTATCGTCGCCAGTAGCGCCTTGCAATCGAGTGACGTTCTTCCCGCGTCCCGAAATACTTACCCACCTCTTCATTTCTATTGGTTCTAGTATCTTAAAGCTACCCGGGCCAATTAAAATTAAGTAGCGATTCCGCTCCCCCGCCTTACCAATAGAGTTGATTGCCTCTTCTAAACTAGTAAAGTCTCCTCCTGAGCGAGCAACGGTAATGGTATTTTCCTGGTTTTGCATTCCAGCGATTGCCGCATAACTGTGTGTTGATAGAGCAAATAAAGCAAGTAACGACAGTAAACGGCGTTTTTCCAATTTAAACATTTAAGCATCTCCAATTCGGGTAACTTTTTGAATGATAAGGTACGGGCATTCAAAAAGGGATCTTGTAGAGACATCATAACCTTTTTTATTGACCAAAAACGACTTAGGTATTACAGCCTATTACGTATAGCCAGAGCGAGGCCTGAAAAAGGCAATTAAACGTTTTCATAAATATGGATCGATAGATTAGTTTTTTAAACTAATTAGGAATCGAGCCAATAGTGAGGATACAGTTACTGATTTATTTTGTTTTTTAGAGTGTCTAATTTATTATCGGTCGAGTATGACTCTTATTATTTCAATCTCATTGAATCTTAGCTGCTCACTCTCGCGAGGTGACTAATGACACGTACGAGCAATAGTCGGCAAGGCCGACTGTTTAAAATCATTACCACCGGTGCAGTCGTTGCTCTGGTTCTTTCACATCTGAGTGTGGCTGCATCCCCCGCGGCTAAAGGCGACTACGCTAGCTTAATAAGGCTCACCGAGCAATTCTTTGCATGGAAGAGCGATGGTAGTGATCCTTTGGAGCGATCCGCTGAGCAGGCTGCTAGCCACCTTCAAGATTTGAAAAGGTTGCAACTGCGGCTAAAAAATATGGCGGCAGCAGATTGGCAGCGTGCAGAGCAGGTTGACTACCTAGCTTTACGTTCGGCTATGGATGAGCATGATTTTATGCTTCAGATATCCAAACCGTGGGAGCGCGATCCGGGCTTCTACATCGATCGTATGCTACGACTGACGTTTGTAGATCTGCCCGTTACCGGCGATGCGTTAAAGAAGCTTCAGGTCGGTTTGCGTTCAACCGTATCGTTAGTCGAGAGAGCAAAACGCAATCTTAATAATGTTCCCGCTGATTTCGCCGCGCTGGCGATTCACAACTTGACGCAAGCTGACGGCGTCGGACACGGACACCCCTACCGTAGCGATCCGCCAGCTGGCGTTATTGGCTGGTATGAAGACCTACTTCAGCGCGCACGTGGCTCACAGCCAGAATTGCTTAGCGAAATTGAATTAGCACGAGACAAGGTCAAAAATCTACATGCTTGGCTGTTGAAAAATCAAGCGACGATGACCGCTAAAGCTGGGGTGGGTGAGGAGCTATTGGATTGGTATCTGATGCAGGTTAAATTCATGCCCTATAGCTCAGACGATATTGAGGCACTCGGGCAACGCGAGCTTGAGCGCACTTGGGCATTCTATGCACTAGAGCAGCATCGTAACCGTAAGCTACCGCAGCTGACATTAGCTACATCGCAGCAACAATACGAAGCCCGAATCGCTGCAGTCGATCGCGATATACGCAACTTTATAAAGACCGAAGAATTCATGACTCTGCCCGATTATGTTCCGCATGATTTTCGTGAAATTGGCTTCAATGTGCCTTGGATCGAAAGAGACGGAGGCCCAAATTATTGGGAGCAAATCCAGTATCGAGATCCGTCGCCGGATCACTGGCATGCACATATACCCGGTCACAAAGTTGACGCGATCATGCTGAACACCAATGAGCACCCGATCCGCAAGTATTTCCGCGATGGCGGACGCATGGAGGGCTGGGCACTTTATCTCGAAGAGGCACCGTTACAGCTCGGCTTTTATGAGACACGGCCACGCGTTCGCGAGCTGATCTATAACTTCGGTATTTTTCGCGCTGCGCGAACCCTTGGCGATATCCGTCTACAGCGGAATCAAATCAGCATTTCTGAAGCGGTCACATTTTGGCGCTCTAAGACACCTTGGTTAGACGCCAATGTCGCGCGTGTTGACGCTGAAATTTACTTGCGCCGACCACCGGGCTATGGGCTTGGTTACACCGTGGGTAGTTTCCAGATGTACAAACTTCTCGCGGACCGTAAACAGCAACTACGTGATAAATTTGTGCTTCGAGAGTTTCATGACCAGGTGATGGCGGCAGGCGGCATTCCGTTCGCTCTCATTCGTTATGAGATTACCGGGCTCGATGACGAAGTTCAGCAGTTTTGGGATTACCAATCACTTGATGCGAAACTTGCTGAGCTTTCACGCTAAGAGCCTTGACGGCCGGCAAGCCTCATGACCGCCAGCAAGCTCACTAGATAACCTTGATCAGAGGCGCCTAAAGCGACTCGAGCTAATTAAAATTAACTAGCGATCTCGGTCCCTGCATTGTCAATAGAGTTGATGGCCTCTTTTAAACCAGTAGGGTCTCCTCCTGAACGTGTAACCGTAATGCTATTGCAGATCTAGAAAATGACAATACACTTTTTATATCTTACAGTGTAAGATATATTAATGCCAAGAAAGCCATTGACTAAAAGTGAGATAGAAAGCTTCCGCAATACCTTTTGCGAAGCAGCGTATGAGCTCTATGTGCAAAAAGGCTACGATGCAGTAACGATGCGCGGGATAGCAAAGGTGTTGAAGTGCAGCCCGATGATGGCCTACCGTTACTTTGATAATAAAGAAGCGGTCTTCGCTGCGCTTAGAGCAATACGATTTGATGCTCTGGCAGACGCTCTTGAAGCGGTGTGTGAGGCTCAGACAGCGCTGAATTACTTAAGAAATCTAGGCAAAGCGTATGCTGACTTTGCGCACCAACAGCCGGATGCGTATCGACTGCTTTACATGATCCCAACAGGCCAGTTAGGCACTTACCTTGACGTTATTCGAGCGCAACAGAGAACCCAAGATGTCTTGTTTTGTGCAACTCGCCGAGCCGTGGAATCAGGGGATATACAGGGAGATCCTGTGTTACTGGCGCACACATTGTGGGCGTCGACTCACGGTTTAGTGTCTTTGAATTTGTCTAGTCAACTTAATCAGGGTGCAACCTTTGATGAGTTATTTCGCGCAATGCAAGACCATATATTTAAAGGCAACTAATTGAATAACAACAAAATATGACGTCACGTATAGACCAGTAGTAAGTAAAAGTGGGTGGGTAAATTTGAAGTTGAAAATCATAGGAGAAAACTAACATGTCTCAATTTGCTGGAAAAACAGCTGTAATTAGCGGCGGTGCTGAAGGAATTGGCCTCTCTATTGCTAAAGCCTTAGGCGAACAGAAGATGAACATCGTGCTCGCTGATATTGACGAAATAAACCTTGAAAAAGCTTATTTGGAGCTGGAAAGTGCCGGTGCCTCGGTGCTGGCTGTTGTTCTAAATGTGGCCGAAGAAGCACAGTGGCAAGAAGTCGCTGAGCGGGCCATTGAACGTTTTGGTAAGGTGCACATGGTTGTCAATAATGCCGGGGTCGGCGGGGGCTCTGGGCCGATAGAGGGGCAAGATGCAAAGGCATGGCAATGGACTATCGATGTGAATCTTATGGGCGTGGTCTATGGCGCTAAGGTAATGGTTCCGTTGATTAAACAACATGGCGAAGGTGGCTGGGTTATTAACGTAGCATCGATGGCCGGTATGGGCGGCGTTCCATATAGCGGCGCGTATACCGCGACAAAAACTGCGGTTGTCGCGCTTTCTGAAAGCTGGTCCGTTGAGTTGAAGCAGGCTGATATTAAGGTGTCAGTTTTATGCCCCGCCTTTGTACAGACCCGCATTTATGAATCTCAGCGGAATCGCCCTGACCGTTATCAATCCGATGCGGTTGCCGAGGCTGATGACGGTGCTTCTTCAACCAAGGCTAAAGAAATGGTGGAGCGCGGTATTGAGCCGTCGATTGTTGGGAAACGAGTAGTCGAAGCGCTTAGTCAGGGCGAAATGTATATTTTCACTCACCCTAATTATCGCCCGATAATACAGCAACGATCTGCGGCGATTGACGCCGCATTTGAACGAGCGGCAAAAAGCCCACTGCTTCAGCATATCGTTAATCAAGAGCTCGATATGCTCTAGTTGGCCCTTTAATCGCCAACTTCACTTAAATAAAAGAGGAAAACAATATGCCTGAAATCACCTTGCTCGGCTGGTTCCATACAATAATTGCGATTATTGCATTGCTTGCCGGTTTCTACACGTTGGTCGTTTATAAAGTTATTACGCTCGAACATAAATCAGGGCAGCTTTATTTAGGCTTTACCTTAATAGCGGCCGTAACAGCCTTAATGATATACAACCAGGGCGGATTTGGTCCCGCACACATGCTTGCCGTGCTCACCTTATTGGCCTTAATTGCTGGTTTTTTGGTGAGAAAAATATCGGCACTTTCAAAGATTGCGGCCTACTTTCAGGCGTTTTGCTACACAGCTACTTTGTTGTTCCACATGATCCCAGCCATTACCGACGGGTTATTACGCCTGCCGGTTAACGACCCGATACTAACCACCATTCATGACCCCATGCTAAGAGGGTTCTATTTGCTCTTTCTGGTGATCTTCTTTGTTGGTTATGCTTTTCAGTTTTTCTGGCTTAAAAAGAGAGCCCGTGGATAAGGTCTGACCAGCGTTGTCGCTGCGAGACCATGTGCTTAAGTGTCGCTGCGAGACCATGCGCTTAAGTGCATTCATATCTTTGCCACGCGATAGTTAACCAAATAGGCGATTGATGGCTAGCGAACACTCACATCAGAGTTGCTCTGGTCGAAAACGGCGTGCCGATTTAGATAGTGAGTGAACGCCGTCAAAGATTAAAGTTTGACGATTAACTTGCCTTTGTTGCCGCCGGTAAACAGCAGGTTCAAACCATCGATAGACGATTCCAGACCATCAATAATATGTGCGCGATGTTTGATTTTACCAGCCATAACATAGGGCGTCAGTTTTGCTATAAGAGCTGGCACATCACCAAAGTGATCAGGCATAGCAAAGCCACGAATGGTTAAGCGCTTTTTGATGATCGGAATCCAGTTCGGTCCAGCGCTCGGCTCAGCGGCGGCGTAATCTGAGATCATGCCGCAGACAACGATACGACCATGGGCATTCATATGATTAATCACATGCTGTTGAATCGGGCCTCCGGTATTTTCGAAATACATATCGATCCCTTTCGGTGCTAGCTGAGTTAATCGTGCTTCGAGATCATCTGTTTTGTAGTTGATTGCGCCGTCGAACCCCAGGTCATTGGTCAGCCAGTTGCATTTCTCTTCACTGCCAGCAACACCAATAACGGTTAAGCCATCAGCCTTGGCTAGCTGCCCGACTAGCGATCCAACAGAACCGGCTGCTCCGCTAACAACAATAGTTTCGCCCGCTTTAGGCTCACTAAAGCCATACAAGCCTTGAGTGGCTGTTAAGCCTGGCAGGGCAAATATCGACAATGCCATTTCGGCATCGAGGCTCGCTTGAACTTGTCTAAGACCTTCTCCAGAACCAAGGTAGTATTCTGTCCACCCCATCATGCCCATTACTCGATCGCCAACCTTAAAATCGGCGTTGTTACTTTCAATAACTTCACCTAAACCAGCTGAGCGCATCACTTCACCCAGCGCAACCGGCGGGATATAGCTTTCT
Source organism: Gammaproteobacteria bacterium (assembly GCA_017854775.1). Taxonomy (GTDB): domain Bacteria; phylum Pseudomonadota; class Gammaproteobacteria; order Arenicellales; family Arenicellaceae; genus Arenicella. The sequence continues at coordinate 6,199 of JAFMHC010000027.1, read as the reverse complement.
GGATCCGGGCTCATCCAGCCGCGCATGGCTGGGTCTAATGACATATGTGTTTGTTTTACTAGAATTTCATTCGACCCAGCTTGGGGAACCTCTTGTTGAGTAATTTCAAAAAGATCTGGGCTGATCGGGCCTGGCTCGGGACGGGCGATAAGTTTGATTGATGTATAGGTACTCATTGTAATTCTCCGCACATAGGCTTTTTGGGTTAAAGAGTGTTAGTGCTGATATTATTGCTGTTGCTAATGAAGAGATATAGGGGGTGTTATGTTAATCTTTATTGTCTTTTAGACAATAATTGGATTGATCATGGATCAATTACGAGCCCTTAAATACTTCGTTGCGGTCGCTGAGACGAGCAGTTTCACCAAGGCCGCAAAGCAATTTTCGGTGCCGCCGTCATCCTTGTCGCGCCGGCTTGCTGATTTGGAAAAGAGTCTTGGTGCAAGCCTATTAAAGCGCACCACGCGCAGTGTGCAGTTAACTGAAATTGGTCGTGATTATTATTCACAAGTGCAAGATATTTTGCACCAATTGGAACAAAGCAATGAGTCGGTGCGCAGCTACCATGCGAGACCCATGGGGCGGCTTAAGGTCAGTTCGATGGTAGGTTTTGGTGAGCGCATATTGTTGCCCTTATTCGCAGAATTCAGCCAGCTTTATCCAGAAGTCGTTCTCGACATCAGTCTTAGCGATGAGTTGTCTGCTCTTGGGCGTGATGATGTCGACATAGCGGTTCGTGGAGGCTATGCGCCAAACGAAAGAGTTCAGGCTGTTCGCCTGATGGACAATGAATTTATTTTGGTCGCTGCGCCAAGTTATCTGGCTAAGCATGGTATGCCTAAACACCCCAATGACTTGCGTCAACATCGGAGTCTGGTCTACCGTACGCCTGTAGGCCCACAAAGCTGGTTTTACCAACATGACGATCAATGGCATACCGCGACCGTTCCCGAAGCGGCAATCTCTAATAGTGGGAAATGGCTGGTGGATAAAGCGGTAAACGGTGAGGGCGTTATGATGGCGCCGCAATGGACGCTAGCCGATTATATTCGGCGAGGCGATTTACAAATATTAGCGATAGAACCTGAGCTGAAGGTGACACAAAACAGCGCTCTGGCTGTCTATCTTTTATATCAAAAGCAACGTTACTTGGTGCCCAAGGTCAAAGTGGCCGTGGACTTCTTGGTTGACCGTATTAAGGATAGGTACTAGGTCATAGAGTTCTGGGGCACGATGGCTATAATCGCTGCGTGGAATCCGTTAGTAAGTAGGTTTTTTCTTGTTCATGCTTTTCTACTATCAAGATTGTCGACACTATTTTTAACGCGCATGGGTGTCTGATTTATTTGGTTGATTTATTTGGTTATTTTCTACGGAGATTGCAAGATCTCTATACGGGCTGATACTTATTGATTTAGGCGAATGTGGGGTTTATGATTCTTGTACTACTTAACATCGAAGGAATGAGACGCTCCATGCTGTAGCTGCAAGGTGCATACGCTGGAACCTAGCCCTGCAGTTAGATTTTTCGGGCACAGACAGAGGAAGTTTATCAACTATGCCAGTGACAAAATGGTTGTGCATGAAACCATGCTGATCGCCGATAGCCACGGGTTGTTTACCCAAATTCAAGCGGTTAACTGTGCCTTAGAAAAAATGGCTTGTTGATATGCTAACGCCGAAACCACGTATTTGCATGGCAATGTTGGCGATCAGCGGTGGGTCCTCTATTGTGGCACAGGAGCTGGGAATGGCAATAGCTCAAAGCCTACCACCTAGCCAAGGCTTTGACGTTCGTTATTGCAATTTGCAAAATGACCAGTCGCTGAGCGATCATTTTTTTATCGACAGCGCTCCTGGGGTCAAATCAAGCCAGTTGTTAGATATTCCAGAAAGCCTTGGTGGGCCGATGAACAGTGTCAGCGAACTTCTGCGTATCCATGATGACTGGCCATTTGATCTTCTTCATTTGCATAACGTGCAAGTCTATGGATTGTCAGCACAGCAACTAAATCAGTTACGCTCAGTTCCTTATGTTGTGACCTGTCATGGGTCTGATATTTTAAACCCACACTTATTTGATCACAACCTCGAGGTGGTTGCCGGTGTCTTACGTGCGGCCGCTGCAGTCACTTGTGTCTCACAATATATCGCCGACAGGCTGTCGCATAAGGTGCCTGATCTGAGCAATATTCGTGTCATCAATAACTTTGTTCGCGCCAATTGGCGTGAGTCGAAGTTGACTTGTCATGTGCAGCCACTGCGCTTTTTACACGTGTCGTCGTTGCGCAGTGTTAAACGACCTGAAGTTTTATTACGTGCGTTTGCCCAGGTTAAAAGTCGCTTATCTGAGGCGCAATTGATTATCGTGACTACCAACAATGGGGTTAAACGGCTGCGTGAAATGCTGAAAAATAATGTCCACGATGGCAACGGGGTGCACGTTATTAATGGCGATTTAGCCCCGCAATTGCTAATTCAGGAATATGCCCGTGCACAGGCGTTTGTTTTGACCAGCGATTTCGAAGGTTTTGGGTTGGTGGTATTGGAAGCGTTACTGTATAGCGTGCCGGTTATTGCTCCAGCCGTCGGCGCGTTGCCTGAATTGCTCGGCGATGATTGGCCTTATCTGGTGCCAGACCAACAAGATGAGTCGCTGATTGTCAGTATTTCCGATGCGATGGTGCAGGCTGCTCAGGGCTGCGAGGTTACCTTACAGGCCCGGATGCAAGCGATTACGGCAAAGTATCATGGCCCCAAACAAATCGCCCAATACGTGGCGTTATACAATGAAGTGCTGGGACTAGAAACACCGCAGGAGCACACCTTATGTCAAGACTTCTGATTGTTTGCGGCCCTCAAGCAAAGGCTCGGTTGGCGACTCTGCTTGAGCATTTTCCGGATACCAATGGGCTTGAAGAATATCACAGCCAGCAACTAGCGATTGCGGTTGGGGGCGGTGATAGTGGGGTCATAGAAATTAATGGCGTGGTACTGGCATTGGAAGGTTTTGTTACCCATCGAGCGGAGCGTGGCGATCGCTTGCTTAAGACGTTGATTATTGATTTTATCAAAAATGGCGAGGCTTGCGTTAAGCAGTGGCGCGGGTCCTTTCGTTTATTGATCAGCCACAATGGGGTGACTCGAATTTATAGCGACCAACTAGCTAGCCGAGCGTTCTTTTTCACTGATAATGGGTTTGAGACGCTGTATTGCTCGCACACAGCGCCACTGCTGGCCGCGATTAAAACGCGTACCATCGATGGTGCCAACTTGCTCCAGTTTCTTCATGCTGGGCGGTTTTTTGCGGGAGGTTCGTTGTTTACTGAACTGCGTCAATTGTCGCCAGGCAGCGTTCATCGCCTCAATGGCATTGGCGATCAACGACTTAAGATATTTCCCTGGTATGAGTTCCGCTTAGAAAATTTAAATTTGCACGCCGATGCAATTTTACCTGAACTAAAAGCCCGACTTGATAGCGCCATATTACAACATTGGCAGCGTGCCGATGGGCCTGTCTTGCTGCTCTCTGGTGGGGTAGATTCGCGTTATATCCTTAATACTCTGGCGGAGCTATTACCAGAGGATGAACTGGGGCAGTTACATACCTGTCTGTGGGGTGAACCCAATGTTGAGCCGGGTTCTGATGCCGCTTGGGCCGCCCGTGAGGCCGCGCGACACAACTTACTTTTTTCGTTTTATCCGATTGAAGCCAGGATCGAAAGTTTGTTCAACACTCTGTTTGCCACCCAATCTGGCATGACAAGTCACGTGATTAGCCATACTGACGATTATGTCTGGTCTCGACACTTGGCATTACAAGGTAGGCAGGCGTTGTTGCGGGGTGATGAATGTTTTGGCCCCAATGGCGCAGAGGTCAATAGCCGCGAAGCAGCGCTAAAACGCGTAGGTTTAGGGTGTTTCTCCGATGATGACGTCAGCTTAAACCACGCTTTTAACGGCCAGATAGAGGATTGGCAAGGTTTACATGCTCAGCATATAGTCTGCTTATCGCAGGTGGCGGATGAGCCAAACGATGTTCGCGATATACTTTATTGTCGTGAACGGTTGCCTTCGTTAAATGCTCATTTGAATTCACAGCGAGCACCGTTTGTCGAAAACTTCAACCCCTTGCTCGACCCAGATATACTCGATTTGATTGGCCAATTACCTCGCCATTTACGCACCGATAAACGCATTTTGCGGCAATGTTTTCAGCGTTATTACCCCACCGAAGGTTTTGCCACAAGCGGGAATGCTTTTAACTGGCAGCGATTGTGGTTTCAGCCTGGTTTAGCGGAGTTTATCCAAGATAAGCTGGCGCGACTGCCTGAACCGTTTAATAGCGCTTACTGGTATCAGGTCGGCCAATTATTATCAGCAAACAGTCAGCAGGCCGCTAAAATGGAAAGGGCTAGTCAGCATCGTGCAATCCAAATGGCCTGTCGTGCGATTGTGCTCGGCCACTGGTTGCGGCCTTGACTAAAACTATAACCAAAAGAACCATAGCCAACACTCTGATTTAAGGAAATTTCTATGAACCAAAGCGACTCAAAAGGTGTTGATATATTGGCTGTTTGCGCGCACCCCGACGACGCTGAATTGAATTGTGCTGGCCTGCTGCTTATGGCGAAAGCAAAAGGCGCGCGAGCAGCCGTGTTAGATTTAACTCGGGGTGAGGCGGCTAGTAGAGGAACACCCGAGATTCGTCAGAATGAAGCGGCGGTGGCCACAAGGCTGCTTGGTTTGTCTGCTCGTGACAACCTAGGTTTAGCCGATGGGCAGCTAGCCGTGCAAACCGAAACCATTCAGCGGATTGTGGCAAAAATACGCCACTATAGGCCTAGAATGGTAATCACTTCTCACTGGGATGATCATCACCCTGATCACCAGTCAACGTCAATGTTGGTAAGGCAAGCGTGTTATCTTTCCGGAATTGGTAATTTCCCATTAGACAGTGCCGATGATAAGGCAGCACCTCATCGCCCAGAGCAAGTCTTATTTTATCTCGACAGATTGGGGCACACGCCGCATTTAGTGCAGGATGTCAGCACGGTATTTGATAAAAAATTGGCGGCAGTGAAATGCTACGCTAGTCAGCTTTACGATATCGACACGCAAGAAGTTACCACACCATTGGCGGCTGCGGACTTTTTAGAGCAATGGCAAAGCCGACATCGATATTATGGCAGCTTGATTGGTGTCAGGTATGGTGAAGCGTATGTGTTGCGTTCACCGGTGCCTATAAACAATCCGCTTGATCTATTGTGGGGCCGAGACGGAATCGTTTAAGCCTTCAGAATTCCAAGATTTCTTTTTGCTTCTGTAATTCAACATGGGTGCTGTAACGACCTTTTAACGCCATCAAAGAATTATGGTCGCCGCGTTCAACAATTTTTCCATGCTCACAAAACAAAATTTGATCGCAATGACGAATCGTTGACAAGCGATGGGCAATGGTAAGTGTCGTGTGTTCTCTGCATATCTGTTCCAATGCCTGCGTCACTATCACTTCTGATTCACTATCGAGCGCTGAGGTGGCTTCGTCGAGAATCAATATCGGGGGGTCACGCAAAATTGTTCTAGCAATGCCGATACGTTGCTTTTCGCCACCCGATAACTTTACCCCGCGCTCACCGACAACTGTGTGATATCCTTTTGGCAACGTCATAATGAAATCATGAGCAAATGCCTTTTTCGCCGCCGCCTCTGCGGCCTCACGCAACGACCTGTTCTCGTTCTTATCTGCGCTATTACTAGCACAAGCATAAACAATATTGTTATAGATGCTGGCGTTGAATAACACTACATCTTGCGAAACAATGCCAATGGCCTGGCGCAAATGACTGACTGACCACTGCCTGACATCGACCCCATCTACGGTGATACTGCCCTCGCTGACATCATAAAACCGTGGCAGTAACTTGGCCAGAGTCGATTTTCCGGAACCGGAAGGGCCGACCAGCGCCAGCTTACTCCCGGCGGCCATAGTAAAGCTGACGTTGCTCGTGCTCGCGTTGATGGCCGTTGGGTAGCTAAACGATACATTGTTAAAGGCAATTTCGCCTTTGACGGAGTGCGGTTGATAACCGTCACTCGGATTGTCTATGCTGGGTTTGAGAGCCAACAGTTTTTCAATTCGGGCAACAGAATCCATCCCTTCGGCAAAGGCAATGTCACCGATAAAATTCCAAGTAGA
>JAFMHC010000234.1 GCA_017854775.1 Gammaproteobacteria bacterium | reverse complement strand
TTACGGGAGAAACGCCGGATGACGAGCGGGCGCAAACATTAGCGCGGCATAAAAGTAATCGAGCTCAGTTGCTTTTCTATTGTTCATCTGCACCTAACTCTAATGAGCGCTTGGCGCGTGCCTGCTGCAGTTGCTCGCAAATGGTCTTTATGCCCTTGATAATACGCACGGTGTGGCGTTGAATATGATCTGGGTCGACAAAAAATAGATTGTCTGACTTCACCGCCGATAATGATGGCCATGCCAGCCAATCGTCTAGCCAGTCTGGCCGAGCATCTGACATTCCACTGGCCAAAATCACCTCGGGATCACGCTCTAAAATAGACTCTATATTAATAATCGGTGCAACGGTGGCTTCGTCAGCGTAAATGTTTACGCCACCACAGAGCTCGATCGCATTGCTAATTATGTGACCACCGTTAATGGTTCTAAGTGGGCTATTCCAGACTTGATAGAAGGTAGAGACAGGCTGCTGAGCTAAGTCTTTGTTGCGCACCTCGTCGATGCTGTTTAAATATGCTTGGGCGGCTGGCTCGGCGATTGCGCTGGTGCCTGCAAGTATTCCAATATCTCTAATGCTCTTGGCCACGTCATCCAACAAGTCTGGTTGGTCGATGTATACTGGAAAGCCTAATTGTTGAATTCTGTCGACACTCGAGTCTGAATTGCCAGATTCCCATGCGATCACTAAATCTGGTTGTAACTGTAAAATTTTTTCCAAATTAGTTTGCGCATAGCCGCCGACAATCGGCAGCGAGGTAGCGGCTTCAGGGAAATCACTGTAGCTGACGACCCCCACTAACTGACTTCCAGCGCCTGCTGTGTAAACGTTCTCGACTACATGAGGCGCTAGCGCGACAATACGTTTCGCTGGTTTATCTAGCTTTATTATCGAGCCGGTGAAGTCGATAACCTGAACCGACGTGTCAAGCGTTGGATCGGAGGAACTAAGCTTGCCATTCGAGCTAACCTTACTATTCGAGTCTAGCTGTGTCTGCGTCGGTTTTGGGTCGCAAGCGCCTAACAATAAGCACGACAAAATTACAGCAACTACAAAAACTGAGGGTGTATTTTCCATTTTATGATTCACTGACTCCGGCACTGGTGAAAGTCGCCATGTTGTTGTGTAAGGCGAGGGCGCTAAGGATAAGTGGTGTAGCCACGGCCGCACCACTACCTTCGCCAAGGCGCATCTGCAAATCTAGCATAGGCTGAGCTTTTAAAGAGTCAAGCGCTAGCGTGTGGGCGGGTTCAGCTGACTTGTGTGAAAACATCATCCAGCTACGCACAGAAGGGTTAATTTGGCAGGCGAGTAAGGCCGCCGCCGTGGTTATAAAGCCATCTACGAGTATTGGCACACCCGCTTGCGCGCACGCAATATACGCACCAACTAGCCCAGCTATCTCAAGACCTCCAACACACTCTAGTATGTCGAGAGGCGTTTTCATCTGCTCACCATGCCGGTTCAATGCTTGGTAAATTGCCTTGCGCTTACGCGCGAGGCCATCTTTGTCTACGCCAGTGCCGGGGCCAACTGTTAGTTCAGGCGGCTGCTTGAGCAATATGCTATAAATTGCTGAAGCGGAACTGGTATTACCGATACCCATGTCGCCGCCAATAAATAGATCAGCTGCACTATTTAGTTGCCTAGCGCCCGCAGCTAGCGCGGCGAATAGAGTTTCTCGAGACATCGCTGGCTGCTGTGTAAAATCCTTAGTGCCCGCCATTAGCGGCCTATTGAGTAAGCCATCAGTGTCATCTATCGCTGATATCAGACCCAGATTAATTACCTCAAACTCAGCCTCGAGCTGCTTTGCCAAAATACTTATCGCGGCGCCGCCGCTGGTGAAATTATGCACCATTTGAGCGGTAACTTGCTGCGGGAAAGCAGAAACTCCTTGTGCACAGACGCCATGGTCGGCGGCAAATACGGCGATTTGAATATGATTGCAACTCGGAGTTAATGACTTTTGCCAGCCGCAAAACGAGATCGCTATGTCCTCAAGTTGGCCAAGCGACCCTGGTGGTTTAGTCAGTTGTAATTGATGCGATCGTGCCGAGTCTAGATCAGCTTGATCGATCAGCCTTGCGGGCTTTAAAAACCATTGAACGGTCATAATTGTGTCGTCAAGTTAGGGTGTGTTTTATAAAATAATATTAGCGCCGCAGAGAGCCTATCGAGCTGATCTCCCGCAAGCGATAACCTTAGCCAATTGAGTTGCTGGCTATGGTCGACAAACGGATCGCCAAGCCTTGCCCAGATTTTCATTCGTGCAAGGTGCTCGTGCAGTGCTACGATGCGATCATTTTCGCCAAAAACGCTAAAGAACAAGCTTTGATCCATTATCTTGCAATTTGGCTCGTTCTGCTTAATAACCGTCATCGCTATGCGTTGCTGTTCAGCATGCAGTTTGATTCGCTTTATCTGCGAGCGTTGCCATTGCCTGTCGTTTAACGCCAAGGTCGCTACTTCCATTGACGGCCCAGCAACACTCCAAGGTGATAGTAGTGTTTGCAATTGGTGCACAATAGGATGAGTTCCAACAGCGAAACCTACGCGGGCACCCGCTAAGCCAAAAAATTTGCCGATTGATTTCAATACAATCACATTGTCGTTGTGATGCAAAGGCTTTAGCGAAGAGTTGTGATTGTAATCAACTTCTAGATCTGAGAATGCTTCATCGACGATTAGCAGACCACTGAGCATTGATGATATTTTCTCTAGACCGGCTGCTGATAATCGTTCTGCGCTTGGATTGTTCGGATTTATCACCACTACGTCGCTGACCAAATTATCGCTAACTAACCTATCAAGTTCATCGAAGTTTCCGTACCTAATCACTTTATGATCGGCCAGCTGCCAAGAGTTCGCATGCTCTTGATACCCTATTAACGGTATCGCCACTGCATGCATTCTTTTGCCTAGCTCAGTGTTAAGTAATTGGGGGATTAAACGAATCGCTAATTGTGATCCAGGCGTCACAGCGATGTCACAAACTCGGCACCGATAATACGCTGAGGCAGCGGCGATCAGTTGCGTCTCAGGTGAGGGTAATGTTCGCCAAGTTGACGGTTCAAATTGCGGGACCGGGTAATTCCAAGGGCTGATTCCAGTGGATAAATCTAACCATTGGTGTGCAGCGCCGCCGTAACGCATTATCGCGTTCTCAAGGTCACCACCATGTCGTATTTGTTGATTTACCATAGTAGGCTCAGAAGATTTTGCTGCCAACAAAAATCAGTGCGATTGCTCCCCACCAATGGAGCAAGGTAAGGTCTAGCAATTTATTGGCTCGTAATATGTCTCTAGATACGGGCTTTATGTTGGTGCCAAACCATGGCTTGTCTAAAAACTTGCCATGGTAATACGCTGGACCACCTAACTGAATGTTTAAGCTGCCGGCGCCAGAGGTCATAACCGGGCCTCCATTGGGGCTGGCCAAAAAACGTGATTGTGTGCGCCAACAGTTAAAGGCTTGAAGTGTATTACCGATTAGGGCGTAGAAAAACGCAGTAATACGGGCGGGAACATAATTTAGTAGGTCGTCTAATTTGGCAGCGCTTTTACCGAACATCTCGAAGCGTTGAGTTCGATAGCCCCACATTGCATCAAGGGTATTTGTTAGGCGATAGCCTATGACCATCGGTGCGCCGCCAATTAAAAACCAGAACAACACACCGAAAGTCGAGTCGCAGCCGTTTTCTAAACTTGATTCGACAGTGGCGGCGGTGATTTCGGCCTCGGTCATGTGTTCGGTATCTCGACTTACCATCAGTGAAACGGCGTAGCGTGCTTGCTGATAGTCGCTGTCAATTTCTACGTTGGTAACATTCAGTAACAGAGCTTCATAGACTCTCCGGGAATGCTCAAGCAAGCTGTTGAAACCGATTGCTGAATAGACCACTACAACATTAAAAATCCAACCGTATGGACCGAGAGCTGACTCAATAAGATAGCCTGATAACGATACCGGAATGATCAAGATAATCAGAGCCATAAGGCCATAAATAAAAGCCATCGATGAGTTTGGGTCTGAATTGAGTTGCTGTTCAACTCGATTGGCGCAATTACCAAAACCGACTAATGGATGATATCGCTTTGGCTCACCGAGAAAGGTGTCAAGCAGCAAGGCGATACTTACGACCAGCAATACCATGTTTATCGACCAGCCCGTTTTAGTGGCATCTCGAGACCGGCAACGACCAAGGTTACATCGCTAGCGATGGCGGCAACTTGTTGCTGTAGCCAACCGCTTTCATCTACGAATTGGCGAGACAATTCGCCCATTGGCACGATGCCCGAGCCGACCTCGTTGCTAACCAAAATGATATTGGCCGAGCTGTTTTCTAAGGAGCTTAGAAAGTTGATTCGATGTTCAGGCCAACAGCCGTGGTGCAGGCAATTACTCAGCCACAGGGTCAAGCAGTCGATTAGGATGGTGGTCTGCTTTGACGCATTGTCGACTACTTCAGCTAAGTTTAGTGGCTCTTCGAGTAACTGCCACTCGGGGCCGCGGCGCTGCTGGTGATGCGCTATTCGAGCTTTCATCTCATCATCGCCGGCGGTCGCGGTGGCAAGGTAAATAAGCGAGCTCTTTTCTAGGCTTTTATTGACACTTTGGCTCTGTTCAAACGCCGCTTGAGCGACTTTTTCTGCAAAGCCACTTTTGCCGCTGCGGGCACCGCCTAAAACAAGATGAGTAAGCTGCATTTATAAACCTATTACAACTGGTGAATTATGCTCAGGGTGCTGAGCGATATGCACATCAACATCAAACAAGGATTTAATGTTTTGCCGGGTGATAACTTGCTCGATAGTGCCAAACGCTAGGCGTTCGCTGCACAGTAGCGCCAGCGCTTTGTCGGCGTAGCGAGCGGCCAAATTGATGTCGTGTAACACCATAACCACTGCGACACCATGGCTTGCTAGCTCTCGGATAGCGCCCATTAATAGCTTCTGATGACCAAGATCCAGAGCGGCGGTTGGTTCGTCGAGTAATAAAAGCCGAGTGCCGTTTGGCGCGTCGGCTTGCTGCCAAATCTGTGCAAACACTCGAGCTAATTGAACTCGCTGTTTTTCACCGCCAGAAAGTTCGGTATAAAGCCGCTCCGAAAGATAGCTGATGTCCATCAATGTCAGCGCTTCCTGAACTATTTCATCGTCTCTTTGGCGACCACTATCATGAGGAATGCGAGCCAGCCCAACAACCTCAGAAACGCGATATGGAAAGTTTAGCAGGCTAAGCTGCGGCAATACGGCGATCTGCCGTGCCCTAAGTTTGGCTTGATCCGAAACGCCGTCAATGGTGATATTACCAGTAAACGCTATGTCGCCAGCGATGGCATTTAGTAAGGTTGATTTACCAGCGCCGTTGGCACCAATAATAGCCAGCACCTCGCCTGCGTTAACATGGCAACTTACCGAATTGACCAGCACTGAGTGCGCCGTGCTCTTCTTTGCGCCTTGAACTCGAATGCTAACCTTGTCTATGTCTAGTAGTCGCCTGATCATATTTTCGCCTTTAACGCATACCAAATTCATGTCGACGGCGTAACAATGAAATAAAGAACGGTGCGCCCAAGATCGCCGTCACCAAGCCAACCGGTAGCTCGATTGGCGACACGATAGTTCGCGCGATGGTGTCAGACAATAGTAATAGAATAGCGCCACCTAATGCGGAGATCGGCAGCAAGTATCGATGGTCGGGGCCAATCAATAGGCGAATCATATGTGGAATTATTAGGCCTATAAAGGCAATTGTGCCAGCCAATGCGACCGATATTCCCACGCCTGCAGCGACCAAAAGCACCAATTTTATTTTAATCGACTGTACCGACAGACCTAGGTGACGTGCTTCAGATTCGCCCAGCAGCAAGGCGTTTAAAGCGGTACTAAAACGCGGTAAAATGACTAAAATAATTGACCCAAAAATCGCCGCAATAGCGACCCGCTGATAACTAGCGCCATCGAGCCCGCCCATTCGCCACAAACTAATTCGGCGTAATATTTGCTCATCACCAAAAAACTCTAAAATATTGGTCAAGCTACCTGCTAGGGCGGTGATAGCAATACCTGCTAGCAACATAGTAGCTACCGATGTGCCTTGAGTGTTGGTGGCCAAACTGTAAACCAAAATTACCGCGATACTGCCGCCGACAAAGGCGCCAATGGACACCAGCCCGAGGCCGGGTAGGCCGCTAAGGCTGGTCAAACTGCCAGCGAAAAAAATCGTCAGTGCCGCGCCCGCTGAGGCTCCGGCGGTAACGCCAATCAGCGAGGGATCGGCTAATGGGTTTCTAAACAGGCCTTGGGTGGTGGCACCACAAATACCCAATAGCGCACCAACGACGGCCGCGAGGAGGGCACGTGGTAATCGAATTTGCTGGACTATTAAGTCCGTACGGCTTATCAAACCAGTGCCACTAGCGGGCTCGCTGACTATAACGCTGTTTAGCAAAGACCATAAGGTATCACTGAATGATATAGAAACCGTGCCGAAGCTCAGCGCTAGAAAAAAACTAATCGGCAACAGCGCACACGCGCAGCCTATGACAATCGCGCGATTTGAAAAAACTTGTTGTTGGCCGACTGAATGCATCGGCTAGTGACCTTTTAATGAGCTGATAAAATCGGCATCTAGACATTCTTCTAAGCAATCGGCTAAACGTTCTAGCTGATGCTCGCGAATAACATCAAGGTCAGCGCCTTGGTTTGATTCTAAGCCAGCCCATTGCAGCAAAGCATTGGCCGCCGCTGGGGTGTCGAATAGCCCATGTAGATAGCTTCCTAATACGCTGTTATCAGTATTGATGAGACCGTCGGTCTTGCCTTCGCCAAAATCTATTAGCGCGTTAGCAGCATATTCAGCCTTATTACTGCCTTCATTCGGGCTGGTGACACCGCAATGAATTTCATAACCGTTGACTATCGATTG
>JAFMHC010000233.1 GCA_017854775.1 Gammaproteobacteria bacterium | reverse complement strand
CTGCACTAGCATTTCATTTAGGCGTGTCGAATAAGGTTGTGGGAATCGGTAGCCCAATCTATTCAAATTCAGCTATTTTTGGCAGTGAATCTGAGCTTAAAGGCTATATCGACATGGCCAACATTGATCGTTATGAAACAAACTCATTAAACGTCAACCTTGGCACTGGCGGTGATTTTTCGTTTACGCTGAAAGTTCTCGCGCATGAAACTCTCCATCAATGGGGGATATCTAGCGGTATCGATGCCTTGCAGGGGCCTAGCGAAAGTCATTGGAGCTTTTTTGCCGACACCGATGCATCTATCCAATATGGGCATGATTGGCGTGATAACGGAGATGGTACTTTTACGGCTGAGGCCGCGAGAGCTCGGTTTAGCAAGTTAGACCTATATTTAATGGGGCTAGCGAAAAAAGAAGAAGTACCAAGCTTCTTCGTAATCGAACCGGCACCGGGCACCGAGTTTTCCAAAGGGGATTTGCCTAAACCAGGCGTTACCGTCTCTGGAACCAAGCAAGACTTTAGCGTTGATGACTTAATTGCCGTCAATGGTGTTAGAAATCCCAGCTTTGACGAATCTCAAAGAGTATTTCGCTACGCATTTATTTATTTAACCTCGACTGACGATTCTACCGGCACCGCGACGGTCGACAGTGACCTAGGTAAAATTCGCCAGGTTCGTTCTGAATACGAAGATCGTTTCAGTGTGCTTACTGGCGGCCGAGCGATAGCCCGTGTCTACCCAGCTGCCAGATTCAATACTGACGCTGGCGTTATTGACGAAGTTGAGAGTGATGGAGTACTTGATGGTTTAGGAGATGGTAGCTCGGGTAAAGCTATTTCTTGGTTGTTAGAGCAACAAAATGATGATGGTAGCTGGAGCGATAGAGACTCGACCTCAGTACGGGATAGTGCCCGAGTTTTACAAACTTTTATGCGCCAGGGAGTGCAGCTTGATGCACAAGGTAGCGCTAAGCAATGGTTTGAGGTTCTTGAGCCTGAAAACGCCGATTCGCTTGCACGGAAACTGCTTGCCGTTGTCGAGGAATCACCTCAACAAGCAAGTGAGATAGCTGAGGCTTTGCAGGCCAATCAAAATAGCGATGGCGGCTGGGGTTTAAGCAAAGGGCTAGACAGCAGTGTAATCGATACAGGCTTGGCGCTTTGTTCCTTATCAAATCAAACACAAGGCGTAGCCAGAGACGTTCTGTTATCGGCCTTTAGATTTATAGCCGATGCTCAAAACCTTGACGGAGGTTGGGGTGTTACTAATAAAAGCCCAAGCTCGGTTGCAATCACAGCGAGAGTATTGATTGCATTGTCGTGCGCTGACATGCAACTTGACTCCAACAAGCAAGATTTAGCATTGAAGTGGCTGCTAGCGCAAAAGAAAATTGATGGTGGCTTCGGCGATCAAGCTAGTAGCGCTCATGAATCGGCGGAAGTTATACTCGCGTTTATCTCGGTACAGCGCCCTGAGCAGCTAGATATAGAAGAACTCACCACGTTTATTGTCTCTCAGCAGAGCAGTTTAGGAGACTGGTCGGGAAGTGTCTATCAAACGGCGTTAGTCATTGATGCGCTGCAGTCCTCCGGCATTACTAATATCTCGGTCTCGAATTTAGACGTATTAGACGAAAGTATATATTCCGGCGAAATAGTGAAAGTGGTGGCTACGGTTGAGAATAATACAGCCCTAAATACTGAGCCTAGTGTTATCGAGTTTAGTACTGGCGATCCGTCATCCGGCGGCTCAGTATTTGAGACGGTTAGTTTTCCTGTCATTCCTTCTTTTCAATCATTGCAAGTAACGGCCTATCTCAATACATCGGGGGTAGTAGGAACTCGGTCAATTTTCGCCACTGCGGACCCGCAAAATTTATTGCCAGAAAGAACCAGTGGCGATAATCAGTTATCGCTTAGCATTAATATTCTTGCGCCACCTCTAACGCCTGAATTAGTCATAAACGACAGCAGTATAAGCATTACGCCTAATCAAATTTTGACCCTACCGAAAACAGTGAGTGCAACGATCGATATTCGCAATATTGGTGTTGAAGCGGCTGACAATTTACAGGTAGAACTTTGGCAGGGTGAACCAAACGAGGTTGGCTCAGTGCTTGTAGGGTCGCGAAATTCGAGCGTTGATGGTCAGTCTATTAGAACGGAAATCTTTGATATAGAGCATTCTCGTATTGGAGAAACAAGCTACATCGCTGTGATTGATGGTAACAATCTTTTTGCTGAGATCAATGAAAGTGACAATCGGGCAACGGCGCTAGTAACCAGCGTCGCGAGTGTTGATTTATCAGTATCAGAAATCGAATTAAATGTAGATGCTGGTGCGATTCTGCTTAACCAGGGAGCTGAATTCTCTACTACGATTAAAAACAACGGAACAACAGCCGCGCCGGCTACGAACATTGAATTTTTGCTTCGAAATGTAGCAGGCGAATCTGTGATTCAAACAACTCAGCTGAGTTTAGAGCCTGGAGAAGCACGTCAGTTAACAGCTTCTTGGCTAGCGGACGTTGAGGGCTTATCGACTGTCGAGGTTAGAGCCGACTTCCAGAACCTCATTTCTGAGGTAGACGAAGATAATAATATAGCCTCAATTGAGGTTGAGGTAATACTTGCAGAAGGCAACAATCTCGCGTTAAATTTTACCGACCTACAGTTTAGCCCAAACCCTGGGTTAGAAGGGATGGGAGCCACTCTTTCGGCTATCGTGCATAACAATGGCACCAGCGATATTAGTAACGCTGATGTGACTTTTTATGATGGTAATCCGGCGACAGGAGGTGCTTTAATTGGTCAAGCTTTGATCGTTAACTTGGCATCGGCAGAGTCTCGGTCAGTATCCGTAGCGTGGGCTGAGATACCTAGTGACGAAGACCGGTTTATCTACGTCGTAATTGACCCGACTAATCAACTGATAGAGATCAGTAAAGATGACAACATTGCATTCGAGAAATTCCGCGTAATAAGTTTGCCCGACTTCTCTGTATCGGATCAAAGCATTGTCACGACTCCCGCTTTTCCTAAGATCGATGAAGAGACCTCGATCGCTGTACAAATCACAAACCGTGGTAGCCAACGACAAGAAAGCGTTGCCGTTAGCGCTTATCTTGGCAACATTGATAGTGGTGTATTAATCGCCAATGGCCAGGTGACGATAGAAGGTAATAGTGACGCTGTGTTCGAGTTTGATTACACTTTTAGTGAGTTCGAGAATACGCAAATTTCGATTGCAGTCGATCAAGATGATTTGGTCAGAGAGTCGAACGAACTAAACAATATTAGCAGTCGTCGCTTTACTATCCAAGACGGTGACTTCTACGTATCAGACCTGTACTTATCGCCAGACAGTGATGGGATTAAAGATCGAGTAGAGTACTACTTTAATCTTGACTCGCCAGCAACGGTAGTCGTTATTGTTGCTGACGAGCAGGGTGATACCGTTCGTGAATTAGGGGTGTCGGATCAAGCAATCGTCAGCGGGTCTGTGTTATGGGATGGCAAGAACGAATTTGGTGGTTTAGTGTCCGATGGTCGATATACGTTTTCGGTCAAAAATCAAGCAGGGGTGACACAAGGCGAGCGAACAATAACGCTAGATACCAACCGATCTCCACTCGCTGATGCGATCAATACACCATTTGCATTAGAGCGTAATTTAAGCTGCCGAATAGGTGAAATATACGATTCTCGAACAGAATTTGATAAATCTAATAGTGGTTTTGAAGGTCTGGTTTATGGGCCAAATGATCAATTTTTATATTTCCCTACTTTTCTCGAGCCTGAACTTGACGACCAAGGAGTGTTGATCACCACTAATCAAAATATTCTTTTTCCTTCTGGTATTTATCAAGCGCAGAACGATGGTTCGCAGGTTATTCAATTAGTTGCAGACGGGGCGGTCGCTGATGCTGATTTGGCTGAAAGCAACCCGGTAAAACTGTATTTGAATACCCTTGCAGGATTCACTGTTTCGCCCGATGGCAAAACAATAGTTGCTTTCACTCACTCTGATTTGAACCATTTTTGGGTGATTGATATAGAAACCGCTGAATTGAAACAGGTCGAACACATAGCGCGATTTCGTGGTCGTGTAGAAGACATGCAGTTCGTTACTGATGAACTAGTTATTTTCAATTCAGACGACGACGCTATTTTTACTCTTGATACCAGCACTATGGCGCTGAGGGCTATCGTTGGGGTGGAAAGCGTTCCGGGGTTTGTGCAAGATGCAAAACTGAGCGTTAACTCTAAAGGCACACATGCGCTAATGTCGTTTAGCACAAGGCAAACCCTGTTTCGGGCCGATTTGCCAACTCTCTTCGATGGAACGTTTGAGTTTTCGTTGTCGTTGATTGACCTCGAGACCAATGAGGTGTCGAGTATTGCAACAAACGCAAGCGGTTTTGCTTGGAGTCCAACAGGTGATCGGTTTGTCGTCGGGCTGCCAAGTGAGGGAAGGTTGAGTGTATTTTCCAGTGCTGGCAGTGTTATGCAAAACATCCCATTCACTGAACAACAAGGCTCGGACTTAAGCCAAGACGAACGTCAAATGTTGGCTAACTTTATCGAAGGCATTGCCGACAGCGCTATTTTTATGGATCGATTTGACGGCAGCTTTGGGCACTTTAGTTGGTCCCCTGATGGTGCTGAATTTTCTTTTGTCGCTTACGATTACATAGCAACGGTGATGTTGAGTAATGGTTGTGAGATCGATTTTAATGGTGAGTTCGGCTCGTTCTCGCCTGAGTCGCGATTCGATATAGTCGCTAGCCTTCTGGACTTTTTGATCTCCGATGCTCGGGCACAAGAGGGCGTGGACGCTAATCGATGTTTTGAAATTCCAGCACTGATACGGCCCTTGTTTGATAAGTATCAATCGCTAGATGGTATTTATGTCGCTGAATTATCGTCCTCATCTGTTACACGTTTGGCTAGAACAAACACCGTTGTGTTTAACGGTCAAGGATCTTCCGGTCTCGATTTATTCGAGTCTGGCAAGTCAAAAAATGAAATCAACCTGACTGTAAATGAATTCGGAGTGCCGATAACTGAAGACGGCTCAGTCTATGTCTCGGTTGCAGGAGAAAATGATTTTTTTCTTTTATTAAGAAATTCCGTGTATACAAGTGACACCCTGCGTGGAGTCGGAAATATTAGTCGCCGTGAGATTAAATGGTTAACGGGTGCCAGAGAACTATTGATCTCGACCGGTGATCCATTACTTCAGACAGAGTCAGGAACTAATGTTGATAATGGTAACCCCGTCAAAAGCAACGACGTATTTATCTTGAACTTAGATAACCCGGCAAGCAAAAGTCGTACGATCTTTGCGCAAAGGAATATCATTGATGGCGTTAATGAGACTGCTACCGGTAAATTCCTCAATTGGTTTTCTGATGATAACGCTGATCAGTGCTTCAGCAGTGGCGAAACGCGCGGTTACCGGCAGTTTCAATCACTGTTAAACTTAACCGCTGACCTACGCGTGCGACGGGTCAATGATGTCGGTGGGTTTATTCTAGAGGGGGCCGCTGTAGATCAAAACTTTGAACGCTATATCTTAGAATTTGCAGATGTTGATCAACCTGATTTGTGGACAGCGATTGCCCCAGCTTCGTCGAAATTTGTTATAGACGGCCGCTTCACTAATTGGGTAGCGCCTTATATCGGCCGCTTTCTGGTAAGGCTGACGGTATTCGATTTAGCCGGCAATAGTCGTCAAGAGATCGTGCAGGTCAACAATGTTGAGCAGGCCAGCATCTCGTCTCTGTTCATCTCAGAGCAATTCATTTCGCCAAATGGCGATGCTGTTAAGGATGTTACCGCGCTTAACTTCAGAGTGCTACAAAGTGTCAATTTAGATCTTCGTATTTTTAACGCTGGTGAGCAGATGGTTCGCTCGATTGTGCGGAGTTTCGATGTTATCGGAAGTCAACAAGCGATCGAGTGGAACGGCCGAGATGCCAGCGGTAACATTGTGCCAGACGGTCAGTATCGCTTACAAATTCAGAATTTCGAGTTTTTTGTGACGGTCGATAACTCCGCGCCTAGTTTGATTGATACTACCGAGCTACTGTTTATACCTCCCATAAATTATGTGTCGCCTTTAGATTCTTTGCAGCATCCTTGCCGTTTTACTGAAAACGAGCCGATAGCCGATGACGTTAGCAACGAGAGTTTGCGACCTTGTAGTGTTCAGGTCGATCGTAAGCTTAAAGGCTCAGTCAGTGATTTGTCGCTACAAGACTTAGTACTTCAGCAACGTGAAAATTCTTCTTCTATTTGGCGTGACGCACCGCGTGCAGTTGTTGGCAATAGTGGCGATACGATTGGTGGCGTATTTTCCTTAGCTGAATTGACATCGAACAAATTTAGACTGATAGCAAGCGATTTTGCCGGCAATGTTTCAATTTTAAATCTCGGCGAAAAAAAGTTGGGTTATGCCCACATAATGCAATTCTACGACGAAAACCCTCTTCGCCGATCTATAAACAGCTTTGGCTATGCTAGTCAGCCAGGCTTTGGGGTTCGAGAGAGCTACCGTTCAACAGCCGTTCTCGACCCTGATACCAACATTCAAACGCTTAGATATCAACACTCTGCGCCTGACGAGGTTCAATTTGTTGAATTACTTTACCTAGATAGTTCGGTGAGTGATGCTGAGTTCACAAGCATCTCTGTGACGCCGGTGTTTCAAGCTGCAACGGATAGTGCCGAAGCAGGCTTTGACGTGGTGTTTGATGCGAGTCAGCTGCCTGAAAGCATCCTTGCCTTCGACGTTAGAATACGCTTGCGACTGGTTACTGGTGAGATCATTGACACTGATACAGTAACCTTAAGACGCGATACCGCGTATCTGACTCTGGACTTGTCATTGGTTCCTGACTTTTTAGCCAAGCTTAAAACCAATATAAAAGCCGCTCAAACTGATCG
>JAFMHC010000232.1 GCA_017854775.1 Gammaproteobacteria bacterium | reverse complement strand
ATTTCAAGTCACATTTAGCCCCACGATCAGTCAGAGGCTTTCTTTATGTCACTTAATTCTGCTGCCTCAATCAGGTCTTCTTGTATCGCCTCATCAATCGCCGAAGATGTGAATTGAGTTGCTTCTAAGGCGTCAATATAGTCAATTTGATGTTCAGGTTGTACCGAATCTCGTCGAGTTGCTCTCCACATGATAAATACGACAAGGAATAACTGTACCGCTGCGGTAAAGCCGTATAAAGATGCTGCATTGATCAACGTCATCAGCTGGGAAGCTACGATCGGCCCAATGATCGCGCCAAACGCATAGACTAGCAGCAAGCCACCCGAAACCTCAACGAACTGATCTGGTTTAGCAAAATCATTAGCATGGGCCGCAGCAAGACCATATATGGGGAAGGTAAAAAAGCCCCACAACGCCGCCAATGTATAAGGGTGAATGGCATCGTTACCGGCCGATATATAAATGAAGGCACCAGTAATTGCCGATAAACCACTTACCACTGCCATCACCGCTCTGCGGTCAAAACGGTCAGAAAGCAACCCAATCGGCAGTTGAGCAATAGCACCCGCTAAAACCGAGATGCTCATAAAAAGAGCAATACCGGATACGTCAAAACCAACTAATGAGGCGTACTGTGGTGCCAATGCCCAGAATGCGCCAGACGATGCACCGACACAAAGGCAACCGACGACACCCGCTGGCGATATTTGATATAGTTTCCTGAGATTGGTTTTAACCCTTGGTGTTATTTTTGGCGCTATCGCCGTGCTCAATGCCACAGGCATGGCCGAAATTGACACTAAAATAGAAGCAATCGCGAACAATTCGAATCCGTTAATGTCGAAGATCTGCAGCAGAAGCTGACCAGCGGTCATCATGGTCATATTGATGACCAGATAAATAGCAAAAATAGTGCCTCTAGTCTCCTTGGTAGCACTCTCGTTCAACCAGCTTTCGATAACTACGTAAAGCACCGCAAAGCTGAAGCCAGTGGCGACCCTGAGTACCCACCAAAGCATCGGTTCGGCTACTAGCCCATGTATTAGAGGCGTAGCTGACGCGAGCGCCACCATCGCCGCGAACACTCGAATATGGCCGACAACACTCACCAGCTTAGGACCATAAATACAGCCAATAATGAATCCTAAGAAATACGTTGATCCTAATAGCGCAATTGAAAGCGTCGAAAAAGCTTCAATTGAGGCGCGAATCGGCAGCAAAGTACCCTGAATACCGTTACCCGCTTGTAACAAGGCAACGCTCAAAAGCAGAGCCCCTACTGGCAATATGATTTTGATCATAAGATTTACATCTATAAATTGTTATAGAGGCTTATGCACAAACTGGAATTGATTGGTTCATGCAAAGGCCTCTTAGTGTAAAACTAGCACACAAATCGACGGTGTAACTAAATAGCCGAACCTGTTTAGCGCTGCTCGCGTGCCAAGCTTACTGTGATCACATTATTTAGACAGTGCAAGGTGCCAATTGCACAACCTAAGGTTAGATTTCGCTGGTGTAATCGAATAACGTTCAATACTCAATTTTAACTAGCAATCACTGATTTAATGGGGCTATATTTGATCAAAACAACTCATTTCATCCTTCCAGCTGATCTTTTTAGCAAAGAATATTGCTTGATATATTGAAGCCTGAGCAGGCGGAATAGCTGAGGTGTCTGGCGCAGCAATAATCACTGCCGGGGTAACAGCAAAAGTGCTTAATCTAGTGTGCCTTTTTCGCGGTGAAGCAAGCGATATAATACCGGTAAGACGATAAGCGTTAACAGTGTCGATGAAATCACGCCGCCTATCACCACCGTCGCTAACGGACGCTGCACTTCGGAACCAATGCCGGTGTTAATCGCCATTGGCACAAAGCCTAAAGATGCGACTAACGCGGTTGTTAAAACCGGTCGTAACCGAGTCAACGCACCGTCAACAATAGCCCTGTCGATGCTCAGCCCGTCATCGATAAGCCCTCGAATAAACGACACCATCACCAGCCCATTGAGAATTGCGATTCCCGACAGTGCGATAAACCCAACCGCGGCTGAGATCGAAAATGGGATGCCTCTTAGGGTTAAAAAAAGTATGCCGCCGGTTAAAGCGAATGGAACACCGCTAAAGATTATCATCGAATCCTTGAAAGAACGTAAGGCCAAAAACAATAGCCCTACAATCATTATCAGGGTAAGTGGTACGACTAACATCAAACGTTGTGTGGCCGACTGTAGCTTTTGATAGGTGCCGCCATATTCGATCCAATAGCCCGCTGGTATCTCGACAGAATCATTTAGTGCGGTGCGAACATCAGCAACAAATGAGCCTAAGTCTCGCCCTCGCACATTAGCGGTGACAACCACTCGCCGTTTACCATTCTCACGGTTAATTTGGTTAAAGCCCTCGACTAATTCCAGAGTAGCTAACTCCTTAAGCGGTACCGCTTGGGAATTTGGTAGCGGTACCGCTTCGGTATTCGAAAGCTGAATTGGCAGATACAGCAGACGGTCCATATCGGTACGCCGATCTTCCGCAAGGCGCACAACGATATCAGTACGTCGGTCTCCTTGATAAAATTGGCCAGCTACTTGGCCTCCCATGGCGACTGCTAATTGGTCTTGTAGCTCTCTTAGCGGTAAGCCATATTGAGCAAGCACTTGCAACTTTGGCTGTATTGTCATGATCGGAAGACCGGTTGTTTTTTCGGTCTGAATATCAGCCGCTCCTGCGGTTTTTTCGACCACACTTTGGATTTCTCGCCCAATAGACTCAAGGGTCTCAAAGTCATCACCAAAAACCTTAATTGCAAGCTCTGCGCGCACTCCTGAAAGTAACTCATTGAAGCGCATCTGAATCGGCTGTAAGAACTCATAGCGGTTGCCAGGAATTGGTTCTACTAATTCAGCGAGTTCATCGACCACATCGCTCTTAGACTTATTTGGATCCGGCCATTCACTTCGAGGTTTGAGGATAATAAAATTATCGGCGACACTGGGAGGCACTGCATCGGTCGCGACATCGGCGGTTCCCATTTTGGCGAACACCAAGCTCACCTCTGGCATTTGCTTGATTTTTTCTTCGAGCGTTTTCTGCAGCTCAATCGCCTGCCCCAACGAAGTACCGGGAATTCTAAGTGCATGCATGGCAATATCGCCTTCATCGAGATTTGGCACGAACTCAGTTCCCAAATTGGAAGCCTGCCAGCCAGCGCCTATAATAAGCACGGAGGCAATAGTTACCACCTGCCAGCGAGCTTTTAGCGCGAGCAATAATAACGGCTCATAGACAGATCTCGATAGACGAATAATAGCGCTGTCTTTTTCGACAATCGGTTTTCGAAACATAAGTGCTATGCAGGCGGGAACAAATGTAATTGACAAAATCATCGCAGCGATAAGCGCAATCACTACGGTCGTCGCCATCGGGTGAAACATCTTGCCCTCAACACCGGTCAGCGCGAAGATCGGAAAATACACAGCGGTGATTATAAACACACCGAACAACGCTGGCTTAATCACCTCGCGTGTCGCTGAGAATACGATCTCGAGGCGCTTGCGAGTATCCATTTTTTGCTCAGACGAGGCCGCTTGGCTTAGCCGCCGTAAGCAGTTCTCGACGATAATAATCGCGCCATCAACCAGTAAGCCAAAATCCAAAGCACCAAGACTCATCAAGTTAGCACTGGTCTTGGTTTCTACCATGCCCGTTATCGTCATCAGCATCGCTATCGGTATTACCGCCGCTGTGAGTATGGCCGCACGTGCATTACCGAGTAAAAAGAACAAAATGACCATTACCAGCAGCGCGCCTTCGATCAAATTAGTCTGTACCGTTCTTAAGGTCTTATCAACCAGTGTGGTTCGATCATAAACGGCGTTGGCGGTAATCCCAGCTGGTAAGCCTTGTTGAATCTCTTTAAGCTTAACCGCTACGGCACTAGCAACGGTTCGACTGTTCTCGCCGACCAGCATAAACACCGTGCTCATAACCACTTCACGGCCATTTTGGGTTGCCGCGCCAGTACGCAACTCTTTACCTTCTTCGATGTTTGCAACATCGCGAATTCGCAAGGGTACGCCATCGACGCTACGTATAAGAATATTACCTAAGTCGCTAAGCTGCTGACTCTGGCCCGGCACTCTTAACAGCCATTGGGCCCCATTGCGTTCGACAAACCCTACCCCTCGGTTTTGATTATTGTTGGCAATGGCATTGATAATATCCTTCTGTGTGACCTGAACCGATAGTAGCTTCTCAGGGTCAATCGCGATTAGTATTTCGCGCTTGTAGCCACCAATGGGGTTAATCTCGACCACGCCTGGAACACGCAATAGCTGCGGGCGGATGATCCAATCATGCACCGAGCGTAAGTCGGTTGGAGTGACCTGTGAGCCATCGTCATTGAGCGCATCAGGCTCCGCGTCGACGGTAAACATGAAAATTTCGCCAAGGCCGGTCGCAATAGGCCCCAGCTCCGGCTCGAGCCCTTTGGGTAAGTTCGAACGCGCGCCAGAAAGCCGTTCACCAACCAACTGCCTGGCAAAATAGATATCGGTATCGTCACTGAATATAATGGTTACTTGAGACAAGCCATACCGAGACAGCGAGCGCGTGTATTGGAGATTAGGCAAGCCTGCCATAGCCGTTTCAATTGGGAATGTTACTCGCTGCTCAACCTCTAGGGGCGTGAACCCTGGCGCTTCGGTGTTAATCATCACTTGAACGTTGGTGATGTCTGGCACCGCGTCAATCGGCAACTTAGTAAAGTTCCAGAACCCTAGTCCACACACTACTATCACACACGTCATAACTAGGGCGCGGCGCTCTATAGAAAATCTTATTAAATAGTCAAGCATGTGAGTACTCTAATGGTCGTGCGATGCGCCGGACTTTTCAATATCGGCTTTTATAATAAAACTATTTTCGGTAACGTATTCTGTACCTGGTTTCAGGCCGCCTAATACTTCGGCCCACTCGCCAGCTTGGCGACCAAGCTCTAACATACGCACTTCATACTCAGCCCCCACTTTTGCATAAACCACGGTAAAGTCTCGAAATGACTGAAGCCCCTTGCGTTTAACCGCCAATGGAGCCACATATTGGGCCACGTCTATACGCGCTGTCACAAACTGACCTAATGTGAGGTCACCATTGGGATCATCGAAGTCGACACGCACGGTGCGGGCTTGGTTTACGCCTATTTTAGGAATGATAGCAACGATTTTTCCTGGTATCGATTGCGACTGACCGGAGCGTATAAGCTGAACCCCTGCTCCCAAAGACACACGCCTCTGATCGAGCCCGAATATCGATAATTCGGCCGTTAATCGGTTCTGATCAACAATCGATAAAAGCATACGCCCCTGTGTCTGTTCACTTGCATTGGCGGCCCGCATTAGCACAACGCCACTGATAGGCGAGTCAATAGTGTATGACTTGAGGCTCTCGTTACTCTCAATAGACAATAATTTATCGCCCTTCGCGATCACTTGGCCCAACTCAACATAGACGTCTTTTATCTGCCCGTCGAAACGCGCGCTAATATCTCGCTGCGCGCCCTCTTTGGGGATTACCTTGCCAAAGGCTTCAATCGTCTCTGTCATGGTCGCTTCCCCTGCCACCTCGGTACTAATCCTCATGGCAGTGGCTATCGCAGGTTCGATGTGTGTTCGACCTTCAAAATTATCGTACTGCCAACGGTAGTTTTTACCTTGGTAGTCTGCGCTGACAGTTACCACAAACGAATGTGGCTCATAAACCTCTGTGTCCCCTCGCAGGAAATCGGCCTGAGGCTGGAATTGAATCTTATCTTCTATGTTACCGAGCCGGGTTAATGTCACGCCCAAGGAGACCCGCTCGGGCTCGACCGGCTGGCTGTTTTCAGTGACCCAAACGCGAAACTCTGGAGCCACTCCCGCCTCGAAAATGGCTAATTCAACGGCCAGCTCACCGCTCGTGAGTAAGCGACCATTGTGAGGCCCCTTCTCAGGTTCTGCTTCGTCTTCATGCAATTCAACACCGAAACTCGCGGTTGAGAATGCCAGCATTGAGAGAACCAGCATTGAGAGAACCAGCAGATACGAGTTAACAAGCCATATCGGTTTACGACGAAAAAATGTAGCAATCATGATTAGTGCTCGAGATCGGTTGAGATGGAGGTTAAAATTGGTTGGCCGGTTAAACGCTCAAGCTCAACCGCATTAGAGTGTGCCGCTAAACGAGACCCTATTAGCTCTAATCGAGCGGCCAAAACTTCCTGTTGAACGGTCGACCATTCGCGGTAACTATACCTTCCTACTTCGTAGGCCTTCTGGGTCTCAAAGAGCGCCTTTTCAAGCCTCGGAATAATCATTTTTTCGAGAGCGTCGCTTAGATGAACATTATGTTTATAAGCTTCGTAGAGACTATAAAGCTTGGCGCTCAACTTTATTTTTTCTGCCTGTGCATCAGCACGAAAACCCGCCTGTTCTTCTGATAGCGCGGCTATACGCGCTTGGTTTCGGGTCGCACCACCAAAAGGAATCGACAGACCAAAGACCACTGCGTAGTCGTCACTTTGCTCTATTCGCCGGACACCGGTTTTAAATCGAAACCGGTTTTTAGCCTCCTCTTCGGCCAGCGCTGATTGACTCTGCTTTAGTCTTTCTTGAGTTAGAAAAAATCTAACCCGAGGACTTTCTTGAATACGTTGTTCCATTGCTGAAAAATCCAATACGGCACGATTTAACATTAGAGAACCGGATAACGTCGAAAAGTTAAATGACGTTGCACCCCACTGCGCCGCCAATAGTCTCTTGGCAACATCAAGTTCGTGAGCTATGTTTTCGATTTCAAGTCGACGCCTTTCGAGTTCGATTTCAGCGCGTAATAAATCGGCCAATGGAGCCTTCCCCGACTCAGTGCGTTTTCTGACATCGCTCAATGCACGCCTTGCACCTTCTTCGGCTTTAGCTGAAACTTTC
>JAFMHC010000231.1 GCA_017854775.1 Gammaproteobacteria bacterium | reverse complement strand
TTGCCTTGCCTGTAATTATCGAATTGCCTTTGACCATAAGTCAGTACAAATAGGGTTGCCAGAATGTTCTCTGGGTCTATTCCCTGGCGGTGGCGGCGTGGTTCGCTTGACTAAATTAATCGGTGTCGAAAAAGCTCTTCCGTACATATTAGAGAGTAAACGGTTAGCCTCGGCTAAGGCCCTTGCGGTCGGCATGATCGATCAGTTGGTCGACTCTCTGGATGAATTAGTACCTGCGGCAAAGGCTTTTATTGTTGCCAGTAAAGACGATGAGTTAGCTGCAGTGCAGCCTTGGGATCGTAAAGGTTATAAAGTGCCTGGTGGCGCAATTAACACACCTCGTAACGCACAACTAGCGGTTATGGCGCCGGCAATGTTGAGCCAGAAAACGCGTGGTCTTATGCCGCAGATGACGGCGGCGATGGATGTCGCCTTTCAATCCTCAATGTTAGATATTGATACGGCGCTGCGTATTGAAGGCCGAGAGTTCGCCAAGATCGCTACTGGTTCAGTTGCTAAGAATATGATCTCGACCTTCTTCTTTCAACTTAACAAAATTAATGGTGGCGCGAGTCGACCGAAGAATGTTGAGAAAAACCTTACCCGTAAGGTTGGTATTTTAGGTGCCGGCATGATGGGTCAAGGAATCGCTTATGTTTCGGCCATGGCCGGAATCGAAGTAGTTCTGAAAGATATTTCGCAAGACGCCGCTGATAAAGGTAAAGCCTACACTGAAAAATTGCTGCAAAAGCGTATATCTCGTGGGAAAATGGACGATGCTAAAGCGAAAGGCATTCTCGATTTGATATTAGCAACCGATAAAAACGAGGATCTCCAAGGCTGTGATTTAATCATCGAAGCGGTATTTGAAAACATTGGTCTAAAGCACGGCATCACCAAAGAGATTGAACCTTACTTATCGGAAGATGGTTTCTGGGGTTCAAACACGTCAACTCTGCCGATAACTCAATTGGCTGAAGCCAGTTCCAAGCCTGAGAATTTTATTGGCATACACTTTTTCTCACCGGTAGATAAAATGCCATTGGTCGAAATTATCTGTGGCGATAAAACCAGTGACGAAGCGCTAGCCAAAGCATTTGACTACACTATGCAGATTCGCAAAACCCCCATTGTGGTAAGTGACTCTTTAGGCTTTTTCACCTCGCGAACATTTGGAACGTATCTAGATGAAGCTGCTCACTTGTTGACTGAGGGCACTAACCCGGTGCGTATAGATAGCCTCGGAAAAGGCATTGGTATGCCAGTAGGGCCACTGCAAATTCAAGATGAAACAAGTCTTGAATTATCACGCAAAGCACAAGAAACTTGGGCTGAAATGGGCGTTACTGATAAATGGGGCAACGGTGATGTGATTCGTCGGGTGATTAAAGACATGATCACCGACAATGGCCGCGGTGGCCGATATCATGGCGGTGGTTACTATGAGTATCACGATGATGGTTCAAAGAATATTTGGCCAAAGTTATATGATTTGTATTACAACGCTGACTATCAAATCAGCGATCAAGATATTCAAGACCGCTTAATGTTTCGCCAAGTGATCGAAACTTTAAAGTGCCTAGAAACGGGTGTGCTTCGTTCCGTTGCTGATGCCAATATTGGTTCTATATTTGGTATTGGAGCACCGGCTCACAGCGGTGGTTTTATTCAGTTTGTTAACACATATGGGTTTAACGACTTCATCGAGCGTTGTGATCAATTAGCGGCAAAATATGGCGAGCGCTTTGAGTGCCCAAATATTGTCAAAGAACACGCTAAAAGTGGCGAATTATTCGCTTAACTCTTAAGTGACATCAGGCGTTACTTGTGAGTTCTGATAAAGCACTTATGAGTAGCGCCTTTTTGTTATTTAAATGATCCAAATTTATTAAGAGGTTTTTATGCCTGACTACCAAAGCATCAATCTGTCTGTGACTAACCGAGTCGCGACATTGGCATTTAACTCACCAAAAACGCTCAATGCGTTGCATCAAAAAATGCGTTTAGAGCTTATTGATGCCGTGCATAAAGTAGAAGCCGACGAAGATGTTCGCGTTGTTATATTAACCGGCTTGGGGCGTGGCTTTTGTGCTGGCGCTGATCTTAGTGAGGGCATGCCTGGTTATACTAACTTCGTTGATCAATGTGCGGCCGAGTATAAACCCTGGCTGATGGCGATTCATAATTCAGAAAAACTTTATGTTGCCGCCGTTAATGGCGCTGCCGCCGGAATAGGTGCGGCCACCGTAATGAATTGTGATTTAGTGCTTATGGCCGACGATTCTTATCTATACCAAGCCTTCTCGGCGATAGGCTTGATGCCCGACGGCGGTGCAACCTGGCTGCTATTGCAAAAACTTGGTTATCAGCGCGCTATCGATATGGCGGTTAACGCAGGGCGGCTCAGTGCGCAGCAATGCTTGGAGTTAGGCTTAGCAAATCGAGTTGTTAGCGCCGAGAGCTTAATCGACGAAGCGCAGGCTTGGGCAGAGCAGATGGCCCAAGGAGCACCCTTAGCACAAGCCGCGGTAAAGAAACTGATGCGCAACGCAACGTCAATGAGTTACGCTGAGGTAGTTGATCAAGAGGCGGTCGAGCAAAGTAAGTTAATCGAAAGTGACGATTCACGAAATGCGATTGCCGCCTTCTTTGCAAAACGCAAAGCGGTATTTAAAGGTAAATAGTCTAGGTAAATAATTCAGCTGAGTAACTATACGGTAAATAACCACTGTTATATTACAATAGTGGTTAACAGTTGCGGTCAGACACCTCAAATACGCTCCTTTAACTTACACATGATAGGCTATCTTGATGATTACTAGTTTACTAAGAAATGTTGTCTCGATGATTGGTTCATCGGCCCGAATGGCTGGTCGAAGCTGGTTAACTGAACTGGTTGTTCGCACTGTTCGTAGTTTGTTTTCCAAAGGTCAGGCAAAGGGCCTGCCATGGTTACGTTCGACGATTGACAAATCCGCTGGTTATCATCCAGCGCTTGCCAAAGTCAGTAGCCACACCCGAGATCTCGCTGGTGTTCCGTGTATGTTGGTTAGCCCCAAAGACGGAGCAACTTCCGACAAAGTGATTGTCTACTTTCATGGTGGCGGTTATGTCGCTGGTTCACCGCGCGGGCATAAAACAATCTTAGCTCAGTTGGCACTTGATACCAAAGGCCTTATCGTTGCGCCTGATTACCGCCTAGCGCCCGAAAACCCATTTCCAGCACCTCAAGAAGACTGTTTAGCGGTAGCGGCGTTGGTTGCTAGAACTTATGACGATAAAAAAATAACGCTTGCCGGTGACTCGGCGGGCGGAGCTTTGGCAATCACAACCGCGGTGCAGCTTGCGCAGTCGGGTGCAAAAAAAGCGGATAACCTTGTGTTAATTTCGCCATGGGTAGACCCAACGGCAACCCAGGGAACCATTATTAGTAACCAGAGCAATGATTTTTTAGATACTGAATTTCTCAATATTCATTTCGAAAATTTGATGCAGGAGCACGATAAGCAAGATCATAGAGTGAACTTTCTTAATGCGTCGCTAGCTGATTTGCCAAAAACGCTAGTTCAATGCGGTAAAGGTGAGCTTTTTTATGATCAGATAGTCGAATTTTGTGATCGTGCGAAGGCTCAAGGAGTTGACCTGGAGTTACAAAGTTATCGAGCGCAGTTTCATGTATTTCAGCTGTTCTCGGCAATGTTGAAAGATGCCGAAGATGCTCTAGCTAAAATCTCGATTTTTATCAATCGAGGCTAACCAGACGTCGAGGTGCTTGTGCTAAAGAACGGTTCTTAGTGATCGAGTAGTGTTAGCCAGCCTCTGCGTGACGATTTTTAGCATGTAGCGATTAACTGCAGCGGCCAGCCGAGGTTCATCTAACTCCATTTTTTTAAGTGAGCTGCGGTTCAGGCTGTATAGCTCACCATCGCTGTCGGCTCTTACTGTTGCGGTGCGAGGAATATTTAGAAAGAATCCGATCTCTCCATAAATTGCACCTTGGCCAGCGCCATCTATGCGGCGCTCGATATTCTCTGAGTCAAGAATGTAGGCACTAGCGGTACAGCTTTCGAGTAGAAAAACGTCATTTGAATCTTCGCCTATACTGGTAATTAAGTCGCCTTGCTTGACCTTGCACCTGAGCAAGTAATCTTTTAGACGTTCAATTTCTATATCGCTTAAACCGACTATTAGTTCGAGTACGCCTTTGGGTTTTACCGGTGTGTGTTGCGAACTGTTTAAAATGCGGTTCTCACACAACTCTAAGCCTTGGTCTACGTCTAGACATTCGAGTAGAGATTGATTCTCACTCTGGTTTTCACTCTGGTTTTCATTAAAGTCGAAACTTCCTCTGGTGAGTTTTTCTAATAGGCCTGGTTTGAGACCAGTAATGACGAATAATACCTGTCGTTCTTTGAGTCGTTGCGCGAGCCGCTCAAAATTAAGCGTTGCCGAGGAATCTATGCCAATTACTTGAGAAAAGTCCAATACAACATGGTTTATAGTCTGGCCACTGGGTTTATCGAAGGCCTTCATAACTTCAGTATAAAGTGAGCCAGCGGTGCCGAAAAACAGAAAACCCTGAAGCTTGAATAGACGGATTTTCTCACCGTGTTGCTTAAGATAAGCCGCTTGCTCAGGGTGACGCACTAAATTGCTACTAAGGTCAGAGCCTGAGGCTTGATATTTAATTACCTTAATTTGGCTGTAATTTACCGCGAATAGAATAATAGCCGCAACGATGCCAAAAAGAATACTCTCCAAGAAACCTGAGAATACAGAAACAATTAGGATGGTCGGGATGACACTGTATTCCAGCGCGCCAAATTTACGATAGCCTTTGATTAGCCATTCGACTAAGAAACCCAATGAAACATAGACTAGCAAACCGCCTAATACCATCTTCGGCAAGTAAGCTAAAAGTTCTAAGCCAAGATAGAAGGTAAGCAGGGCGGCGGCCACTGATGCCAAACCAATCAATTTTGTCGGTACTGGGTTGAGTTTGTAAGACAGTTCTGAGGTGCTTACCGACGGTAGCGCAAACAAGCCTCCAAGCGCGGCGCTAAGCATGTTTGCGATACCACTAACTTGTAGCTCCTTATTCGGATCTAATTCGGCTCGAGTACTCAAAGCAACGGCGCTAATACATAAGGTAAACGACAGTAAGGCAATTAGGCTTATAGTCGCTATGCTTGCCATGTTATCAAGTAAAGCGCTAATCTCAATGTCAGGCCAAGAGAAGCTAGTGATTGGTGTAAACAAGTCATCTGGGCTATTGGCTAGCTTGCCAATTAGAAAGCCACCTGTCTCTAAGCTGTCAAGGTCACTGCCTAGAGAATAAGCAACGATGTAAAATAGCGAAGTAGATACAATAATGGTAAGCATTAATAGCCTGCCGATGCTAACCATGCCCGACATCCAACGCAGCCATATCCCAATCAGCACGGCGGGCAGCCACTTTAACAGGGTGATGCTGTTGCTGAAAAGATCAACAATACTTGTCATATCGTTAAGCTCAAACGGCACAAGAGAGCCAATAGTACCCACTAGAAGCAACCAACCTACTGCAGCGAAATAGCCGCCAACGGCTGAGTAAGGTAGGAACTGAAGCATGCTTCCAAGCTTAAAATAACCGAAAACAAACAAAATAAAGCCGGCGATAAAGGTCGAAATAACAATCGCAAATAACACGTTAGTGAGTATTTGCTCGGCGCTAAGCCCTGCTGGTAAAGACGCCAATAGGAAGCCTACGAATAGAACCATTACCGGTGTGGTGTCGTCGTCAACCTGCACTACGAAATAGGCTGAGCCGCTTAACAACGTGTGTACCAAACCAACAATTACGATACTTGTGATCGCGAGCGCGATGCCATGACCTAGGTAGGGTGAAAGCTCGCCTGAAAAAATCAATGAGGCGTAGCTAATGCTCAAAATCACAGCAATGAAGCCGGTAAATAAGCCGGCACTCAATGTCTTCAGATTTGATGTTAGGCTCGAGTTCATGTGTAGGTCTTGGGGATTGCTAAATTTAACAAATCAGTAGGCAGCTTGCTAAGTCGATTTTAGCCGCTTACTTTACCAAAAATAGAACTCGAAGTTGTAAGACTTGAAAACTTTTGACAGTGCAGGTGCTTTTGACGGCATCAGCCGCTTTACGTTTTATAGAGTTGTTGTCTATGACTGTTTGCTATCTCTTGACCCATCACCGAGTAAGTCAAGAGACAGTTAGGGCAAGCGGTTATTTCTAGCTAAGAAACTCAACCGTTTTACTCAGCTCTTCACGGCCCACGTCAAAGCTATTAATCGGTGCGTCTTCTTTTGCGTAGCCAAACGAGAGGCCGAACATTATTGCGTTCTCTTCTGGAATATTGGCCATCTCATGCACCGCTTCGGTATACATTGCCAGTGCGCCTTGCGGGCAACTTGCCAAGCCATTTTCAGTTAGTAGTAGCATGATAGTTTGAAGATAAATACCCATGTCCACTGCGTTGATCTCGCTCATAGTTTTTGGCATTGAGAAAAAGGCCGCGTGGGGTGCACCAAAAAACTGCCAATTTTTAACCATCAACTCTTGGCGCTTTTGTTTCTCTTCGTACTTAATATCCATCGAGTCGTAGAGTGAAATGGCACATGCAATTTGTCGTTTTCGGTATTCGTCTTTTAAGCCTTGATCACCGGGGGTGAAATGTGGAGTAGGTGCCTTGCCTGCCATAATATCGCTGATCATGGCTTTCTCGATTTTGTCTCGCGCTTCACCTGAAACTACGACAACGTGCCATGGCTGGGTATTACAGTTCGAGGGAGAGTCTTGTGCTTGAAGAAAGATTTTTTCGAGCAGCTCGGGTGCTACTGGTTTATCTTGATATGCGCGGACAGAACGGCGTTGCTTGATTGCATCACATACATTCATTAATGAGGCTCCTGTTAATGATTATTGTAGGTATAAGAGACCTCAGCATAACCGTAGCAAACGGT
>JAFMHC010000230.1 GCA_017854775.1 Gammaproteobacteria bacterium | reverse complement strand
AGAAATAGCACTACAAATAAAATTTCGAATGCCGTTTCGACTCGACTAAGTGGCAGTTTCCTGCCCGATCTCGATAGCTGCTTAGGCGACCATGCATATAGAAAATCGATATTCACGGCGTGTTTTTGAAACAAATAGAATACCAAGGTCACCCCAGCAAATACCCAAATTCCGGTTTCTACTAAGCTCCAAAAAATAACAATCGGCGTAGTGATAAATGAGCCATCTGAAAAACTAAGGTTAAAGGGAACCATTTTCAGCACGGCAATGATTGCGTAAACCCACAAAGCAATGGTTAGCACTTTCTTGTAGGCTGGAAAGTATTCAGCACTGACCAATTGTTGATTCGGTAAGAAGCCCGCAGCAACCTTCATCGGATGGCCTATTTTCAATAGCAGCTCTTCTTGTTCTTTCTCATTCAATGCGCGAGCAAGTTGCTCTTCTCTTTCTTCTATTTGATCAAGTAACGACGCTTCTAGCTCGTCGCGAATTTCCTTGTGGTTTTCTATGGTTAGGTAGTTCTCGAAACTATCTAAGTAGTTGTTAATCATGTTCATATTACTCTCCAGAACGGTAATCTGTTATTGCTCAAGGATGTTGTTTAAGGTTGACTCTGTTTCTTGCCAATCTTTAGTTAATTTGTCTAAAACTTGTTTTCCGACGTCTGAAAGTTGGTAAAACCGCTTCTTACGATTGTTTTCCATGCGCCACTCGCTAATCAACAGTTCTTGTTTTTCCAATCTACGAACTAATGGATAGAGCGTGCCTTCGTCAATTTCTAGCCCTTTTGCGCTAAGGTTTTTACGCAAGGAATAGCCATAATGCTCAACTCTTAGCTCAGCGAGTACCGCTAGAATAATCACGCCACGGCGTAATTCGAGTTTTAATTTCTGATAATGCTCACTGTCGGTCATGGCTTTTTATTTACTGTGTGGTACATAGTATGGAATATACTGTATGGCAAACAGTGTGTGCCGTCAAGTGTGAATGGTAGAAATAGCGTTGAGCGCAGGAATTAGAGGAACACACCAGAATGGCACTAAGTTAAGCTTGTTTAGCGTAGGTTCTACCTCGGTGTATAGAGTTGATTAAGTAATCGTTGCTGGTCTGCGCGGCCAGACTGGGCTTGTTTTAACAGCGGTTCCCATTGCCTGATTGCCTGCACAAGGTTCTACTTGTTTCAACTAAGCCCTAAGGTTGCCGAAAGGTCGGCCCCGCGAAAGGTCGGCCCCGCGAAAGGTCGGCCCCGCGAAAGGTCGGCCCCGCGCGTAGCGCTTCGCATCTCGCAATGACCACTGCATTAGCAATGTTTCAGCTTAAGTAAGTGCCATTCGGATTTGCCCTCTTAGATTTGACAAAGTTGCTATGTTTACTCTAGCTAAGCTTGAGTATGTTATTCATTGATCAATTCCTGCCTATAGTCGGATCACATATTGATTAGCGTCAGAAAAGGGTTTTGACGCAACGAATCCCTCATAAATCATTTACATTTGATGACATTTGCCATATTTGCAGCCGCCTCCGAACTTGCCATACTGTATTTGGTTAGTACTCTCTAACCGAAACATAGCGTTCCTCGGTGATCAACATTGAGACACTGGAGAACATTAAGGACACGAAGCCGCCTGACTTTCTATTTTCACGCGTCATTCAGAGCCTTTACTCTTTATCAATCAACGCACTCGGGGGATCGGAAGAGCGATGCGAGAATCTAAATTTTTATGTATAGGTTGGATACCAATCTTACTGTGTTCACTGCTAATGCTGGCTGTCACACTGGCGTTCAAGTGGCGGCATATCGAGCTCGAAGTAGCTGCCTCGGCAGAAGCTATTTTGTTTAACTCAGAAGACAATTGGGCTACGGTCGAGACCTTTAACCAAGGCCGTAACGTGATATTGAACGGTGAAGCCCCAAGCGCCGAAGCCGCCGCTCGAGCCGAGAAACTAGCAAGCAGCGCATATGGCGTACGTAGCGCAAAATACATTGGTGATGTGGCGGTTATGCCGGACCTGCGAGACAACGCATCTCTGGAAAACGGCAACACCAACCGCAGCAGCACGGTAACCGATGCAAGCAGCGACAGCGATGTTGCCGTGCAAGAAATATTTCCGGCACAATTGCTTGCGTCGTCCAGTGGCGAAACGATTACGTTAAGCGGCGAGTTGGCCAACCAAGATGAAATTGACGGCTTAGTCGCTGAGGCTAGCCGCATATTTGGTCGCGAGAACGTTATTAGTAGGCTTAACGTGGGCGACTCTGTTGCGCCGTTGCTTGGCGCGATTTTCCTGAGCGCATTAAAGTTCGACGCCGATACCGAAGCCGCAATAGACCTGTCGGTGAATGGGAGTGACTTGCAATTGACCGGTAACGTACCAAGCGAATCCTTGAGCCGCGAGCTAGAGCAATCAATGCGTGAGCGCTTTGCTGGCAAGGTTAGCAACCAACTGACGGTGTCCAAACCGATTATTGCGCGTGATGTTTGCGAAGGATTGGTTAAGCAATTGCTGACTGACAGCAAAATCAATTTTGAAACAGGCAACGCTGAGATTTCAGCCAACAGTTTGACCCTGCTCGGACGCATCGTAACCACCGCCAAGCGCTGCCCAGACGCCAGCTTCGAAGTTGCTGGCCACACAGATAATACCGGCAACGCTAACTACAACATGACACTGAGCACAAAACGCGCACAGTCCGTAGTGACCTATTTGGTAAATCAAGGCCTACCTGCAACGCAGTTTAATGCGAATGGTTACGGCCCGACGAAACCTATAGCCACCAACTCAACAGTACAGGGGCGAGCGCAAAATCGCCGCATCGAATTTAAACTCAACAACTAATATGTTTGAGTAAGGAGATTAATTATGAAATATTTATTTTTGGAAATTTGGGTGTTTTTGCTTATAGCGTTTCTACTTGGCATGTTCGTGCAGTGGTTTTTCTGTTGCCGCGACAAGAAGTCAGAATTAACCGTTAAAGAAAATTCTCTAAACAATGATGGCACTTCCGCCGTTATAGCACCGAGCACAAATACTCAAGCTGAGGCTCCAGTTGCTCTAGCTGAGGCTCCAGTTGCTCTAGCTGAGGCTCCAGTAAAACCAGTACAGGCGTCAATGCCGCTGGTAGAGTCTGCTCGTCCAGTTGGATTTGACGCGATGCCCAACGATGCGGATGACATTAAGCGCATCAAAGGAATCGGCTCCGTGATAGAGAAGACCCTGAACGAATTAGGAATTTATCAGTTCAAACAAATCGCTGCGTGGACCGACGAAAACGTAAGTTGGGTAGAAAGCTCTTTAGCGTTCCCTGGTCGGATCACTCGCGAGAACTGGATTGAGCAAGCGAAAACACTATCACAAGGCGGCACCACCGAGTTCGCAAAACGGGTTGATAAAGGCTCGGTCGACTACAAGAGTTAATCCACCTAAAGGTCGCAACATTACAAACAGTACCTGCATAACAAAGCGGCCTCTTCGGAGTCCGCTTTTTTTACATGCTGAAGTTCATAGTTTCCTGCCCCACTCGGTCTGTAGTGGCATAGTTAATATGGCCACTTAATTAGAGGAGGTATTATCACAAAGGTAATAGTTATCACTCTATGACAGTTCAAAAACCTAATTCCTCTTATACTTAGAACAATAATTAACTGTTTTAAGTTAGAGGTAAGCAATGAAAAAAATATTAATAGGACTATGTGCAATATGCGCGTTGAGTTTTAGCGTCATTAATACATCTGCGGCACAAAGTGCATGTGTTGGCTTAAGTAGTCCAGCATGCTCAGCTAAAAGCTCGATGTGCACATGGCGTAAAGGCTCAGTAGATAAAAACGGTAAAAAAACTAAGTCGCACTGTCGCGCTCTTCCGGGTAAGGCAACTAAGAGTGGTAATAAAGCCAAAAGCGCGACCGCTAACGCGACAAGTAAGAAAACCAAAAGCAACAAGGAAAAGGTGGTTAAGAAGACCAGTTCAGCTAACAAAAAAACAACGTCTAAAGCAACTAAGGCCGCGAAAAAGAAAACTACTAAACCAAAAAAGTAGCCACCCGTAATCGAACGCGACGTTGTTTAGAGGCTAATTACTGATTTGATTAGCCTTTTAGTTTTCGCAAATTCAAAAAAATAGTGTTACACATTAGGTTAAACATGGACCACGTTTAAATCAACTTGCTCACTTGAAGCGAGCATAAAACCTGTCTATATATGTCCCAATTTATTCAGGTCAAAAACAACCTAGAATGTATTTGCTGTATTTAAAATTTCTCAATAAATGCTGAAGCACGCTTTGAATAATCCTCTAGATAGACTCCGACCTCGTCAGCGCGATCGGTTTCCGAAGCGAGATGAATCAGTTCAACGACTTCAGCCATCTTCTCGGCTTCAACTTGCTGGTCACCGTTCGTATTTTCAGCGAAATAAGCGATCGCTTTTTCCAAAGAGTAGGTAGTCATGTGTATTTCGTTAAGTTCCTTAGCATCCAATTTACGCTTTCCTTCTAATATGGATGTTGTCTCTAAAAAGACTTTCTTGGCCTCATCTAATGAAGTTACATCAGGAAGCTGCAAATGCTGCACCGGTTTATCAGCCGCAAACGCAATATTGAAACTTTGAAAAGATAATATAGATGATGTGGTGATGAATAAAAAAATG
Organism: Gammaproteobacteria bacterium; assembly: GCA_017854775.1. Lineage (GTDB taxonomy): Bacteria > Pseudomonadota > Gammaproteobacteria > Arenicellales > Arenicellaceae > Arenicella. The sequence continues at coordinate 2,330 of JAFMHC010000230.1, read as the reverse complement.
AGTAATGTTTTCATGGTTAAGTCTGGGGTTAGTGAATGTAAAGTAAGTCTTGGGTTTACTCTTAAAGAGCAACTCAATAACTGATTAATTTGACATTAGGTATTTTTCTTAATGCATCGCTACTTGTCTTCAATATTTCTCAAATAGTCAATTATTGCGACCTAAGGTATCTATGCCAATAGCAGTCGCGTTTTCTCTAAGAAGTGGAATTGTCGGTAGCGATACAATGCCAGCGACGGCCAATAGAATTATCGAAACAGAATATGCGGCCAAGCTAGGAGAATTGTTGAGGTTATAAAAGCCGTGCAGTAACACGGTTATCAGTAAGGCTAACCCTGTTAAAAGCCGCAAAATTAATCGTACTTTACGTGGGTTTGCGGCAATGCAAGCAGCAAAAACAGTAGCGGTCAACCCAATCCAGAAAAGCATCACTAGGCCTAAGCCTTCGAGCACACCCGCGACGGCAAGCAACAACGTAAGTGTCAAATTTAGCGGAGTCCCCCATACGATCGATTCCCAGGCCGATTCAAGTTTTGGGGCATACAAGCCTTTTTGATTTCTTCGAACAAAGTAGATGCGTAGACCACTGGCGATAATGACACTCAGTAAAACACCAAAAATTGAATAAGCAATTTTGACCAGCAAGCCCCCCCAATTACCGAAATGAATATTGTAGACTGAGCCGATCAACTGTTGACCAATAGTGCCGTCAGAAATACCCACGTTGCCTTGGTATTCACCGCTGGCACTGAAATTGTAGTATTCGCCAAATATAAGCCTGTCGGTGTGTTTGGCTATTACATTAATATGCTGACCTGCTGTAGCTGGGTCGTGAAGGATGAAAAATGTCGGCGGTTGTTCAGGGTATTCCGAGGCCATGTATTTTAGTGGTCCAGCAATATTAGCAATCGGTGCCTTGCCCACTATTTCCGGTGGTTCTTCGCCAAATACGGGTGAAAACACTTTGTCTATATCACCGTCGAAATTAAACGCCGCAATTGTGAAAGCCAATACAGTTGCTAATCCAAGCAGTGCGCCGGTCAAGGCATTGGTTACATGAAATGGCGACGTCCAGACACTCAGTCTGTTGTGCAAATCAACCATGGGCAGCAAGCCCTTGCCACGTCGAAAGGTAAAAGCGTCTCTAAATATTCGCGGGTGCGACATAAAACCCGATATCGACATGGCAATTAGAAATGCGCCCAAGGCCCCTACCACCGTCAGCCCTATTACCTGTGGTAGATGCAGGTAGTAGTGAAGGTCTAATAGAAATTGCGTCCAGGGGAAATGTTCTTTTTCAGCCACGGTACCATCGGCGTTGGCGAAAAATGCCTGAGTGTCGGTGGTAATAACCGTTCGAGGCAGATCTGGCTGTGGAAAATTGATGTACAAGTGCGTGCTTGGCGTTTCTTCACTTTCGAACACCGTCTTGGCGGCCCTGGCGGCCGCGTTAGGTGAAATAGACCCCATTTCAGGAGCCGTAGGTTGTTCCCAACGTTGAATTTCACGGTTAAATACTGACAAGGTACCAGTAACCGCTAATATATAAATTAAACCTCCGAGCGACAGCGCAATAACTAAATGTGCGTGTAGGGAGCGAGCTACTCTGTTCGAGTTCGGGCTAGTTTTACTATTTTTTTGCATGCTTTAACTCAGTATTCAGCTGCTAATCTATTACTTAAATCGCTCAAACCTTAACTTACCAGCCAGAGACATAGCGAAGACCCTAAACCAATCACGGCCACCGTGACGAGCCGCGTCGATAGCCGCTGCTGATAGCCCAACATAACGGCTAAACCAGCCCAAAATACAGGAAATATAATCATGGTAAGCGCGATGGTTGCGGTGTACTCGAGCTGAACCAGCTGCATTAAACAGAGCAGCAGCGTCGACATCAACATGGCGGCTAGACCTGCTAGTGGGCCGATGGTTAAGACTGTTAATGCGTTTACGGCTATCTGAGATTTCGGCATGCTGATGGCAACGCCCTCTTTACTCTTAGCCTTGATTTTTCTTTGCTTGCGTTGTGCCCTTACTGGTGATTTCATCGCTGAACGCAATAAGAACAACACGGCGATCATTACCCAAGCGGCAATGCCAAGTGCGATACCTTTATCGGTCGTGGTAGTTAAGGTCCAGACATAAAGCGATGTGAACACAAGAATCCAGCCCAGCAGAACTAAATGCCACTGTCGAGCTGGAAAACGCCAGGCCGCTTGCAGTACCCAAGTACCGCAAACCGCTGCCAAAATTGCCAGCAAATAGATCGCAGTTGATTGCACGGTAACTGGCATTGTTAAAAGCGCATTTTAAAGCTGCCTACGATAGTG
>JAFMHC010000026.1 GCA_017854775.1 Gammaproteobacteria bacterium | reverse complement strand
TCCTGAGCGACTATTGTCTCTCATTTAAAGTGTCCGTTAAACTATGACAGCTTCAGACCCCATTTATTGTATCGACTGCATGAGCTCTGAAACACTGCCTTTATACTTAGGTGTCATGAGTAGGTGAACATGATTAGTCATGAATACCCACGCATGAACGTCAACAGAGAACTTAACCGCATACTCATGCAACCAGCCTACATACGCCACAAAATCTTCTTCCCTAGCAAAACACACCTCTCGGTTGTGCCCACGCTGAATCACATGCTGGGCAACACCCGGCACGTCTAATCTCGGCTTCCTTTCCAATTTTGAATGACATACTTCAGCATGTAACAAACCACAGGTTATCGCCCAACAACGCATAAGCGTTTTTGGCGCAGCATCAGATCAGCCACACTTGCTATCACCGCATGACAAACAAGTCATACACCCATCCATCAGCACCAACGCCTTCGTACTGCACTTTGCACAAACACTGGCCGACTCAGGAAAATCACCCTGCTTAACTTTGCCAGCATCGCTCGAACCTTGAGCCGCATCTATTTCAGCACGCTTCTTAGCTAAGAATTCTTTTTGGTTATCATCTAATTTATCAGTTTTGATCATGCCGATCATTTGCATGTGGCGTTCGATACAGTGGCCAATTTCAGCGACGATTGAAGGCATGAAGATGCCGCCTGGTTTGAAGTATCCGCCTTTAGGGTCGAATACGGCTTTGAGCTCTTCAACCATAAAGGTGGTGTCGCCGCCTTTGCGGAACACCGCTGAGATCAAACGTGTTAGTGCGACAACCCATTGGAAGTTATCCATGTTCTTGGAGTTGATGAACACTTCGAATGGGCGACGAGCTTCGTGCTCGGTGCCTTCGTTTAGAATGATGTCGTTGATGGTGATGTACATCGCGTGTTCGGTTACTGGGGTTTTTACTTTGTAAGTAGACCCCACCAGCATGTCGGGGCGTTGCACTGATTCGTGCATGCGCACGACGTCAGCTTTCTTAAGATGGGCTTCGCTTTCTTCTTGTGTGGCGATGCGTGCCGCAGCGACGCGTTCGGTCTCGGCTGTTTTAACTTGGTAGCCGGTGATTTTGCCTAGTATTCTTTTAGTCATGGTTATTCCTGTTGCCGAGCGTTGGTTGGGGTGCTTGGTCTTTTTTTGTTTTGTTCTGTTCTTTACGTTTGTTTTGAGATCCTTCGGCTTCGTTGGTAACGAAGCTATCAGGATGACACGGGTAAGTGCCGCTAGCATTTGCTGAGGGCCATTTTTCGCTAGTCAAGGCGGGTGAGAAATTTAAGTTAGGCGCGTACTTTAGTACGTAACGCGCTTAAATTTCTCACCCAACGCAGGATTGCGGAAAATGGACCCAGCAAATTAGAGTTTACCGTAATAGCCTTCCTTCAACGCATCAAATAAATTCGCTGCGGTATGTGTCTCACCGTCGTATTCAACTTCTTCATTACCTTTGAAGTCGACTGTTGAGCCGTCATCTAAGGTGAATTGGTAAACAGTGTTCTCTAAATCTTCTTCTTTTACCAATACACCTTGGAAGGCTTCTGGGTTAAAGCGGAAGGTTGTACAGCCCTTTAGGCCTTTGTCGTAGGCGTACATGTAGATATCTTTGAAATCTTCGTACGGATAGTCGGTTGGCACGTTGGCTGTTTTTGAGATACTTGAATCAACCCACTTTTGCGCCGCGGCTTGCACGTCTACGTGTTGCTTTGGCGTGATCGTGTCGGATGTCACAAAGTTAGCTGGCAGTTGCTCGTCTGGATCATCAGAGTATGGCATTGCATTGGCGTTAACCACTTCGCGATAGGCCAATAACTCATACGAGAACACATCAACTTTTTCTTTAGTCTTTCGACCTTCACGAATCACATTGCGGGCGTAGTGATGAGCAAAGCTTGGCTCGATGCCATTACTGACATTGTTGGCCATTGACAGCGAAATAGTGCCGGTTGGGGCTATTGAGCTGTGGTGTGAGAAGCGTGCGCCTACGCGCGACAGCTCTTCTACTAACTCTGGGTCGATCTCGCCGATTTGCTGCATGTAGCGGCTGTACTTGGCGTGTAGCTCAGCACCGTTTACGGTATCACCGATGGTATAACCGTCGTCTTCCATTTCTGGTCGCAGTGATAACATTTCGCCAGTGACGGTGAACTGTTCGTTCATAATTGGCGCTGGGCCTTTCTCTTTGGCAAGCTCAAGTGCTTGGTTCCAACCAGACATCGCCATTTCACGGGCGATCGTCTCAGTGAAATCCACTGATTTTTCATCACCGTAGGTCATGCCTAGCATGGTGACCGTTGAGCCTAGGCCTAAAAAGCCCATGCCGTGGCGACGTTTGCGTTCGATCTCTTTACGCTGGCCTTCAAGTGGCAAGCCATTGATCTCGACCACATTGTCGAGCATGCGAGTGAACACACTAACCACTTCGCGGTATTTATCCCAATCGAAACGAGCGCTTTCTGAGAAAGGATCAATCACGAATTTAGTCAGATTAACCGAGCCTAGCAGACAGCTGCCGTAGGGTGGCAGCGGTTGTTCGCCACACGGGTTGGTGGCACGAATGTTTTCGACAAACCAATTGTTGTTCTTGGTATTAACTTCGTCAATTAAGATGAAACCAGGCTCAGCAAAGTCATAAGTGGAGGTCATGATCATGTTCCACAAACGATTGGCCGGAATGGTGCTGTAAACTTTGCACGCGGTTAGGCCCTGCTCATTTTTGATGTACCCATTTTCAGCTGGGTAACGACGCCAGACAATTTGGTCTGAAGCGTATACATCGAGCTTGTCTTCTTTGGCTTCTTTCTCGGTGACCGGGAAAGACAGCTTCCAATCGGTGTCATCTTTAACCGCTTGAATGAATTCGGTAGTGATAAGCAAGGACAAGTTAAATTGGCGCAAGCGACCGTCTTCACGCTTGGCACGAATAAACTCCATTACATCTGGATGGCTTATGTCAAAAGTCGCCATTTGTGCGCCACGACGGCCACCGGCTGAACTTACCGTGAAACACATCTTGTCAAAGATATCCATGAACGACAATGGACCTGAGGTGTACGCGCCCGCGCCTGACACATACGCACCTTTAGGGCGTAGCGTTGAAAACTCATAACCAATGCCGCAACCGGCTTTTAAGGTCATGCCGGCTTCATGGTTCTTATTAAGAATGTCGTCCATTGAGTCGGTAATAGTGCCCGACACAGTGCAGTTAATAGTAGACGTTGCTGGTTTATAAGCTTGCGCGCCAGCGTTTGAGATAATGCGGCCAGCCGGAAGCGCACCGTTATCTAGCGCCCACACAAAACGCTCGTACCAATGCTCACGCAGGGCGTCAGTTTGTTCTACACCAGATAGGGCTGATGCAACACGCTCAATGGTGTCGTGCGTTGTTTCGTCTACGGCATTACCCGCTTTGTCTTTTAAACGGTACTTCTTATCCCAAATGTCGGCTGAGGTTGTTTGCAGCCCCATTTGCTTCAACTTGATTTCGCCACCTTTGGCTGCTGTGTTAACGGCAACTATTGTTTGATTCGCAGAGCGCAACTCTTCGACGGGATTACCCATTATCTGTATCCTCTTTAGCTCGCAAGGCAGAGATAAAGCAGCCTTGAAAGTGTTTATATTTATACTGTTGACACACGTTTGAACCAGGCTGTTTAGCAACCCTAGTTCAACCACAACTCAACCCTTATTTACTGTTCGGTACGACTGTTAATCAGGCCCCCCTGTCTAACAATACAAAGCGCTATGGAGCGCTATAAATCCTGAACAGATTTATGTTAACCATGTAACTAGCCTATAAATCAATGCGCCTATTTAAAATCAATAAAACTTATAAACAAATGCAGCAACAGACTATTTATGGTTAGTGAATATTTTTTCGATCATCTTATAACTAGCTTATTTTCGGTGATCGACTAATGCGGCATGCGCGAGTCGACAGCTCGCTTTCAAACACAGCCACAGCTCTACTTCCAGATACGGGCGGCCAATTAACAACCCACTTCCCCGTGAATTGGCCAGCACCACTGAAAAAACAAGAACGAATTAACCGTTCTATCAAAACCCACAATTGAGTCCTTTACAGAAATAACCATCGCAGACAAATTATGCCAAAGAAGCCTCAATATTGACTAAATTCAATACCTTGGATGCGCCTTATCAACAAAATGTTGATTGGTGGTTAATTCTTAAAAACACTATATGTTGTGGTTTAAGTCAGAGCAAGGACAAGATAATGGGTATCAAATAAAAGCGCAAGTAATATATTTGTAATTGAAGAAGAAAAATAAATACTCCACCTTGTGTCCACTTTCTTTGGAAATAAAATCAAAAAAAATTATTTTATAGTTGGCTAAGCGTGCTAAGCCAACGCTCCAAAAGATTCATAATAATGCTAAACTCGGGCAGACCAGCTCAGTGAAGACTTGATCCCACGCTTTCTAGTGCATTGTTAACAATGGCTGATGGGAGGACACTTTTTATTACGTCATATGACAGCACGCAAGATGAATAGATTAATAAGCCTTACAATGGCCCTCGCTTTACTGGCACTGAGCCCGGCTAGCTACTCGCAAACCGACTTAGTCAATATCAGGCCACCATCGCCAGAAAGCGAGTATCAAAAAGAACTCGATAAATGGATGCTGCAAGCGTACGAAGGCGATCGTGATGCGCAATTCAAGGTTGGTGTACTATTTACCAATAATCAATTTCAAAGCGCCGATATGGAGCAAGCCGTTTATTGGTACAAGCAGGCAGCTCGGCAAGGGCATGCTCTTTCGCAATATAACTTAGGTCATCAATACCTTACCGGTGTCGGGGTAAAACGCAGCGAAAGCGAAGCAATGAAATGGTGGCTCAAAGCAGCCGTACAAGACCACCCCTTAGCTCAGTTCAACCTAGGCCGAGCTTATTACTTAGGCATTGGTGTGCAAAAAGATCACGATCAATCCCGATATTGGTTTGATCGTGCGGCGCAAAACAATGAACCCAAATCAATTGATATTTTAGAGCAGTTAAAATGGTCTGAACCTGGCGAGTATCAAGCATCAAAGAACCCTGATAAAACTCAAATTCGCGCCGCCGATCAGCTTGCCATATCACCCGACACAGCAAACCGACCCAAGCCAAAATTAGAAGAAAAATTGAAGGCTACAGAAGAAAGCGTCACTGATGATCAAACAAGTGAAGCCGATATAAGCCAACAAACGGCAACCGCGGCCTCAGATGCTATCAGCCAGATACAAGACTCCGTCAGCAAAGCACCAGGCGCCGCCAGCCAATTACCAAGCACCGGTAGCCAAATACCAAGCGACGTTAGCCAAAAACAAGAGCAAATAAGCAAGCCCGATGACGACTCGAGCAAGGCGGCGTCAACCACAGCCGAACTTGCCGCCAACCCGATTGCGGTTTACACCAACCCAAACAAGCGAAGCGTGTTGATTACAATGCTTGATGTTCGTAAACAACTAACAACTATAAAGACGTCGCCCGAATGGACTCAAGTTAGCAGCGACGACGGATTCCCGGTTTGGGTTCACAGAGACTATATTCAAGTGTCGGATGACATTGGCACAATCAGTGGCAACGGGGTTAATGCGCGCTCGGTACCACTAATTACCAACGGCAGTATTGTTGGTAGTTTAAATAACGGGGAAACACTGGCGGTGTTGGATAAGAAAGGTTCTTGGTACCGTGTGATGTCACCAAGCCGCTTTAAGGCCTGGGTAAAAACAGACGAATTCCACAGTAACAAAACACTCACGACTATTGCCCAAAGCTCGAATTCTAAAGCCCAAAGCTCAAATTCTAACAAAGCCACCAGCAATACAGCTGAAGCCAAAAACACGTCCCAAGATAGCCCTAGCGACACTGCTAACCACACGCCCGTCAATGATGAGAAATGGCTATTTAGTCAACCCGCTGATGGTTATACATTGCAGTTAGCAAGTTTTGAAAACGCCGAAAGAGTCGCTGCATTCAAAGCACGAAAGGATGTCGGCGACAGCCAAGAGCTGCACAGCTTTAACTCTATTGGAAAAGATATTCAATGGACGTTTTTTCTCTACGGCGCTTTCAAGTCACGCGATGCCGCTAGTCAAGCCCGAATCGACATTGGCCAAAAGCAGGCTTGGGTTAGAAGCTTTGGTCGACTACAACAAAATCGCTGCTTAGCATGGAAAAAACAAACTCCATCGCCAAAGGAGCTAAATAGGCACTGCTCTTAATGACTAATGACAAAAACGTTATATCACCATTTCTTGGTGAACACGACCATAGCCACTGCGAGACACAAGCGCTTGAATCGGCGATTGCCAAGTGTGCCAAACAAGGTTTACGACTAACCAAAATAAGGCAGCAAGTATTAGAAATAATTTGGGCTCAGCACAACCCGATTGGCGCTTATGATGTGCTGCAAAAATTACAAGAGGCAGGCCACAAGCCCGCACCACCGACGGCTTATAGAGCACTCGAGTTTTTAGTATCAGCCAAGCTGATTCATAGAGTGGAGTCTTTAAATGCCTATATTGGCTGCCCATCGCCGAACGCCAATCATCAATGCCAATTCTATATCTGCAGTGAATGCGGTCACGTTGCTGAAGTGAATAATGCGGCGGTATCAGAGGCACTTGTTGCAGGGGCTAGCGAACTCGGATTTATCAGCCACCAGCCGGTGATTGAAGTGCATGGTATTTGTAAAAACTGCCGCGTTTAAGTCAGGCCGGTAACCTAGCAAAACTCGCGCTCTTTAGTGCGACAATAGCACTTGGCATCATGGCCTAATTCTAATCAAGAAGCTTTTTTGTCGTAAGATATCGCTGCTCGCAGCTTTACTGAGCATGGCTTTCTAAGGCCTAGACCAACTCGTGTAAACCAAAACATAGAGAATTAGTTTTTGCAGACAAGACAAAACTGCCTCAACAACATTATACGTTTTATACTAAGCAGCTAAAGGTTTACATTCAGCAATTTAACGGCTTTAAGATCAGCGGTACACATAGTCACAATGAACATAAAATTCACTATCTCGATACTAACCCTCTACTTGTTTACTAGCGGCGTACATTCTAAAGTTGTGTCCACTAAAGCTGAGCCAACTAGAGTTGAGCCCATTGCCCAGTTTGTTTGGCACCAAGCACAAGGAGACTCAAGGACTATTTCGCTTGCGTCTTTTAACGGTGAGAGCTGGGGGCAGCCAATCGAGATATATAGAACGGATCAACCTATTTGGTCGGTCACTATTGGCAGTGACCAGCGTGGCAATCAGCTCTTAGTCTGGACCGAGCTGCATAAGAACACCTCGGTTTTGATGCAAAAGTCGTATCAAGCAAGTAGCGGGGTTTGGAGCGACGCCGCTCTATTGAGTAATTATGGTACCGAGAACATCGGTGCGACTGTATTGTTTGATTTGCAGAATCGTGCCTGGGTCGTTTGGGCTGAAAGTAGCACAGGCCAAAGTGACATTGTCGCCATTCATCGTGAGCCTGGCATGGGCTGGAGTCACCCAGTTCAAGTCAATGAGATAAACCAAGTACCTGATATAGCACCAAACGCGTCGTTAAACAAAAATGGCGATGTTACTGTGTCTTGGTCTGCTTATAACGTTGATAAAAATGATTACGTCATGCATTCCAAGACAATTTCGACAAACAACCGCGTCGCCTTTAAACAGCAGCGGTTAGCGGCCGATACGCTTTTACCAGAAAGTGTGCCTACTCCAGAATTCGCGCCCAAGATCGGCGCATCGACCATCCACTTTCCCAACAACTTAATGATACAATCGCGCACCGTATCAGCAAAATTTAAACCCACAACTGAGCAATAAGACTCCCCTCTCTTATTGTCGAATTATTTCAACAAACATGAATTTCATATTCCAAACAATTACACGACTTGTTGTAATAGCCTCAACAAGCGTGTTACTGAGTCTCTCTAATGTCGCGCATGCAAAACAAGACCCAAACTTAGTCGTATTGTTTGGCGACAGCATTTCTCTGGGGTTTAACCAAGCTTCTATTTTTTCGCAAGACAACAGGTCTGGTGATGGAGCCCTGCAATTCGGTGTTCCATCTCAGTATTTAGATGAAATACTGAGGGACAATAATCGCAAAAGCTTGGTGGCTAATTTTGGCTATGGTGGCTCGCCTTCCGGCCCAACTTTCAATGAAAGCATTGGTGTTGGAAACGGCTTACAGCGTATTACGTCTGATCTTTCAACGGCTAAAGAACTCCACGGCCCGTCGCAAAGACAATATATTCTCATTCTCTACGGCACTAACGACATGGATTACGATATTCCAGCATCCACAACTGGGATGAATATTGAACTAATGATTGATCGATCGATTGCTCAAGGTTTTATTCCCATCGTTGGAACCATACCACCCACCGATTCCGCACCGTTGGTGAACCCGCAGATACGCAACGCGGTAGCGAGGAGCCAAAACAAAGGCAATGAAGTGTATTTGGTCGACCATTACATCCATTTGCTACCAAATTGGGCTACGTTAAGAGATTCAGATGGACTTCATCCCAACAACAACGGATATCTTGCTATCGCTAATTATTGGTTCAATAACCGCTTAGAGTCTCTAATACCCCGTGACCGCTTAGGTAATATTAACGGTACGTTGTATCTATTGTTAGATGATGAATAGGCATTAAAGTGAGAACCAACTCGGGATGAGGGAAATCAACGCCCTTTTTGATCCAACCAATTGCCTGCCTTGCTGATCACTCCTCCAGATAGGTTATAAGACCGTTAAACGCTCGGAACGCGATCTTTAAAACCGGTAGAAAAACGGCCGCCGGTTATCTTGCCCGTAATCCCCAAGTTAGCACTGCATATACACCCTGGCAAACCGAGGCCGTATAATTCAACGCTTCTTATCCAGCTGGCGCAGGTGATCAAGTTTTTGCTTAATTTTGATTTCTAAGCCGCGTTCTAGCGGATGATAAAATTGCTGACCGGCGAGTCAATCAGGTAAATACACTTCGCCGGCAGCATAACCCTCGGCCTCGTCGTGAGCGTATCGATACCTCTACCGTAATCTAATTCTTTCATTAATGAGGTTGGCGCATTGCGAAGGTGAATGAGCACTTCTAGCCAAGCGGTTTGCTTTACTCCCTTCACTGTAATAGCCTGTAATACCTCGCAAGACAGATATGCATCAGTATCAATTTGGTTGCTCTTTGGAGCAATGTTTTTTTACGATCAAAAACCGTATTCAATCTAAGCTCCCGCGCACAACGAGGGAACTCAATTTAATTCATTATGTTAGAATTATTATCATGACTAACTATGTAAACGGGGGTTATGTATCAAGCACGCTTCGTTGCGACTGCACTTAGTCTGACTACCGAAAATCAGAAGCTCGCTGCTTAAGGAGCCTCTGATTAAGTATAAACGGCCTCTGTAAGACTTGAAGCGAGCAGCTACTAGGCGCCGCTCGAGGATAATGGCCGTAGTCCTTAGTGAGAGCGGGAACAACGTAGATGTGCGCTTAAAGCCTTACCCTACGGGGCTTTCAAGCGGATCCACACTCGGCGTTATTGTTTTTTGACGTGACCAGTCATGCCTACAAAACAATGCCTTGATTGTGAATCCGCTTGAAGGCCAGAGGTCATTTAGACTTAATCAGAGGCTCCTTAAGGAGAATAATAAGAATTATGACTAAAATTTTATTGGTCGAAGATAATGAAATGAACCGGGATATGTTATCCCGACGATTGGTTCGCAAAGGGTTTGAGGTTGTAATTGCAATTGATGGCGCTCAAGGAGTCGCTTTGGCACTAAGTGAACAACCGGCCTTAATATTGATGGACATGAGTTTGCCAGAAATAGATGGATGGGAGGCGACTAGGCTTATCAAAGCTGATGAGTCTGTACAGCACATTCCGGTTATTGCGCTTACTGCTCACGCGATGCCAGCCGATAAAGAAAAGGCGCTAAAAGCTGGCTGCGACGATTACGATACCAAGCCTGTCGAGCTTCCTCGATTGTTGGAAAAAATCGCTCAATTGTTAGAGAAAAACTCGCATAGCTGATCGATTTAATTACCAGGAAATATAATGATTGAATCTACCGCAACCATTGGAAAGCACGGACTTGAATCTCTAACTGAATCTCTACAGTTATTGTTGTCGGGTTTAGAATTAATGCAATTTGGTTTTGCTGTGTTTGACAAGGATTTGCGGCTAGTCGCGTCGAACAAGCGTTTTGCCGAAGCTCAAGGGCTTGACCGGCTACTTTGCAAGCCAGGAGTCTATCTTGAAGAGCTATTTCGTTTTCGTGCTGAACGTGGAGATTTCGATTCTGAAAATGATGATGTTGAAACCTTGATAGCCAAACGTGTCAACCAGATTGCTAAATTGGAACAACACGAGGTCGAACACAAGTTTGCCGACAATACCCATATCGTGTTCCGTTACGAGCCGATCTCGTCCGGTGGTGTCTTATGCACACTTAACGATATAACTGAGATTAGGCGGGCTGAAACACGCATAAGACAACTCGCGCGAATGCCTGAGGAAAATCCAAACCCGGTGCTTAGGTTCACCCGTGATGGCACCATGGAGTATGCCAATCAAGCGAGCGAAGTGCTTCGAGCAAGTATTAATTGTCAACTCGGAGAAAAGGGCCCGAAGGATCTTCAGAAACTTTTCATCTATGTATTAAAGACCAATGAACATGCTGAATTTGAATATGAGCATGCCGGGCGCACCTACGCAATCATGCTTGCGCCAGTGGTCGGCGAAGATATAGTCAATGTTTATTGCCGAGATATTAGCCAACAGAAACAAGCTGAAGCGGAGATTACCGAAGCGCGAGAAAAGGCCGAGGAAGCAAGTAACGCTAAGAGTACCTTTTTAGCCAATATGAGCCACGAGTTACGCACGCCGCTAAACGCGGTAATTGGTTACAGCGAATTACTACAAGACGAGGCTCGCGACCTGCCTGAAGTGAGCGATATTTTTGTTCCTGATTTAGAAAAAATTCACGGCGCTGGCCGGCACCTTCTTGACCTGATTAATGGCGTTCTGGATATCTCGAAAATCGAATCTGGCAAAATGGAAACGTATTGTGAATCCTTCGACGTGTATAAAATGATCGGAGAAATTCCGGCCACGGTTGAGCCGTTGGTAAACAAAAATAACAATACGCTTGAAATACGTTGTGACCAAAACATAGGGACAATGCATTCGGATTTACTGAAAATTCGCCAATCTATATTCAATTTCTTAAGTAATTCGGCAAAATTCACAGAGCAAGGTAAGATCGTTCTATCGGTTGATAAGGGAACACTGAACGGCGATGAGTCTATGGTCTTCACGATCAGTGACACGGGCATTGGAATGACACCCGAACAGCAAGAGAAAGTATTTGAACCATTCAGTCAGGCCGATGTATCTACCACTAGAAAGTACGGCGGCACTGGCTTAGGTTTGAGCATCACTCAACAATTTTGTCACCTACTAGGTGGTGAGATCGAGGTTGAGAGCAAGGTTGGTGAGGGAACCTCATTTATCATGCGCTTGCCAGTCTACTACAAACAAAATGAGGTTATCGCTGCGGTGCCGGCAGAGATTGATGATTCACCGCGCATAGAGGTAGACAACAATGCGCGTAAAATCATGGTAGTTGACGATGATCCCGTTGCTAGAGACCTGTTGAGGCGTCACCTTGAGAAAGATGGCTATAATGTTAAGACGGTTTCTGATGGAGCCGAAGTGGTGGATTTGGCTAGGCAATGGCAGCCAGATATTATTACCTTAGATGTCCTGATGGCCAATGTTGACGGCTGGACAGTGCTAAGCAAAGTTAAAAATGATGAGACTATCTCGCATATCCCTGTGATCATGGTCAGTATTGTTGATGAGAAAAAAATGGGTTACACCTTAGGTGCAGCTGATTACATATCCAAACCTGTACAGCAACGCACTCTCAGAGAAGTTGTAGCAAAGCATATTCCGGACTCTTTAGGCCAATTTCAAATATTGGTAATTGACGATGATGAGGCAACGCGCTCAGTGGTACGACATACTTTCGAGAAACTTGAGTGCACTGTATCCGAAGCGATTAATGGGCAAGCTGGTTGGGAACAAATTGAGCAATTGATACCGGATATTATATTACTAGACTTAATGATGCCTGAGGTCGATGGCTTTGAATTTCTTGATCGGGTTAAGCGAACTCCAGAGTGGAAAGACATTCCGGTGATCGTCTTGACGGCTAAAACTCTGACCAACGAAGACTACGCTCGCCTTCAAGGCCGAGTCGAAAAAATATATGAAAAATCTGAAGCGCCATTGATCCAAATATTGGGCTCAGTGAGTGAACAGATCAGGTCGACCTTAGCGTCGCCTCACTCTTCCTAAACGCCGCTATTTCAAAATACTAATATGTTAGATAGCCGCATCAAACGAACACAGGCCGCAAATATTCGTCAACAATTGCATGCGCCTGTCCAAGCGTTAGTTGAGTACAGCGATATTTTACACGAGCAAGCAAGCCAACTTGGCGCCCTAGAGATGATCGACGATCTCTCTCGCATATCCACCGCCGCTCATCAAATGACGCGCGTTGTCGACGAGTTGCTTGGCGATAGTGCCGTAGGGGTGGAAAAAACTAAACATACCGCAATGGAGGTCGATGCTCAGCAAATAATTCGCCATGAGCTTCGTACGCCGATAAACGCGATCAAAGGCTATGGCGAGATGTTGGTTGAAGATCTTGCTGATTTTGGGGCGGAGTCGCTGTTGCCTGATTTTGAAAAATTGCTTGGCATTGCCAATCAATTGCTCGGCGACATTAATACCTATGTAAAGTTTTCAACAGTCGATGCCTTTGATGTTGAAAGTGATGCCATAAGTGCTGAGCTGTCGAGCGACTTGGTGAAGAGCATTCAAGCAATAGAGGGCGAAGGCGATCAGTGCTCTTCAGGATCGGTCGAAACCAATATTACAGGGCATATATTAGTAGTCGATGATATTGAGAGTAATCGTGACTTACTAGCCAGAAGGCTGCGCAAAGATGGGCATACGGTGATCTGCGCTGCCGGTGGATTTGAGGCGCTAGAACAGCTTGCCAAGAGTGAATTTGACCTAGTACTACTTGACCTAATGATGCCAGAAATTAATGGCTACGAAGTATTGATTAAAATCCGCGCGGATAAGCAGCAGCGTAATATTCCTGTGATTATGATTTCGGCACTCGAAGAGGCGGATAGTGTGATTCGTTGCATCGAAGCGGGTGCGATTGACTACCTACAAAAACCGTTTAACCCGGTTTTACTAAAAGCCAGAATCAACTCAGGGTTGCGTAATAAGCAATGGTCAGATGACGAACGCAATCAGCGGCGTTTCATCAAACAAGCGTTCTCACGTTTTGTCTCACCAGCGGTGGTTAATCAATTATTAGAGGAGCCAGAAAAACTAAGACTCGGTGGAGAACGTGTCGAATTGAGTTGTGTGTTTACCGATTTGGCTGGCTTTACCTCGTCCATTGAAGGCGCTGAACCATCTGAAATAATGCCAGTATTGAATCACTACTTGGGAGCTTTGTGCAATATCGCTATGGAGCATGACGGCACCATCGATAAAATTATTGGTGATGCGGTTTACGTGTTTTTTAACGCTCCCCTAGCCAGAGATGATCACCCCGAGGCGGCCGTAAGATGCGCGTCAGCCATGCAAAAGTGGTCTCAGGAATTCTCGCTGTCAGCTGAGGCAAAACGCTTTAACTTTGGTGCTACTCGCATTGGCGTTCATACCGGCACTGCCATCGTCGGCAACTTTGGTGGTGACACCTTCTTCAATTATACCGCTTACGGGGATACCGTTAATACAACTGCACGGCTAGAGAGCGCTAATAAGTATTTAGGAACCGATATGTGCATCTCTGGAGAAACCGTCTCTCGCTGTCCGTCGTTCACCTTTAGACCCATTGGTCAACTGCTATTGAAAGGAAAGGTTCAAGCGGTTGATGCCTACGAATTAGTCGACAGCGATCGCTATAGCCGAGAATACTTAAAACAGTATTCACAGGCTATTGATGATTTAACTCAGGGTAGCGTTGATGTGGAAAGCCTATTTAGATCTTTAGTAGAGCAAATTCCAGAGGACCCTTTGACTAACTTTCATTGGCAAAGAATTCAGTCTGGGACTTCAGCGCACGTTATTATTTTTGACGATAAGTGAGTAACTTCTGAATCTATTTATTATTCCTTTTACCAAGTATAACGACTATTTCTTACATCCTTTTTTGGGAATCTATCGAATACTGAGGCGCTTGCCAGAAAGGAAAGAGAAAAGACTTGATCAGATTACTTTCCGTATCGCTTTGACTAATTTCATTGTCCTTCAACCACTCCACAGATCACATCTGTATCAATAACTTTAAAAGTAGAGCCTTTCGAATCTTCGAACTTTTTTAAACTTAAAATTGCATAGTAGCGTCTACCTTCGCCAAGTCTCAGAACTATCACATCCCTATCACTATTCTCTGGTAATTCTAGGCTTACCGATGCACGGTAGTCATGTAACCCCAGCAGATTCAAATCCAATTTAGGCAAGTTTTCGTGCTCTTCAAAGAACAGTACTTGCCCAAAATACTTACCTTCGTTGTAGTCTCTAAAATATTGAAGACTTACATTCACCCAGTCTTCAATATGTAGTTTCATTTCGTCTGACTGGGTCAAATTATCAACTCGTTTACACATGCTATCGTTTGAGTAAAATAGGCTCCCGGCTATGGAGAAAAATATTAAACCTATTACGCACACTATCAATAAAAAAAATTTAAACATTACTCTAATTCCGTTGATTCATGATTTTCTGCGCCATATTCAACCCAGTACGCGGCACTATCGGCTCCAGCACCCGAATTCAAGTCACCAGCGCAATATAATTTAATACACCTCCCTCTCAAGAGCCATCATTTAGGGTGCTGGCCTTTACCGAGAAACCAACCAAAAAAACGCACTAACACTTTGATTTATATGAAATATAGTTTTGGGTGTCCAGCTTATTTCTCTAAGTCTGGATTATCAATTAGCCTGCCGCGTTGGTCGACAGATGGCAATTCGACCCCTTTATCTGCCAGCCACCTTTCTATTTTTAACAACCAGCGATAATGCTCATGGTTTTTATTAGTACCAATTTTTCCGCTGGCGACCATCGCCGCTACATCGTAGCCGTTGCCGTCTTTTAATGTGTAGTCCGCACCTAGTTCGAGTAATTTATAAGCTAACTCTCCTTGAGTGAGTAACGCCGCAAGCACAGGTGTCCTTTGATTAAACCCGTCTTGAAAATCAATATCAGCTCCAGCTTCTATTAGAATTTCAAACCTATCTTCAAAACCTTCAACTAGAGTGCTAAACAATGGTGTGTCTTTTTGGTATCCGCCCGACACTAAATTGGGGTTACCACCGTATTTTAGTGCCAAAACCAAAAATTGATCACTGGTTTTCTGTATGACAGCCCAGTGCATCACCGTCCCTCCATCACTAAAGACTACATTCGGATCAGCTCCAAGCTGCAACAAACGCTGGTAACCTTGCAGATTACTTCGCCTCATCGCCCAAAACAACGCGGAAGTACTTCCGGTTCCGAGTTCATTTACGCTTTGACCTGCATTTACTAAGTTGTCAATCCTTTCGATCTGACCTTTTCCTGCGGCTTTCGCAAGCGCCTTTAATTCTGGTTTATTTTCAAACATCAAATCAAAAGGCATAAATACCGAGAGTTTTTTTGCATTCTCAGCTGACTGCTTTGAACCCATTGCTGTACTCTCATTGTTTGATAATACAAAAAGAAATATTATCAATATACTTAGTTTGCACTGTATAAATTTCATTATTAGCTTGCCCTAGTTACAATTTGTACGAGTCACCCTACACAAGCTCGCAATAGGGTAAAAACCACCACCAAAGCCTAGTTAGATATGTTGCCCACGTATACTTGCAGGAGTTATTAAGTTCAGTAATTGTAGTGGGTCTACAGCAGATACATAAGATGTTATTGAGACTCCAGATGAACTATAAGCTCTTAAAATATTACTATGAACACCTGCTGAATTAAATACTGTAGCGCTGCCCCCGACTGCAGCATAGGCCGCGGTTGTTGCTAATTCGCCACCAAGCGAATGGCTGAAAGCTAGTTGTGGGTGTCCAGCTTATTGTCGCCCTTAAATCCGATACCACCTTATCCCTCCAAATTCCTCAAAGCTCAATACCGCAATATGGACAGTTCAAACAAAACGGAAAAATAAGACTATCTACTCTTAAGACTTTCTTATCGCCGAATTTTATCCACTTAGAATCTGCTTTTATTTCGGTTAGTTTTAGGAAAAGTAGATCTTCGGAGCAGTTGGGGCACCTGCGATTGAAACTTACAAACCTTGATGCAAATACCCAGCCTAGGGGCACAACCAAACACACAAAGATGAGTAACCTTGCCACATCAAACCAATCAATAAATATCAGAAATAGAACTACAGCAACAGACCATAAAAGCACGTTCAAAAAAATAAAAAATAACCCTTTTTGATAAAGTCTCATAAGAACCTATTTTATCTGCCAATCTATTTTCCACGCAATCGGCGCTTACTTTCGAAGTACAAAAAATAAACTGCTGATCATTGAATTCCGGAGCAGATGCAAAAAAACCCAAAGCTTCAAATACCAAAAAAGTCAAAATAAGAATGTTAGAAATTAGATTCCAGCATTGATTTAATGTCCTAAAAATGATTTTTCAAAGGCCATAGAAATGTTTTTTGAATATTGAAAATATTCTTTCAGTCAGCGAGCTTAAACACAACTATTCAACGCTTCTTATCCAGCTGGCGCAGGTGATCAAGTTTTTGCTTAATTTTGATCTCTAAGCCGCGCTCTACCGGATGGTAAAATTGCTGCCCCGCTAGTTCATCAGGTAAATACACTTCACCAGCGGCATAGCCTTCTGCCTCGTCGTGAGCGTATCGATAGCCTTTGCCGTAATCTAATTCTTTCATCAATGAGGTTGGCGCATTGCGAATATGCATTGGCACTTCTAGCGAACCGGTTTTCTTGACCACCGACATAGCCTGTTTATACGCGGTGTATACCGCATTACTCTTAGCCGCAATCGCAAGATAAGTAACCGCTTGGGCCAAGGCTAATTCGCCTTCAGGGCTGCCTAATCGCTCTTGGGACTCCCACGCATCAAGGCATATTCGTAACGCTCTGGGGTCGGCATTGCCGATGTCTTCAGTTGCCATGCGTAGTACTCGTCTGGCAATGTACTTTGGGTCACAGCCGCCATCAATCATTCGGCAAAGCCAGTACAGTGCGGCGTCGGGGTCTGAGCCTCGTACCGATTTGTGCAAGGCCGAAATTTGATCATAAAAAGCGTCGCCGCCTTTGTCGAAACGACGAGTGCTGCCGCCGGCTAATATATCGTTGATTAAGGCACTGGTAATCACCCCATCTTCGGCCAGATCAGCGGCGATCTCTAACATGGTTAGCGCGCGGCGAGCATCGCCATCGACCAGTTCCGCCAAATGCAGTTTATCTTCTTCGGCCATGCTCAGCTGCAGTGCGCCTAAGCCTAACTCGTGATCCTCTAAGGCCCGATTAATCAGACCCACGATGTCTAGCGGCGCAAGCGATTGCAGCACATAGACTCGGACTCGCGAGAGTAATGCGTTGTTCAGCTCGAACGATGGGTTCTCGGTGGTGGCGCCGACAAACAGAATGGTGCCGTTTTCAATGTGCGGTAAAAAAGCGTCTTGCTGAGCCTTATTAAAGCGATGCACTTCGTCGACGAATAATACCGTGTTACCAAACCCGGCTTGTTGGCGGTCATGCGCGGTTTGCACCGCTTGGCGAATATCTTTGACCCCAGACAACACCGCCGATAGCGAGACAAATTCAGCCTCACTTTTTGCTGCCAACAACTTAGCCAGCGTGGTTTTACCGGTGCCCGGAGGCCCCCAAAACACCATCGAGTGCAGCTTTCCGCTCTCGATCGCAGTACGCAAAGGCTTATTCGCGGCTAGCAGTTGATGCTGTCCGGCAACTTCGTCTAAACGTCGCGGACGCAAACGATCGGCCAATGGCCTATAATTTTCAGCGGCGTTAATCGGTGTATCTCGTCATATCAGGGTGAGTTGCGGTTAAAAGCCTGCGGCTGTTCTGTATATTCAAAATTAGGGAATTCAATTTAAACCAGCTCAACTTACGGTAACTCAACTTCAGCGATGATCTTCCAGGCACCTTGCTCTTTCGCTAGCGTCAGACGTTTACGTGAGTTTTCCACATAACTACCGGCTTGATAGTGTTGACTAAACTCGACAACCGCGGAGCTCAGTTGCTCTAGCAAGACAACGTCAAAAGCATTCAGCTTAATATCAATGTTTTTCTCAGGGCTAACTCGAGAGATTCGCTTGGCTTGCCATTGCTCAAAAGACAGATCATTTGCGGGCTTGAAATTTGCACTATATCTCGATAAATACCCATCTAGGTCGCCATTTGTCCAAGCCTCTCGCCAGCGCTCAACCATGTAACTGACTTCCACTTTCGCCAGCGACTCAAGCTCATCTTTAGCTGGCAACAAAACCTGCTCAAGTTGCTTGACCCTTGCTTGACTGATTTGAGCCGCTGCTTCGGCTTGTTGTTTGGCTAATAATAAGCGCCCAGCTCGTTGCTCTTCGGTGAGTGATTCTTCTGGCACTTGGGTAAATTCTCGGTTCGAATTGGATACCACTCGAACACCTGTCGAAGCCTCCGTTTGCTCATCACTTTGAGGCATATTTATCAGGCTGGCTAAACTCGGAGCCGTCTCGCTTTGGGGCTTTGAAACATCATCTGGCTCAGGCGCCTTAAGCTCAGGCGCAATGACACTAACTTGAGCTCCCTGCTCAGGCGCACTGAATGTGGCGAAGACTCTAATCAGCAAGACCACAAGCAACAATGCAACGATTGACAAAGTCCAAACCCGCTTACTGTTGGCTGCAATACTTTCGCTCACCCAGAAGCGGTTATAACAATGCAAACAACGGTGTGGCCGCGTGGCAATAAAACGCATCTTTAAAGCATCAAATTGCTGCAGCCTTGAGTAGGCGATTCTGCTCGCACTGCACTTCGGGCAACGCAAGGTCGAGGTTCCACCTTGCTCGATATCCACAAGCGGCTGCTCCGGCCCATTGTCTGACGTCAGTTCCGAGGTCGGGTCTGACGCCGGGTCCGAGGTCGGCTCTGGCTTCGATGTGATGCTTTCGTTAGACACAATTATGTAACCTGTTTCATTAGCTTACTAAGCAACCCTAATTAGCCGCTGGGTATATTCTGCTGTTAAAACTCAAGATATCTGACACCTGAGCAAAGGCTAGGCTACCGCGAATGGCTTACTTTACTCGTCAGTGACACAACCCATCGAGGCATTTTTAACGCAACGAATGTACTTGCCGAGTGTACCACGAGTTGCCTTTAGCTCAGGCGCGACCCAAGCTTGGCGACGCTTGGCTAGCTCCTCATCAGAGACATTCATCTCTATCAGGTTATTGACCGCGTCTAAGGTCACTATATCGCCGTTTTCTACCAGCGCTATGCCACCACCTTCTTGCGCTTCCGGCACTACATGCCCAACAAGAAAACCATGCGAGCCGCCAGAAAAACGGCCGTCGGTGATCATCGCAACATGTTCACCTAAACCGGCTCCCATAATCGCTGAAGTTGGCTTTAACATTTCGGGCATACCTGGGCCGCCTTTGGGTCCTTCATAGCGAATCACGATCACGTCGCCTTTATTAATCTTACCTTCTTCAAGCGCGGCAATCATCGCTTGCTCGCCATTGAAAACCGCCGCCGGACCAACAAATTTTTCACCTTCTTTGCCGGTCACCTTTGCCACCGAACCACCGGTCGCTAAGTTGCCTTTCAGAATTTGGATATGGCCAGTGCGCTTGATCGGCTGATTGATTGGCTTGATGATATCTTGGCCTACTTTTAAACCTGGCAAATCAGCTAGGTTTTCAGCGAGGGTTTTGCCGGTTACGGTAATACAGTCACCGTTCATCAAACCTTCTTCTAGCAAGAACTTCATTACCGCTGGGGTGCCACCGATATTGTGCAGGTCGTTCATCACGTATTGGCCACTTGGCTTTAGATCAGCCAAAAATGGAATTCGATCACTTACGCTTTGAAAATCGTCGATCGTCAAATCGATATCGAGTGCGCGGGCCATGGCGATTAAATGCAACACCGCGTTGGTAGAACCACCTAAGGCGACGATCACAACCATGGCGTTCTCGAACGCCTCTCGCGTCATAATGTCGCGCGGCTTCAGATCAAGCTCTAATATGTTCTTCAGGGCGGCACCGGCGGCCAAACATTCGTCTACTTTTTCTTGATCAATGGCGGGTGATGAAGCGCTGTATGGCAAGCTCATGCCGAGCGCCTCGATAGCGCTGGCCATGGTATTAGCCGTGTACATGCCACCACAAGCACCCGCGCCAGGGCAAGATTTCTCGACAATTTGCTGACGATCTTCATCGGTAATCGTTTCAACCAAAAATTGACCGTAGGCTTGAAAGGCTGAAATTATGTCTAGATTTTGGCCGTTATGAACGCCCGGTTTAATTGAACCACCGTAAACCATGATGGCCGGTCGGTTTAAACGCGCCATGGCGATCAAGCAGCCCGGCATGTTTTTGTCGCAGCCGGGAATCGCAATTAGGCCGTCATAAAACTGCGCAGCCATAACGGTTTCAATCGAATCAGCGATAATGTCGCGCGATTGCAGCGAATAAGCCATACCCGAAGTACCATTAGTGGTGCCGTCGCTGACACCAATGGTATTAAAACGCATGCCAACTAAACCGCTATCAACAACGCCTTTTTTCACATGCGCTGCCAGGTCGTTCAAATGCATGTTGCAGGTATTGCCTTCCCACCAGACACTGGCGATGCCGACTTGTGCCTTACTCATATCGGCTCGCGTTAAACCGGTGCCGTACAACATCGCTTGGCCTGCGCCTTGCGATTTTGGTTGAGTAATGGTGGCGCTGTGTTTGTTTAGGTTTTTATCTGACATGGTGTTAGTGCTAACAAGGCTGCAAATTAAGTCTGGCAGCCAATTTTACACTCGTCAGAGGTTTAGAGGAATTTATTTTAGCTGGAATATCGAGTGTCGAGTCGAGGGCTGAGACCAGAGATTACAGCCCAGCCAGAGCTAAACCAGAGTTAAACCAACTTTAAACCATTACGCCTCGCAGTGAATTCGGCAGCGCCTCGGTAATAGTTACCTCAACTAACTGGCCAATAAGATCGTGCGAGCCATCAAAATTAACCACTCTATTATTCTCAGTTCGGCCTGAGATTTGAGTTGGATCTTTGCGTGCAGGTCGATCGACTAACAGCGTTTGCTTAGTACCGACCATGCTCTCACTAATGGCGAAAGCCATTTCGGTAATGCGTTTTTGCAAGCGAGCAAGGCGTGCCTTTTTGACCTCCATCGGTACGTCGTCGGCTAAGTCGGAGGCTGGCGTTCCAGGCCGTGCACTGTAGATAAAGCTAAACGAGAGGTCGTAGCCAATCTGCTCAATTAGAGCCATGGTTTCTTCAAAATCTTGATCTGTCTCACCTGGGAAACCAATAATAAAATCTGACGACATACTCATGTTCGGCCTGATCTTACGAATCTTTTCGATTATTTTTACGTAGTCGGCGGCCTTATAACGGCGCTTCATGGCCGCTAGAATTGAGTCTGAACCGGATTGCACTGGCAGGTGCAAATGGTTTACTAACTTGGGCACATCCGCGTAGACGTTAATTAAGCTGTCGGTGAACTCTAATGGATGCGAGGTGGTGTAACGAATTCGTTCTATGCCTTCAATTTCGGCCACATAACGAATCAGCAAGGCGAAATCAGCCACTGAGCCATCGTGCATTTTGCCCCAGTAAGCATTCACGTTCTGACCCAATAAAGTGACCTCGCGAATACCCTGCTCGGCCAATGCATAAACCTCAGCGAGCACATCGTCGAATGGGCGCGAGAACTCTTCGCCGCGCGTATAGGGCACCACACAGAACGAACAGTATTTACTGCAGCCTTCCATAATTGATACGAAGGCGGTTACGCCGTCGACTTTTGGCGCGGGTAAGTTATCAAACTTTTCCATCTCTGGAAATGAAATATCGACTGGTGAGCTGTGATTCTTGCTCACGTCATCATACATTTGTGGCAGTTTGTGCAATGTCTGTGGGCCAAACACGATGTCGACGATAGGCGCACGTTTGATTATTGCATCGCCTTCTTGAGACGCAACACAGCCGCCAACACCGATCACAAGATCAGGCTTCTTAGCCTTTAAATGCTTCCAGCGACCTAATTGGTGAAATACTTTTTCTTGGGCTTTCTCGCGCACTGAACACGTATTGAGCAAAAGAATGTCGGCTTCGGCTTCAACTTTAGTTGCTTCAACACCATGAGAATGGTTTAGCGAATCGAGCATACGATTGGAATCGTATTCATTCATCTGACAGCCAAAGGTCTTAATAAAGACTTTTTTCGGGCTAACGCCTTCAGGCAAGATTGCCTTGGCTCTTGAGCTTGCAACGACCTTTTCGCCGACAAGCGCAGCTGACTCGGACGGCACTTTTGGCGCCGAAATGTTTTCAACTCTGATTTTAGAAATAGATGATTCAGTCATGACGATACTCAACTCTGCAAAATACCCACGATTGGGAATACGTTCGCTTAAAAGTATTTGGGGCGCGTATTTTACCGATATTCGAGCGATTTCCAAATCTCTAAGACCGAAAACTCAGGTCTTGGGGCTTATTAGCGTTAAAAGCGTAGCTTATTAGTGTTAAAAGCGTAGCTAGGCACTAAAAGCAAGCTAAAGGCTTAACGGGCATTTCTGCCTTTATAATCAAACATGGTTCTGAAGGTTAGGTTTATACGACCTTGCGCATTGGCTCGTTTAGGAATCTGGTGCTGCCAGCGAGACTGAGTTAAGCCGCGCATCATCAGCAAACTGCCATGTTCGAGCACCATTTTCTTGGTGTGAGCTTTTTCGACCTTGTGCTTCAAGTGAAAGTCTCGCGGCGCGCCGAGACTAAGCGATGCGATCACCGGGTTGCGGCCTAGCTCGGGTTCGTCATCGCTGTGCCAGCCAACAGAATCTTGACCATCGCGATAGTAGTTAACCAACACACTGTTAAAGCTACCACCTGTGCGCGCTTCGATATCGGCTTTAATCTCTAGCAGCAATGGCGTAAAAGCTGTTGCGCTCATGGTTTGGTTCGAATAGGAGAAATCCATCCAAGGCTCACCGTACCAACAGGACAACCTTGGCGCTAAATGTTCTTTGCCATAGACCGTGAGCCGATCTTGGCGCCACTGCGTTTGTTCCAGAATGTCCTGAAACAAGGCCCAACTTCGATCACTTGGGTGAAACTCAGGCAAATACTCGAGGTCGGCCTCAAAAAGTTTCAAGACATGCGTCTCGCTTTCGAACATTGATGACTGATATTGATGGTTAGGCATACAAGTTGTTGAGGTAGTTGCTTTATAATGTTTCGCTAATTAGAAGATACCGCAGCACAAGACAAAATGTTTAACATTCTGGTTTTGCTCTGAATTTATGCTGATGTCTTTATAAATATACCAACTTTGAAATCTGTTCAGGTGAAAAATGCAATTTAATGGCAGCGACAGCTATATATCGACCGACGACCTAAGCCTGGCGGTAAACTCGTCAATCATTCTACAACGCCCTCTTTTAATTAAGGGTGAGCCGGGCACTGGTAAAACAATGTTGGCAGAAGAAGTTGCCGCCTCGTTGGGTAAGCGCTTAATTCAATGGCACATCAAATCGACCACCAAAGCTCAGCAAGGCCTATACGAGTACGACGCGGTATCACGCCTGCGTGACTCGCAATTGGGCGACGCTGACGTAAATAACATTAGCAACTATATCGATAAGGGCAAAATGTGGGAGGCGTTCGAAAGTGACGAGCAAGTGGTTCTACTAATCGATGAGATTGACAAAGCCGATATCGAGTTCCCGAACGATTTGTTGGTCGAAATCGACAAAATGGAGTTCTTTGTTTACGAAACCGGCGAAACCATTAAGGCCAAGCATCGCCCGATTATTATCATCACTTCTAATAATGAAAAAGAATTACCAGATGCGTTCTTGCGTCGTTGCTTCTTCCACTTCATTAACTTCCCTAATCGCGACACTATGGAGCAGATTGTTGCGGTACATCATCCTGAGGCTAAGAAGACGTTAGTTAAAGAAGCACTAGACGTGTTTTTTGAGGTGCGTTCAGTACCAGGCATGAAGAAGAAGCCATCGACCTCTGAGTTAATCGATTGGTTGAAATTACTAATGGCCGACGACATTCCGGATGAAATCTTAAAAGATCGTGATAATCATAAAGCTATTCCGCCTCTTTACGGCGCGCTGCTGAAGAACGAACAAGATGTTCAATTGCTTGAACGCCTAGCGTTTATGCATCGTCGCGAAACGCGCAACCAATAAGCCTGTAATCGATAATGCTGCTTAATTTTTTCCAGACTCTGCGCCGTCAAAAGCTGCCGGTCACGTTTCGTGAACTGTCTGACTTGATCACCGCCTTAGAACATCGAATTGTTTTCGCCGACATGGAGCAGTTCTACTATCTTGCCCGCACTATTATGGTCAAAGATGAGAAGAACTTCGACAAGTACGATCGTGCATTCAAAGCCCACTTTAGCGAACTTGAAAAAATTGATGACTTCATTGAAGCATTGATTCCAGAAGATTGGCTACGCAGTGAGTTTCTTAAAACGCTGACCGACGAAGAGAAAGCTAAAATTGAGAGTCTTGGTGGGCTCGAAGAGCTGATTGAAACCTTCAAGAAGCGCCTCGAAGAACAAAAAGAACGCCACGAGGGTGGCAGCAAATGGATTGGCACTGGCGGCACCTCGCCATTTGGTAACGGTGGCTTTAATCCAGAAGGCATTCGAGTTGGTGGCGAAGGCGGCAACGGTTCGGCGGTCAAAGTTTGGGATCGTCGAGACTTTAAAGACTTAGACGACAGTATTGAACTCGGCACCAGAAACATCAAAATGGCGTTGCGCCGCTTACGCAAGTTCGCGCGCTCAGGTGCTGAGGATGAGCTAGATCTAGCCGACACTATTCACTCCACCGCGCATAACGGCGGCCTGCTTGATATCAAGATGGTGCCAGAGCGCCGCAACGCGGTTAAAGTGTTGTTGCTATTCGACGTTGGTGGTTCGATGGATCCCTACGTGAAAACCTGCGAAGAACTATTCAGTGCTGCGCGCATTGAGTTTAAGCATATGGAGTACTTCTACTTTCATAATTTTATTTACGACGGCTTATGGCAAAACAGTGAGATGCGCTACGACGAAGTTACCGCGACCCATGATATTTTGCGTAAATACGGCAGCGATTATAAAATCATCTTTGTAGGCGATGCGGCAATGGCCACTTATGAGATTACTCATTCGGGCGGCAGCATAGACTTTATGAATCGTGAACCGGGAGCCAACTGGCTGAAGCGATTCAATGATAACTACGACAAAATGGTATGGCTAAACCCGACGCCAAAGGAGTATTGGCAACACACACATTCGACTAAGATTATTCAAGACTTAATGGAAGACCGCATGTATCCGCTAACACTCAAAGGCATGGAAGAAGCCATGGGTTATCTGAGCCGATAAATGGGTCGTTGATACTGATACCAGTCAACTGATACCAGCCAGCTCATACCAATCAACTCATACCAGTCAACTATGGCCCATCTAGATTCACTATTTAGGTGGGCTTTAGTTTTTGAGCTTTACGTGCACGTCGTAGACCATTCTGATGGCGAAGCTGGTCGATCGAATAAATACCCAGAGCCAACCAAATAAAGCTAAAGGCAATCAATTTTTGCGAGCTGAAAGGTTCGGCATAAACAAGCACTCCAATCATTAATTGCAAGCTTGGCCCAATATACTGAGTCATACCCAGCGCGGTCATACTTATGCGTTTTGCCGCTGCGGCAAATAGCAGTAGCGGAATAAGGGTAAACAAACCTCCAAGCACTAACATCCACCCATTGCTTGACCCTTCAAAAAACTGCCCACTTCCCTGCAGTTCTAGGTAAAACAAATAGACTCCAGCGGGTATCAGAAAAAACATGGTTTCAATGGCCAAGCCATGCGTGGCCGGAACACTGACTGATTTCTTAACCGCGCCGTACAACGCGAAGCTTACTGCTAGGATCAAAGATATCCAAGGAAATACGCCATACGACACGATTAGGTATACGACTCCTAGGGCGGCAATAGACAGCGCTAAAAACTGCCCTCGGCGCAATGCTTCGCCAAATAGAATCACCCCTAAAGCAACACTGATCAGCGGATTCATAAAATAACCCAGCGACGTTTCGACTAAGTGGCCAGCATTGACCGCCCAGATAAATACCGCCCAGTTTACCGACACCAATGCTGAGGCGATAAATAGTTTAAATAACAACCTTGGTTGCGAGAACAGAATTTTAAATTCTCGCCACTGGCGGCTGAAAATAATAAGTAGCGTTACTAGTGCGCACGACCACACCATTCGATGCATCACAATCTCAACACTGTCGATATGCGCGAGCTGCTTCCAAAATATCGGAATAAAGCCCCAGCAGGTATACGCCGCAAGTGCGTAAATTAGACCTATATTGTTTTTCATAAGGCGACGAGCTTGGGCTGTAAACGAAACGAGGCCTCAGCATAACTCAGGGACGAAATAAAAATAGGTTGGAATGCCTCCAATTGAGGCGGAAAACGCGGTTAATAGCCAGCTATTGACAAGTCTAAGTGCCCTTCGGGTATTTTCAACGAAAAGTGGAGGCATTACAGGCATTTTTATTCGTTCGTCGAGTCATGCTGAGGTCTCGAAAGGTAAGCCTATCATGTGTTAGGGTAAGTAAACCGACAAACACAGGGTTAAAAATACTATGAAAAAATCACTTATCGCTGTTACCTTTAGCTTGCTATGCAGCAATGCAACGGCCGCCGATGTTATGGTTAATTGTGGCGCAACAATCGATGTACAAAAACAGACGCTGACCGGGCCACGCAGCTTCGAAATCACCAATGGCCGTGTCAGTGCGATCGACGGGCCAAGCTCAGCAAAAGAGACCATCGATCTAAGCGACTCAACATGCTTGCCAGGATTGATCGATATGCATGTGCACTTGACCTCACAAAGTAGCCCACGCTCGTATATAGAGGGTTTCACCTTGAATACCGCCGACTATGCCTTTAAATCGGTGAAATATGCGAAAGTCACCTTAGACGCCGGCTTTACCACGGTGCGCAACCTTGGTGACGATGGCACCATCACTAAATCGCTGCGTGACGCGATCGCCCAAGGCTTGGTAGAAGGCCCGCGTATCTTTACCGCTGGCAAATCGCTCGCGACAACCGGCGGCCATGCCGATCCAACTAACGGTCACCGAGCTGACATAATGGGTGATCCCCACGCCAAAGACGGGGTAGTAAATGGTGCAGCTGAAGCACGCAAGGCGGTTCGCCAACGCTACAAAGAGGGAGCTGATCTGATTAAAATAACCGCCACAGGCGGCGTGCTAAGCACCGCTAAGAGCGGTCAGAACCCGCAATTTATGGACGACGAGCTCGAAGCCATCATGGCAGCAGCTAAAGACTATGGCTTTAAAGTAGCCGCTCATGCACACGGCGCCGAGGGCATGAAGCGAGCAATCAAAGCGGGTATTAATAGCATTGAACATGGCACCCTGATGGACGATGAAACTCGCAGCCTAATGAAGAAGTATGGCACCTATCTAGTGCCAACAATTCTAGCTGGAGAGTTTGTCGCCGAAAAAGCTAAGATAGATGGTTACTTCCCGGAAATTGTTCGCCCTAAAGCCGCTGCGATTGGGCCACAACTGAAAGCCAACTTTGCCAAAGCGGTTAAAGCGGGTGTGAAAATCGCCTTCGGAACTGATAGCGGGGTGTCAAACCACGGCGACAATGCTCAAGAGTTTAAATTGATGGTAGATAACGGCATGTCACCGATGCAAGCAATAGTAACCGCGACAGTTAATGCCGCCGACCTACTCGGTGAATCTGACAACCTAGGCTCGTTGAGCGTTGGTAAATACGGCGATATTGTCGCAGTCAAAGGCAATCCATTGGAGAATATTGAGTTACTCGAAAATGTTAGCTTTGTGATGAAAGGTGGTGCTGTGGTTAAGAGCAACTAGGGACTAGGATCAACGCCAGTAAAGACCCTGTGCTTGCGAGCATAGGGTCTTGTCACCTTGATAACTTAGCTACCAAATTATCAAGGTCACAGATAGTAACTCCGTTCAGGGCAAGCTTAGCCCCAGTCCAAAATCACTTTGCCCGACTGCCCCGACTCCATCATTTCGAAACCTGCCTGAAATTCGTCGATCGGAAATTGATGCGTTAACATCGGCGATAGGTCTAAACCAGATTGAATTAAACTGGCCATTTTGTACCAAGTTTCAAACATTTCACGACCGTAAATGCCTTTGATCTCTAGGCCCTTAAAGATTACTTGAGTCCAATCAATCGCCATATCAGATGACGGAATGCCAAGCATCGCAATTTTACCGCCATGATTCATATTTTTAAGCATCGAGGTGAAGGCCGATGGTACGCCAGACATTTCCATGCCGACATCAAAGCCCTCAGTCATACCTAACTCTTTCATTACGTCTTCAATTTTTTGCTCGGCCACATTGACCGCTCGGCTGGCGCCCATTTTACTGGCAAGCTCTAATCGATAGTCATTGACATCAGTAATCACAACGTGACGAGCGCCTACGTGCTTTGCCACTGCAGCCGCCATAATACCGATTGGGCCAGCGCCCGTAATCAAAACATCTTCGCCGGTTAAATTGAACGACAATGCGGTGTGTACGGCGTTACCAAAAGGGTCAAAAATGGCCGCCAGGTCATCACTGATATTATCGGGGATTTTGAATGCGTTAAATGCTGGTATCACTAAGTACTCGGCAAACGCGCCTTGGCGATCAACCCCGACACCAAAGGTATTACGGCATAAATGTCGCCGGCCTGCGCGACAATTTCGGCAATGACCGCAGGTGATATGGCCCTCACCTGAGACTCTATTGCCAGTCTCGAAGCCACGCACCTCTTGCCCCTTATCAACCACCTCACCTACGTATTCATGGCCAACAATCATCGGCACTGGAATGGTGTTTTGCGACCACTCATCCCAGGCATAGATATGCATATCAGTTCCGCAAATCGCGGTTTTCTTGATCTTAATTAACAGATCATTTGGCCCAACGGTTGGCACATCGGCCTCGGTCATCCAAATACCCTTTTCAGGGTGTAATTTTGCGAGAGCTTTCATTTGAGCCGTCATTAGTTAATTACTCCAATCTCTTTAGCCACTTTTATAAACGCATCAACGGTAAAATCTACTTGCTCGAGACTATGTGCTGCCGACATCTGAGTTCGTATTCTGGCCTGCCCTTTTGGCACCACCGGAAAGGAGAACCCAACTACATAAACACCTTCTTTGAGCATCCGTGCAGACATTTCGGCCGCCAGCTTAGCGTCGCCTAACATGACCGGAATAATCGCATGGTCGGCACCGGCTAAGGTAAAACCTGCCTCACTCATTCGCTTACGAAAATGGGCGCTATTGCGCCTTAAACTATCGCGCAAATGATCGCCCGATTTAAGCAAGTCGAGCACCCGAATTGATGCTGAAACGATTGCAGGCGCTAATGAATTAGAAAATAAATAGGGGCGCGAGCGTTGGCGCAACCACTCGATGACTTCACGCTTACCAGAGGTAAAACCGCCAGATGCGCCGCCCATGGCTTTACCAAGGGTGCCAGTAATGATATCGACTCGGCCCATCACGTCGCAATGCTCATGGCTACCTCGACCCTTACCACCGACGAAGCCGACCGCATGCGAATCATCAACCATCACCATCGCACCGTATTTTTCGGCTAGATCACAAATACCCTTTAGGTTAGCGATAACGCCGTCCATCGAGAACACACCATCGGTGGCAATCAATTTGAAACGCGCCTCGGCCTCGGTAGCGGCAATTAGCTGCTCCTCTAGTGCCGCCATGTCGTTGTTAGCGTAACGAAAGCGCTTTGCCTTACAAAGGCGAACACCGTCGATAATACTGGCATGGTTCAGTGCGTCAGAAATGATTGCGTCTTCAGCACCGAGAATGGTTTCAAAAAGGCCAGCGTTGGCATCAAAGCAAGACGAGTAAAGAATCGTATCTTGCATCCCAAGGAAGTCGCTCAATTTTGATTCTAGCGTTTTATGAATATCTTGGGTGCCGCAAATAAAGCGTACCGAGGCCATGCCAAAACCATGCTCGTCTAAACCGGTTTTTGCCGCTTCGATCAGCTCAGGGCTATTGGCTAAACCGAGATAATTATTAGCGCAGAAGTTAAGCACTGAATCACCCGATGAGACCTCGACACGCGCATCTTGGGCGCTGGTAATCAATCGCTCAGCCTTGTAAAGACCGGCCTCTTTAACCTCGTCGATATTGCTCTGTATATGTTGAATAAAATCAGTCATTGCCTAAAACCTAGTTACCTGACAGCCGTAGCTGAGTTAAATAATTGCCTCGACATAGCTAGTTTGCATGTCGATATAAATTTCCTTTGCCATCTTACGCGCTTCTTCGATCGGCATAAACTGTGATGAGAAATCAGGGATCGCTTGATCTATCGATAGAGTGCTGGCGGCAACAATATGTTCAATCAAATCCATTGGGTTTTCAATGCCCATAGCAAAGCGAATAGTGGTCGGGAAAATCTGCGCTTCGACTTGCTGCTCGGCATTGAGTTCTGAATGCGTGGTTAGCCCCGGACAGCTAACAATACTATTGGTTTGCCCTAGGCTTATCATATGAGAGAAGGCTGGTTCTAGGCAATCAAAAAAGCGATGGAACTCCGCATCGGGAATCTCTGAGCCCATATCGACGGTAAACAATCCCGATGGGAATCCGAGAAATAGATTGTCCTGTGCGAGTTGATAATTTTTGTTACCCGGTAGCCCATTACAATTTACTTTAATCATCGGATGGGAATCCATAAAGGTCGCAAATATCTTAGTAGTGATGCATTTTTTCAACATGCGCACTTCCAAGGTTCGCATACCAGCCATTACCTCAAACGCGGTATCAGCATTTAAAAACGCACCTTTTATATAGTAGACATTCCAGAATAGAGTATTTTCCCAACCTGGCATTCCCTTCGGAATAAACATATCTTCGTTGCGAGCGATAACACAACCGGCAATAACTGAACCTGAACCAGTAAGATCTTTGGTGTAACTATGGATCACGAAGTCAGGGCGCTCTTCGGTATTTTCTCGCTGCAATGGTTGCACTAAAAATGGCGTGCCTACCGTGGCATCTAATATTACCCGCACTCCAGACTGGTGAGCTATGCGACACAATTCGGGCACATCTAACACATAGCCATGCGGATTACACGGTGATTCAATGTAGAGGTAAATCTGTTTTCCGGCCGCTATGCGCGCTGCGTATTGAGTTTTAACCTTGGCCAAGGTCTCGACAAATGCGCTTGTGTCTTCGCCTGAAAACTGGGCCACAGCGATGTTTAGGTTTGAGGGCTTGGCGAACCAATCGTGAATCAACTGGTGTGCTCCGCCGTAAATATTCTGACTGGCGATCAATATATCTTCATGCCCGAGCACGTGCGATAGGGTTGCATCAATCGCCGACATTCCGCTATTGAAGTTCCATGCTAAATACTCGCCTGCATAGGGGCCAGTTTCTAAATCAACGATATGGTTTGCAAGTGAGATTGAGGTTGGGTTAAGCAGGCGAGAGTAGATATCGAGCATCATCTCTTTACCTTCGAAGGCATCGCTAATCCATTCGGCACACGCGTAAATATAGGTCGCCGTACGAGTAATTGCTGGGGTCGCTGAAAATATTGCGTTAACGTTATCAAAAATCGGATAGGCCGACTTGGCGCTCATGGTCGACTGGCTGTAGCCTAGCGCTTGATAGGTGCTCCTGAACGGATTCTGCAACGTATCAAGAACTTTGGCTAATTGAAATGATAGAAATTTTTTGGCATTGAACAGTGCGGCCTTTTCGTTGGTATCTAACGACGCCATGCTAGCCTGAGTTTCTTGCCACATGAGCTCAACATTACCCTGACACTCATAGACGCGCTCGACCGCGCTCAACAAGGCTCGACCGAGTTCGCCATCGACTTCAATATTAAAGTGGCTAAGTTGCTCGGCTGCTAATTCCTTGACACTGGAAGCTTCGGTAGAGTTTCGTCGAGGAGAGAGCTTTTTAGCTGCATTGAAAATCTGTTGTTGCTTATTAGTGCTCATTGTCAAACCGCCTTTTTGTTAATTCGTTAAATTATCGCTTATCATATACAATATTTGCGATATCCAGACATGACCAAATTTAATTCGGAAAAATACTGAAATGAACGAGATAGACCAAATCGACTTCGAAATAATTGCCGCCCTAAGGAACAATGCACGGATCGCCAACAAGGATCTGGCTGAAAAAATAGGCTTAGCACCATCGTCATGCTTAGAGCGGGTGCGGTACTTACGAGCCAGAGGTTATATCAGAGACGCGCATATTGAAGTTGATTTAACA
>JAFMHC010000025.1 GCA_017854775.1 Gammaproteobacteria bacterium | reverse complement strand
CTCGAACCCGTTTTTGGCAATGTTACCGAGCAATCTGTATTGGCTCAGTCTGGAGTTAAGGCTGGCGATAGGCTGGTAAGTGTCGATGGTAAACCGGCTCGTTTTTTAACCGAGCACGATCTTTACGTGTTCAATCAAGTTCTCAAACGCGAGCCGATTGAGCTTCAAGTCGATTCCGATGGCTCGACATCGAATGTCACAATTGTCACCAAAGATATTCCAATATACAAAGTTAATCCGGCTAGTTTGATGCGCCAACTTGGTTTTGTTAGTGTGTTACCAGTAATTACTACTGACATAGAGCATGTCGCTGCGGGGTCGCCAGCGGAGTCTGGTGGACTAAAGGCCGGTGACAAATTTGTTTCGATTGACCAAACACCGATTAATAGCTGGAGTGATTTGACCTCGATAGTTCAGCCAGCCGCAGGCCAGCCGTTATTAATTACTGTTGAGCGTGACGGAGTTAATACTTCGATGACCATAACGCCGAAGACTATCAAGGCTGGCGATACCACCTATGGTCAATTAGGTGTTGGCCCGACGGTATTACCACCGCGACCTGAGCAAATCATTGAAATCAATCGCTCACCTCTCGAGGCGATGGTTCACGGCGCCAATCAAACCTGGTTAATGTCGACACTGACCCTGAGAATGTTGGGTAAGATGATCACCCTGCAGGTGTCGCATAAAAACGTTAATGGCCCACTAATGATTGCCGATGTCGCCGGTCAAGCAATTCAAGTCGGGTTCAGTACCTATCTATATTTCCTCGCATTAATCAGTATTAGCTTGGGGGTGATGAATTTATTGCCGATTCCGATGTTAGATGGCGGTCATTTGGCCAGCTATGTGGTCGAGGTCTTTGCTGGTAAACGGTTTGCGCGAAGGGCTTTCATCGCCGTTCAGCCATTCGGGATGCTGATGTTGGCCGGGCTAATGAGTCTTGCTTTTTATAATGATATTTTGAAAATATTCAATTAGAATTACCACTGGCGATTAAGTGGGCAGGGTAGTGATTGTTAAAATCTACCAGAACTTCGCGAAACATAAGAACAATAATATTAAATAACTCTTTTTTGTCGATTTCGTCTTCGGCCACCGCGCTAGAATAGACAATATGAAAATGATTAACACCAAATAGCCAAGGGCTATTGAGGACTCTATGATTAGAACACTCTGCATCAGATCAATTGTGATAGCGTTAGCGATGACTGCGATAATGAGCAGCGCCATTGCACAGCAATCGTTCGTGGTCTCTGACATCCGAGTCAAGGGCTTGCAGCGTATATCGGCTGGTTCTATCTTTAATTACCTGCCGGTCAAAGTAGGCGACTCATTCGACCCGTCGGGTTCTTCAGACCTGATTCGAGAGTTGTATAAAACTGGCTTTTTTAAGGACATCGAACTGAGTACCGATGGTACTGCGATCGTGATCGACGTTGTCGAATACCCTTCTATCACGCAGATAGAATTCGCCGGTAATAAATTGATCAAAGAAGAGTCTTTGCGAGAGGCTTTGTCTGGAAATGATTTCGTTGAAGGCCGCGTGTTTCAACCGAATGTTTTGGAACAGGTTAAGCAAGAGCTTAAGCGACAGTACTTAAATCAGGGAAAGTATAATGCCCAAGTAGGCACCGAAGTTACTGAATTGCCTCGAAACCGAGTCAAAGTTAAGCTGCATGTAAAAGAGGGCCCAACCGCCAAAATTAAGAAAATTAATATTGTCGGCAATGAGTACTTCAGCGACAAAATGTTGCGCGACGAATTCGAATCTACTGACAGCGTGCCATTTTGGAAGTTTTGGGGTTCGGCTGATCAATATTCGAAAGACAAGGTCTCCGGCGACCTCGAGACCTTGCGTAGTTTTTATCAGAACCAAGGCTTTCTTGACTTTAATATTACTTCGAATCAAGTCAGTATCTCGCCTGAGAAAGACGGCATTTTTCTAACCGTTAACGTTGATGAAGGTGAGCGCTATACAGTCTCAAGCTTCGTGCTTAATGGTCAACTAGTCGTGCCCGAAGATGAGTTATTGCCGTACGTATTCATCGCGCCTGGCCGAACTTACTCGCGCCGGGATGTTGATAATACGGTTGAATTTATCAGCGACCGGCTCGCCGAAGAAGGCTACTCATACGCTGAAGTAGTGCCAGTTCCAGATGTTAATCGTGATGACAACACCATCGCATTCTCAATTAATATTAAGCCCGGTCGCCGAGTGTATGTCCGTCGTATTGACGTTGTTGGTAACAAACTAACCAATGATGAAGTTATCCGTCGTGAGTTGCGACAGACTGAAGGCGGTGCTTTTTCTCCAAGCCGTGTTAATCGCTCGAAAATTCGTTTGCAGCGTTTAAGCTTTTTTGACGAAGTTGAGATCGAGACCGTGCCGGTAGCCGGCCGCGAAGATCAAGTGGATCTTGAAGTCGTGGTTAAAGAACGTCCGACTGGACAATTCTTGTTTGGTTTAGGGTTCTCCGGCGATGATGGTGCATTGATCCAAGCGAGTGTTTCGCAATCAAACTTGTTTGGTACTGGTAATCAGCTTAACTTCAATGTCCAGCGGTCGGATATCGTCGAGTCACTAAGCATACAATTTACAGACCCTTACTATACTAAATCGGGGATTAGCCGAACAATTGGCTTAACCGGTAGAAAAATTGATTCCGCGAGAGCAAATACGTCAGAGTTCTTCACTGAGACTCTCGGGTTGAATGTTCGCTACCTATTTCCAATAAACGAAAGCAATTCATTTTCTTTAGGCGCTGGAATTGAACAAATCGATTTAAAGCCGGGCATCAATTCGTCACCTGAAGTTCTTGACTTTATTTCTGAAAACCCAGATAACACATTATTCAGTGTGACCTCTGCTTTTGCTCATGATACTCGCGACAGCTTGTTGTATCCGACATCTGGTAGAAACCTTCGCTTATCGGCTGAAGTTACTGCTCCCGGCAGCGATCTTGAATATTATCGTTTAAATCTTGAGTCGAGCTATTACTACCCATTTACCAGAAAGGCCGCATTAAAACTTAGTGCTGACATTGGTTATGGCGATGGATATGGCGATACTAACGGTCTTCCATTCTTCAAGAATTATTTCGCAGGCGGTTCGCGCTCGGTACGTGGTTTTGAAGCCCGTTCGCTTGGGCCTCGTGATGAAGGTCAATTTCAGCAACCTTTTGGTGGTAGCAAACGCGTGCTGTTGAACGCCACATTATTACTACCAGTCGGCGATGGGGCATTGGATAAACGTCTGCAGTTATTTGTTGATGGTGGGCAAGTATTCTCTAATGAGCAAAGTATTGAATTAGACGATATTCGGTTTAGTGCCGGTATCGGCTTTAACTGGATTTCTCCGGTTGGCCCGCTGTCAATCAGCTACTCTATTCCGTTGAATGAAGTTGAGGCAGATCCATTGAACGGTATCATCGGTGATGAAATTGAGAAATTTCAGTTTAGTGTCGGTTCGTTAATTCAATAGGTCGACGGAGTTAGAATCAGGGCAAACCCTCAGCTGAGGTTTTGCTGAAATGAGTTAGTCGTCTCTGCGATTGTATTGTAGGGGCGAACAATGTTTAAAAATTAAGAAATTAAAGGTATCAAAAATGTTAAAACGCAGTTTAATCGTATTCGCCGCCTTGGCAGCATGTATGCAAGCTTCTATCGCGTCAGCCGAACTTAAGATCGGTTTTTACAATGCACGAACTATTCTGGAGTCACTGCCAGCGCTGCAAAACGAATTTAAGAAACTAGGCGCTGAATTCGAGCCACAAAAAAAACAAATCGCAGACAAACGTGCTGCGCTGGTTAAACTGCAAGAAGATATTAGCAAGAACGCGGGAACTATTTACTCTGAAGAAGAGTACAAGAATAAGCAGCTTGAGTTCCAAAGCAAACGTCGAGAACTGCAATTACTTACTGAAGATACAGAGCGTTTGGCTGAAGTGCGTCAGAACGAAGTCGTTAGTAAACTGCAAAGCTCTGTAGACCAAGAAGTGCGCAAGTTTGCTGAAGAGGAAGGCTACGACCTGATTTTACGAAGCGGTGTACTTTATGCAGGCCCTAAAGTGAACATCACACAAAAGATCTTACAGCGTATGTCTTCAAAATAGAGGCAAACGCGGTGACCGAAACTTCAGTAATTACTTAAGTCACAGTTGCGAAAATTAGTAATCGGGGGCTATAAATTGCACCCGATTGCACGCATAAAAAAGCTATACTACTATTTGGTATTGTTTGAGAGGCTTCCATTAAGGGAGTCTTTTGCGTTCTACAACAAGTTAAAAAAGGATCTGCCCAGTGGCGTTACTCGACATACATCAAATAAAAAACCTGCTACCACACCGCTACCCGTTCTTATTAGTTGACCGAGTACTAGAGGCCGTGCCGGAAGAAAGCATGGTTGCTCTTAAAAACGTGACTTATAATGAGCCTTTCTTTGAAGGCCATTTTCCCAGTCGTCCGGTGATGCCCGGTGTACTAATTATTGAAGCATTAGCTCAAGCCGCTGCTCTGATGGCTAGCTACGGACGCGAAGATATCGATACATCAAATCGAATCTACTACTTCACAGGCATAGACAAAGCACGATTTAAGCGACCGGTTGAACCTGGTGATCAACTTATATTTGAAGTTGAATTAGTGCGTAAGATAAAAAACATGTGGAAGTGTAAAGGCATTGCAAAGGTCGACGGTAAAGTCGCTGCATCGGCCGAATTAATGTTTACCTTTAAAGATATTGAGGCCTAAACTATGAGTGTGAATATTCATCCAACCGCGATCATCGAAACAGGTGCTGAATTAGGCACTGATGTCTCTATCGGTGCTTATTCAGTTATAGGAAGTAATGTAAAGATCGGTGACGGATCAAGAATCGCCTCTCAGGTGGTCATAGAAGGGCACACTGAATTAGGCGCTAACAACCAAGTTTTTTCGTTTACAGCCATCGGCGGTGAGCCACAGTCGATCTCCTACAAAGGCGAGCCTACTCAAGTTAGCATTGGTGACAATAATGTTTTCCGCGAAAATATCACGGTAAATCGTGGCACAGTGGGCGACGAAGGTATCACCTCTATTGGCAGTAACAACCTGTTCATGGCCTACGTTCATATCGCTCATGATTGCCGTTTAGGCTCAGGTTTATTGTTTTCTAACAATGCTAGTTTGGCCGGCCATGTTCGAGTCGGCGATTATGTTGTGCTAGCGGGTTATACTTTGGTGCACCAGTTCGTGCGAATAGGTGAACATAGCTTTTGCGGTGTGAATACCTATTGTACTTTGGATGTACCGCCCTATATGTTGGTCGCTGGCAATAAAGCTATCACCCATGGCATCAATATTAGAGGCTTAAGGCACCGTGGTATCGATAAGGACACTATTCTAGAGTTGAAACGCGCTTACCGAACGATTTATCGATCTGGACATACCATGGCTCATGCGCTCGATGAACTGGCGACGCACGATTGGGATAGTCCGCAAGTGAAGGGTTTGATTAGCTTTATTAAGGACTCGAAGCGTGGTGTTATTCGCTAAGCTTAGGTTTACGCCTAAGTTTAAGACTATGTTTGAAGCCTAAGTTAACGAATTAGCGTTAGAGAGACTATGAAAATCGGCATTGTTGCAGGCGAGAAGTCGGGCGACTACCTAGGTAGTGAACTGATAAAGGCGTTTAAATTACGCTATCCAAACGCTGAGTTTGTTGGCTTGGCCGGGCCGCTAATGCAAGAGCAGGGCGCTGTTAGTTTGGCTGAGATGGATAAGATCAGTATCATGGGGGTTGCCGGCGCGCTGAAGGGAGCGTTTGAAATTCTCAGTATTCGTAAAACCATTCGCGAATACATGATTGAATGGAACCCCGATGTTTTTATTGGCATCGATGTGCCAGATTTTAATCTAAGCTTAGAGATAAAGCTCAAGCAAGCCGGCATTCCAACGGTGCATTACGTTAGCCCCACAGTTTGGGCTTGGCGCGGTAAGCGTATTACCAAAATCAAACAAGCGATAAACTTGATGCTGACTCTTTTTCCGTTTGAAGAGACATTTTACCAACAGCGTAATGTACCGGTTAAGTATGTTGGTCACCCTTTAGCTAAACAGACCCAGTCATGGACACTCAGCGATGATGCACGTCAGGCTATAGATCTGCCCGAGAACCAAAGGCTGATAGCGGTTCTACCTGGCAGCCGCATGAGCGAAGTGTCTAGATTGGCGCCAGTCATGTTGCAAGCCTGCTCGGAACTGGCTCAGCGCTACCCTGACCTTGAGTTTATTATTCCTGCTGCGTCTGAAAAGCTACACACTTACTTAATTGAACTGGTGAGCGATGTTGCGTCCCAGGTTCGTGTTATTAGCGGCTATTCTCGAGATGTTTTGGCGCTATCTCACATGGCGGTTCTCGCCTCTGGCACGGCGGCTCTTGAAGCTGCTTTATTCGCAAAACCTATGGTTGTGATGTACAAAGTATCTAAATTCGAAGAGTGGTACGCCGCACGTACCATGGAAGTCGAGCATTTCTCGATGCCGAATCATTTAACCAATCCACCGATCGTCGCCGAGCTAATTCAAGATAGAGCGACGGCAGCTAACATGGTGACCGAAGTGTCAAAACTGTTAGACGATGAAAATGCCTATCAATCAATGAGCAATGTGTTGGCTGAATTAGCGCCAAGGCTTGCAGAGGAATCCGGCGAGCTTGCCTGTGATGCGATTGAAACATTACTAAACATTAGAGCTGAGAAGCAACGATGATTGTTGCAGGCGTAGACGAGGTTGGCAGGGGCCCACTGGCCGGGCCGGTGGTTACGGCCGCCGTTGTGCTACCCGATGATTATGATTTGCCGGGCCTGACCGACTCGAAAAAATTATCAGCAAAGAGACGAGAAATTTTAGCCATCGCCATAAAGGAGCAAGCGTTAGCCTGGTCAATGGGTGAGGCATCTGTTGAAGAAATTGATAGACTAAATATTTTACATGCGACCATGTTGGCAATGCAGCGGGCGGTTGCAGGGTTGTCGGTCTCGGTTGACAAAGTTCTAGTTGACGGTAATCGCGCCCCTGATTTTGGTATCCCAGCTGAGCCCATTGTTGGCGGCGATGGTATTGAGCCTTCAATATCGGCGGCCTCTATTATTGCCAAAGTGGCGCGTGATCAGTTGATGTCCGCTTACGCTATTAGCTTCCCTAATTACGGCTTTGAGCAAAACAGCGGTTACCCTACTAAGCAACATCGTGATGCACTGAAACAGTTTGGTGTTACGCCGATTCATCGGCGTAGCTTCGCGCCAGTCAAAAAAATGCTGGAGATTGATTAGTTAGGGAACCTCTGATTAAGTCAAGATTAATATTTTTAATTCTGTGCCGACAAAACCCTCCGTAGAAACTGTGATGGGTTTATAATTTACCGATGCCAAAAACTTTTGTCCATCTACACGTCCACTCCGAATATTCACTGGTAAACGGCATGATTCGTTTGCCGGCGCTAATCGAGCAAACACGTACTAATCAGATGCCCGCGGTCGCTCTAACCGATATGGGTAATCTGTATGGTGCGGTCAAATTTTTCAATAAATGCATGGCACAAGGCATTAAGCCGATAATTGGTGCCGAGGTCTATATTGAAAATCCCGATAAGGTTACTCAGCCTTATATTATGGTGTTGCTGGTGCAAGACGATGTTGGCTATGTGAATTTGTCTGAGCTGTTGTCTAGGGGCTTTCGCGAAGGCCAAGCTCAAGGCAAGCCAATTATTCAAAAAGAGTGGCTAAACGGCAAAACTGAGGGTTTAATTTGTCTCTCTGGTGGCATTCGAGGCGAGCTAGGTGGGGCTATTATGGCTAGCCGCGGTGACTATCGCGAAGAGGTTATACGGCAGTATCAAGGATTGTTTCCCGATCGTTTTTTTATTGAAATTCAACGAGTAGGACGAGCGCATGAGGAGGAGTATATAAGCCAAGCTGCGATGCTTGCCGCACAGTTTCAAATCCCCTTAGTGGCCACCAACGATGCCCACTTTATGAAGCAACCAGACTTCGATGCACATGAAGTTAGAGTGTGTATAAACGAAGGGCGAGTGTTAAATGATAGCCGTCGCGCGGTGCATCATACCCGTGAGCAATATTATAAAAGCTCGCAAGAAATGATTGAGTTGTTTGCGGATATCCCAAGCGCGATAGAAAATACCGTGCTAATCGCTCAGCGCTGTAATTTCGTAATTCGGATGGGGGAATATTTCTTACCCGATTTCCCAGTGCCCGAAGGTCAGACCATTGAGTCGCATTTGCGCAACGAGTCGCTTGCCGGTTTAGAGGTGGTCATGCTGCGACGATTTCCTGATGGCCCCACAGAGGAAATGCGTGCTGAGTATGAAGCGCGAATGGAGTTTGAGCTTAAGATTATTTTTGAAATGGGTTTCCCCGGTTATTTCTTAATCGTAGCGGACTTTATTCAATGGGCCAAAGAAAATGATGTTCCTGTCGGGCCGGGCAGGGGCTCGGGCGCCGGATCATTGGTCGCCTACGCACTTAAAATTACCGATTTAGACCCGATAGAACATATTCTGTTATTCGAACGATTTCTTAATCCCGAACGGGTCTCAATGCCTGACTTCGACGTCGATTTCTGTATCGAGGGGCGGGAGCGAGTAATCGACTATGTGGCCAAAAAATACGGCCGAAATAAGGTATCGCAGATCATCACCTACGGAACCATGGCGGCTAAGGGAGTGATTCGTGATGTTGGCCGAGTGATGGGTTTGTCGTATGGACATGTGGATAGCATCGCCAA
The DNA here is from genome assembly GCA_017854775.1 of Gammaproteobacteria bacterium. GTDB lineage: Bacteria > Pseudomonadota > Gammaproteobacteria > Arenicellales > Arenicellaceae > Arenicella. The sequence continues at coordinate 24,442 of JAFMHC010000025.1, read as the reverse complement.
GCTAATACCATTTGATCTTGGCATTACCTTGACTAAAGCGTTGGATCAAGAGCCTGAGTTAAAAGATCGCTACGACAACGAAGAGGAAATTACTGAACTGATAGACATGGCTCTCAAATTAGAGGGTCTTGCGCGTAACGTCGGTAAGCACGCCGGCGGCGTGGTAATTTCACCGACTGATTTAACTGATTTTACCCCTCTTTACTGTGAACATGGCAGTGATCAAATTGTATCTCAGTACGATAAGGACGATTTAGAAACGGTTGGCTTGGTTAAGTTTGACTTTTTAGGTCTGAAAACACTCACCATTATTGATTGGGCGGTTAAAGCAATTAATGCTAAGCGCGTTCAGCTTGGCGAAGACATTCTCGACATTACCAAGCTACCGCTTGACGATAAGCCTACCTATAACCTCCTGAAAGACGGGCAAACCACCGCCGTTTTCCAGTTGGAATCGTCGGGTATGAAGGAGCTCATTAAGAACCTAAAGCCGGATCGGTTCGAAGATATCGTGGCCTTGGTAGCTCTTTATCGTCCGGGCCCACTTGGTGCCGGTATGGAGAAGGTTTATTGTGATCGTAAGCACGGGAAAGAGCCGACTAAATACGCCCACGAAATGCTCGAGCCAATCCTTAACAACACCCAGGGCATCATTCTTTACCAAGAGCAGGTAATGAATATTGCGCAGGTGATGGCCGGTTATTCGCTCGGCGGTGCCGATATTTTACGCCGCGCAATGGGCAAGAAAAAACCGGAGGAAATGGCCAAGCAGCGTGCCATTTTCGAACAAGGCGCGAGTGAGCGAGAAGTGCCACCTGAGGTCGCCAAAGAAGTATTTGATTTAATGGAATACTTCGCGGCCTACGGTTTCAACAAAAGTCACTCCGCGGCATATGCCTTGGTCGCTTATCAAACGGCCTGGTTGAAAGCACATTATCCATCGCAGTTTATGGCGGCGTGTATGTCGGCTGATATGGAGAATACTGATAAGGTCGTGATCTTGCTGAACGAGGCAAATCAAATGAACTTGGCGGTTCAGCATCCGGATATTAACCTCTGCCAGTATCAGTTTGTTGCGACCGACGCCAAACATATTGTTTACGGTCTAGGTGCGATTAAAGGTATCGGACGACCGGTCATCGAGAACATTATCGAAGCTCGAGAGGCTGGCGGCCCGTTTAAAGATTTATATGATCTGTGCGCTCGTGTCGACGTTAAACGTGTCAATCGTCGTGCACTCGAAGCATTGGTCAGAGCGGGTGCGCTTGATGAGCTTGGTGTTCATCGCGCTAGTCTCGTTGAGAGCATCGGGCTTGCCTTAGATGCGGCTAATCAACAAGCCAAAAGTGCGCTCGCGGGGCAGAATGATATGTTTGGTATTTCGGCGCCAGTAGAGACCGTACAAACGTATCAGAATGTACCCGAGTGGAAGAAAGAAGATTTGCTCGCGGCTGAAAAGGAGACATTGGGCTTATATCTCAGTGGTCACCCTATTGACATGTATATACAAGAGCTTGATCAGTTTACCTCGTGTCGTCTTATCGACATTGATGTCGGGCAGGGCAAGGGTAAGAAGTCGGTAACCTTAGCTGGTTTAGTTGTTGGTGCCCGCACGATGAATACTAAGTCGGGTTCTCGCATGGCTTTTCTTACCTTAGATGATAAAACGGCACGTGTAGAGGTCGGCGTGTTCGGCGAGCTGTATGACCAGCGTCGAGATGTGATCCACAAAGACAAGGTGTTGGTTATTAAAGGCAAAGCGAGCCATAACTTCTTTAACGATGATATTCGCATCTCAGCTGACGAGCTGTTTGACATCGAACAAGCTCGCGGTCACTTGGCGCGGCACATGCAAATTCAAATCACCTCTGAGCAAATAGAAGAGCACACGGTCAGCAATCTTAAGAAAATCCTTGCCCCCAATGAACATGGTCAGTGTGGTGTTGGCTTCGAATATCGCACGCCTCATGGTGTGTGTAAGTTAGACATAGCCCACAGCTGGCGAATCGTACCGAATAAATTAATGCTTGAGCAACTCGAGTCTATCGTTGGTCAGCCAAATATTAGATTGATTTATTAGGTCTATGTGAGCTACTTTATTAGAAAGTGTTTCTAAGTGTTTGCTCTTTAAATGTTTTTTAGATTAATGCTATAATTTTAGTGGTTTTGAAAACTGTCTGTGTTAGACGCATTGTCTGTCGTATTATTAATGCGATAACAATAGTCTAACTTACCGTCTAGGCGAGGTCAGAGAGAAGGCGAAGCGAGCCCCCAAATTAGTACGCTTCTTGCCAACATCGAATAATAAGAATCTATAGTGACAAATCGAATTATCCACGTTGTTTTATGAGGTTTAAGGCTGTTTATTCTAGCTCAGGGCTGTTTATATCTGGCTCAGGGCTGTTTATATCTGGCTCAGGGCTGTTTATATCTGGCTTAGGGCTGTTTATATACGGCTCAAGGCTGTTTATATCCAGCTCAAGGCTGTGCATAGATTAGTCCAAGGCTGATTCTAAGCTGTCGTCGGGGGTCAATAGTTTTACCCAGCATGTGGGCAAGCCACCCATGTTGTTTATGTTAGAAGCAAACATTTATATAAAGGTAGATCCTAATATGACACTTTCTGTAGAAGAGTTTGGCAGTGAGCTTTTTGGTCAAATGAACCTCGACCATCAAGGTCGATATTACGTCGCTTTCAGCGGTGGCGTAGATTCGACGGTGTTGCTGCACTTAATGTCTCAATTACGTGACCAGCATGGTTTTGACCTAGTAGCGCTGCATGTTTCTCACAATTTGCAAGCAGAATCTAAAGCATGGGCTGAGCATTGTGGCCGTGTCTGCGAATTGCTTAAGGTGCCGCTTAGGCAAACCTCACTAAATTTAACATCGAGTGACGAAGCGACTGCTCGAGATGCCCGTTATCAATGGTTTCGTGAGCAAGTCGAGTACCGTTCAGTGATCATGACCGCTCATCACCAACAAGATCGAGCTGAAACTTTTCTGTTTAATTTGATGCGTGGCGCCGGTAGCACTGGCTTATCCAGCTTGCGTGCTTCGCGACCCTTTTTTGGTGCTAAATTAGTTCGTCCTCTTTTGAAGTTCAGTCAGGCCGATATCGTTAATTACGCACATCAGCATGATTTGCATTGGATTGAAGACCCAAGTAATCAGGATCAACGGTATTCACGCAATGAAATTCGTCATCAGATATTACCGGTGTTGCAAACTTTTCGACCCGATGCTATCCAGAGCATTGCCCGCGCAGCAGCAAATTTAGAGCAAGAGAATGGCTTGCTTCGAGAAATTGCTATTTGTGATTTAGTCGACGTAAGAGAGCACCCAATTCACCCGCTAGACCAATCTCATGCACTTTGCGTTGATGACATGGGGCACCTAACGCCGGGGCGCCAAGCAAATGTGCTACGGTTTTGGCTTCAGAGCCTGAAGCTCCATTCGCCAAGTCGAAGGTTGCTCGCTAGATTGTTGTTAGCTATCAGCGAACCACCCGCTGGTACCGCTGTGCTACAAGAACGCGGCCGCCAGTTCAGGTTTTATAAGGGCTATATGTATGTCATGGCCGCAACAACCGCACGACAGACATTTAGCACGGTTAGTTGGCAGAATTTAGAGCAGCCTTTAGCTTTGTTTGAAAACAAACTTATGATTGGTTCTACCGATAAACTACGTGAACTGGTTCTTTCGCATAAAAAGTCGCGCCTACGCTTAGCGGCTAAACCTGAAGTAAGTAACCCCAAAGCCTTGCAAGGGCATAGTTTGAATTTGAGAAAATGGATGCAGGATATCGGTGTTCCCCCGTGGAGGCGTCAAGCCTTGCCTTTGCTGACAATGTCCGATGCCGGTAATGATGTTGTTATCGCACCGGTAGACCAGCAATTTCACTCCGACTGGGTCTCAGTAGACACACCGTATTAGCGCTAACCTTCTTGTCTATGTTGTGTGTTTAGTCGACAAAATATTCACATAAGAGTGCTAAAAGCGATTGTTCATAATCGACTGCTCCAGTATCATACAGAACCTTCTGGAGCACTGCACAAAGCACATTTTTCTTGTGTTTTTCTTTGTTTCGATACGCTTTCAAACACATCACACGCACTCGATGACTAAATACGTATTCATAACCGGAGGGGTTGTATCTTCTCTTGGTAAAGGCATTGCCGCGGCATCGCTCGCCACACTTCTTGAGTCTAGAGGGTTAAAAGTGACCCTGATGAAACTTGACCCCTATATCAACGTCGATCCAGGCACAATGAGCCCGATGCAGCACGGTGAGGTGTTTGTAACCGACGACGGTGCTGAAACTGATTTAGATTTAGGGCATTACGAGCGATTTATTCGTACCAAGCTGACGCAGAAAAATAATTTCACTACCGGGCGTATTTACGAACGCGTTATAAAGAAAGAACGGCGCGGTGATTATCTTGGCGGTACAGTGCAGGTTATTCCTCATATCACCAATGAAATGAAAAAGGCGATTGAAGATGGCGCTGGCGATGTTGACGTAGCGCTAGTCGAAATCGGCGGAACTGTTGGTGATATTGAATCATTGCCTTTTCTCGAAGCTATTCGCCAGATGCGGATTGAGAAAGGTGTCGAAAACGTGATGTATATGCACCTGACCTTAGTGCCATACATCGCCGTCGCTGGTGAGATTAAAACTAAGCCAACTCAGCATTCTGTGAAGGAACTTAGAAGTATCGGCATCCAGCCTGATATTCTTTTGTGCCGTGTGAGCGAGCCTTTACCAGAAGACGCGAAGCGTAAAATTGCCTTGTTTACCAATGTCGTCCGTGAAGCAGTAATTTCTGGCGTTGACGTCGGCAATATATATGAAATACCGCTTTTGTATCGCGATCAGGGTGTCGATGAACTAGTGGTTAAACACTTCCGCCTAGATTGCCCACCGGCTGATTTATCGGAATGGGAACGAGTTGTTTATCGAAAAGCTAACCCAACTGGTAAGGTTAATATCGCCTTGGTCGGAAAGTATATTGGTTTAACTGAGTCTTATAAGTCGCTTTCAGAGTCACTTATTCATGCTGGAATCCAAACCCTGACTGACGTCAATATTAACTATATAGATGCCGAAGAAATCGAAAAAAATGGGGTGGAAATATTAAACGGCAATGATGCGATTTTAGTCGCTGGCGGTTTTGGTGACCGTGGCACTGAAGGTAAAATCATGACGGCCAAACATGCCCGAGAAAATAAGATCCCTTATTTGGGTATCTGCCTCGGTATGCAAGTAGCGGTTATTGATTATGCGCGTAACGTCGCCGGTATGAAAAACGCCAACAGCACAGAATTTAATAAAGACACCCCTTATCCGGTTATCGCATTGATTGAGGAGTGGACTGATGAGCATGGCAATTTGCAGCTAAGGGACGAAAACTCTGACCTTGGCGGTACCATGCGCTTGGGCGGTCAGAAATGCCATCTAACAGCAGGGTCAAAAGCTCATGAGGTGTATGCTGCTGATACAATCAATGAACGTCATCGTCATCGCTACGAGTTCAATAATATGCTGCGCCAACAGCTGGTCGACGCCGGTCTGATTATTGGCGGTGTGTCAGATGATGACCTTGTCGAAACGATAGAAATTAGCGATCATCCTTGGTTCGTAGGCGTTCAGTTTCACCCTGAATTTACCTCCAGCCCACGCGATGGGCACCCATTATTTACCTCATACGTTGAAGCCGCTCGTGCTCAACGCGAGAAGGCTTAAAGCAGGTTAGAAGTATGAAAATTGCAGATTTTGAAGTAGGTCTTGATCAACCGTTTTTTCTGATAGCCGGCCCCTGTGTGATTGAGTCTCGTCAGCATGCCCTAGAGACCGCGAAAATGATCCGTGATATCACTGGTGAACTGGGCATTAATACGCTGTACAAATCGTCCTTTGATAAAGCTAATCGAACCTCAGGCACGTCATTTCGCGGCCCAGGAATTCAACAAGGCTTAGAAATTCTACAAGAGGTTCGTGAGACGCTTGGTATGCCGGTGCTAACCGATGTGCACACGCCTGAGCAAGTTGAGCTTGCGGCTAAGTACGTTGACATGATTCAAACTCCCGCGTTCTTGTGTCGCCAAACTGACCTAATCGAAGCGGTCGGTGCTTGTGGGATTCCCGCAAACATCAAGAAAGGCCAATTTTTGTCCCCACCTGAGATGATTAATGTCACTAAGAAAGCCGAAGCGGCTGGTGGTAAAGGACGAATCACAGTGTGCGAACGTGGTGCGTCATTCGGTTACAATAACCTGGTTGTCGACATGCGTGGCCTTGCACAAATGCGCGAGACCGGTTGCCCAGTAGTGTTTGATGCTACGCATTCAGTTCAGTTGCCTGGCGGCCAGGGTGATCGATCAGGAGGCCAGCGCGAGTTTGTACCGGTATTAGCACGGGCAGCGGTTGCTGCTGGTGTGGCCGGCCTGTTCATGGAAACTCACCCAGACCCTGCAAACGCAAAAAGCGATGGCCCTAACGCAATGCCTACGCAACGCCTAAAGGAATTACTGATTGTTCTTCAACAACTCGACCAGTCCACGAAAGCTGGTGGTTTTTTAGAAAACGAGCTGTCCTAGACTCATTTAGCTAAGAAACCAAACATTAAATTTATGATCATATATGAGGACAAGCATGTCTACTATTGAAACTATACTTGCGCGTGAAATCTTAGATTCACGTGGTAATCCAACTGTTGAGGCTGATGTAACGTTGGCTGATGGCTCTTTCGGTCGTGCGGTTGCGCCATCGGGTGCATCTACAGGCTCACTTGAAGCACTTGAACTGAGAGACGGAGACAAAAGCCGATACTTAGGTAAGGGCGTTATTTGCGCAGTAAAAAACGTAAATACAGCCATCGCTGATGCTCTTCAGGGCAAAGATGCGCTAGATCAACGCGCAATAGATCAGCTAATGATCGATCTAGATGGCACTGAGAACAAGTCGAAATTGGGTGCTAATGCAATTCTAGCCGTGTCATTGGCCGTTGCTAAAGCGGCGGCGGCTAGCAAGGGAATCCCACTATACGCTCACTTTGCCCAGCTGTTTGGTAACGAGACCTATTCAATGCCGGTGCCGCAGATGAATATTATCAACGGCGGCGAGCATGCGGACAACTCCATCGATTTTCAGGAGTTTATGATTTTGCCGACTGGTTTGCCGACTTTCAGCGAAGCATTACGAGCCGGTGCAGAAGTGTTTCATTCTTTGAAGAAAGTACTTCATGATATGGACCTAAGTACCGCCGTTGGCGACGAAGGTGGCTTTGCACCAAACTTAGAAAGCAACGAAGCTGCGGTTGGCATTATTATTCAAGCAATCGAAAATGCCGGTTATACAGCTGGTAAAGATATTATGATCGGGCTAGACGTTGCTAGTACCGAGTTCTACTCAGACGGTAAGTACCATTTGAGTGCTGAGAATAAGTCGCTGAGCTCTGATGAGTTTGTCGAATACCTTGAGGCATGGGTTCGTAAGTACCCGATTATCACGATTGAAGACGGCATGGCTGAAGATGATTGGGACGGTTGGGCAGCGCACACAAAGAGCGTAGGGGCTGATATTCAACTCACTGGCGATGATTTATTTGTTACCAATACTAAGATTTTGCAACAAGGTATTGATAAAGGTGTGGCTAATTCTATTTTGATTAAATTCAATCAAATCGGATCGTTGACGGAAACACTCGACGCCATTCAAATGGCTCATGACGCTGGTTATAAGGCGACTATTTCGCATCGCTCCGGTGAGACCGAAGATACCACCATCGCCGATTTAGCGGTAGCTACTGCGGCAGGGCAGATCAAAACAGGGTCACTATGTCGATCTGACCGAGTTGCTAAGTACAATCAGTTGTTGCGCATCGAGCAAGAGCTGGGTGACTTAGCCGTGTACCCAGGTATTAAATCGTTTAGTTAAGTTTACTAATTAGATTGAATTTAAAAGAGCTCCACTTTGGAGCTCTTTTTGTTTGTATTGCTAGCGAACTTGTATTCGCTGCCTAGTTGATAGTCACCGAAGCGTTATCAAAGCTGGCATCTACTCCGCAACCGGTAACTGGGCCGCAGGCGGCCTTGAGCTGTAGTGTCACGCCACCACTGACATCGTTACCAGTGGTGGTAGTGAACGTATAGCGGGTCCAGTTGTTGGTCGGTGTTAGCGGGCCGCCACTTAGAATTTCTGCTTTCGAGGTACCGCCGCCGCTTAGTTCGGAGAAAAATTCGGCAAAGACCACGCCACCATCGCCTATCAATGAACCATTCAAATCGAATTCAATCGTCACCGAAGTGTTAGGTGCAACCGTACCGATGCCGATGTTGGCTTGTTTGATTACAGGCGATTCATTAAAACCTGCCGTTAGCTTACCGGCCCATGAACCCAGAGTATTCTCCACCGTGAATGATCCGCCGCCAAAGCCAGTAGTAAAATCGGCCCAAGCGGTTTTATCACCGGTTTCAAAATCGCCGTTGGTAGTTAGTTCGTTGCCAGCGGCGTCGCCGGAAGTGAAATACACGTTGTCGAGGAAGATCGTGCCGTTGCCATCAAACTTCAACTGAATAACACTGCTCAGATCGACACCCGAAAATGCTGTTAGTGGAATATCAACACTGACCCACGAGCCGGTAGTACTAGGCAATGCAAATGCCGTTTCGCTAGGCCCTGGGCTGATCAGATAAACATTTAGCGCGCCTGAATCAGCTGTCCAGAAATCCAAATGCAGGCTGGTCATCGCTGAAACGTCCTGCGGATTAGAGGCAAAGTCGGTGCCCTGATAATTTAAGTCGGCATATTTGAGTGTATTATTACCATCAATCGGGGCCTGGGTAACTAACGTTGCCTGGCCCCAGTTGGGGTTATAGTCGATATTACTAATGTCTGTATAAGCATCGCTGAACAGCGAGATTACATTGCTGGCAGCTGTGGTTGGAGTCGGTGCTGCGGCTGTAGGTTCAGTTGCATCACCACCGCCATCACCCGCGCCAACAAACTCAATCGCATCCCATAGGTAAGTCTTCTCACCAGCAGTCGCGCCGGTTGTACCGAAGTTGAAGAAGATTGATGACTTATTGAATGTCGTCGCAGGGTTAAACGGGTTGGTGCCGGGTGCAACGTTATTGAAATCAAAGGTTAGTGTCTCCCAGCTTCCGCAGACCGTGGTAACAGCTTCGGTCTCGACTGTCAGCGTTGGATCAGCCGCGTCTTCTAATTTCAAGCGAACAGGTATACCGGCATCAGGTGAATAGACCCTTACCGAAATCTGACTCTCGGCAACCGACAACGGATAAGTAATTGGGCCATCGTTGAATGTTACGCCTGACCATAATTCGGCCGATGCCGTTTTAGTGGTACTAGCAACGGTATTGCTGGCATCAACAGGGTCAATTTCAATCGCAGTAAAGCCACCACCAAAGTCGCTAAATGTGAGGCCGGAGCCTGCACGCAATGACAATGGGCCATCTGTTGCGCCGCTTGCGCCGGTACCTGTGCCTGTGCCACACACACCATTGCCGTCGCCGGTATTTAGTGAGATGTCGTCAAAGTAGAATGTCCAATCGGCAGGGTTGTTGCCTGCATCACCAGCAACGCCGAGATCGAAAATCAGGGTGATCGCATTAGCGCCAGAACCGGCTAAGCCGCTAAAGTCAAAGGTGAGTTCTTCCCATGCTCCTGAACCGGAGTGGGTCGCCGTCACTTCCTGATTCAAACCCTCGAGCTTTAGAAGCACTGGAACGGCGCGTGATGCCCAAACATTCATGCTAAAAACGCTGCTGCCTGAGAAGTCGATATTACTTCCCAAAGCCAGCGTACTGCCAGCAAAAACTTGACCGGCAAACTTAACCATTCGACCAACATTGGCACTCGCATTAGCGGCAGAAATATCAGGGTTACCGACCACTGATGCTACTCCACCTTCGAAGTCGGAAAAGTTGTAAGTCACATTAGGGTCTTCAAAATTGACTGGGACTGTGGCATTACTGCCGTCACCGCCAGACCCTTTATTGACTTTTACATTGTCCAATTGGTAAACGGCGTTGTCTTGGTTGCCCCAAGCCGGAAAGATCACTAAGGCTGAGGTAGCACTCAAATCTAGGCCCTGTGCAACCAGAGTGTCAAGGTTAAAGGTGTAATGCTGCCAAACGCCGGTCGCAGGTAAGACGCCTTCAACGCTATCGGTAATTGGACGGTCTCCGGTTGAACAGCCTGAGTCGCAATCTACTTTAATTAACCAAGGGGTGGCCGCAGGGTTTGTCGGTTGGGAGACTACCAACATATCGAATTCGATGGTGCCACCAGCAAAATTAGCGCCACCGGCAAAGCTTGAAAGGTCTACAGGAGCCGGAGGTTGAAAGAACGTCACCGTATTGGTGGCGGGATCACTGTCATAGGTGAACTCAAGTACATTGTTGCCGCCGAGGTCGATTTCTGCGATGGATGACCCACCGCAACAATCAAATATATTCCAATCAGTAACGGCATCGATATAAATATCTAACATATCGCCGCTTGGCGCCACCGATGCTACTTTAGGGGCAATTGAACAAACTGGGTCCAACTGCCATGGTTCTGGCTCAGAATTCACCGCGCACTGCAAACGAATATTATCCAACTGGACGCTAGCGCCACTACCGGAGTAATCCAGTACAAATAGATTGAGTACATCGCTCAGATTCACGCCACCGCCATTCGGATTTGGGTTGGCTAGCAGATCAGCGACGCTGACGGCAACATGCTGCCATTCGCCAATCGGAGGCATATCGATTATTTTTTCGCCTAGGTTTGGCCAACCGCTGTCTAACTTAACGGTAAACTGGCTGTCTGGCTCAGCGTTAACCACCAACATATCAAATTCGATTTCGCCATTATTAGCCCAACCATAGCCACCGGCCAAATTAACGCCTGTATCAAAGCCCTCTACCTCAGACATGTCCTCAGCGGTCAAGAAAACATTACCAGCGCCGCCGAAATATATATCCCAAACATCGCTTACCGATTGGGAAACGAGGCCAGTTTCATTGTCGAAATGACCGGGTACAACTGTGTTGCTTACCGAACCAAGATCGAGTGTTTCGACACCGTCTGAGAATATTAGAAAATCACTTATAGCTGGTGCGCCAACACCGGCATTGAGCTGTACGGTATCGTCAACAATGGAGCAGCCTTTGCTTTTTTTACCCTTATGTTTATGGTTGTGTTTACCTTTATGGTCGTGCTTGTCCTTACCTTTATGATTGTGTTTATGTTTGCCTTTTCTCGCTTTTTTACATTCGTAAACGCGAACGTAGTCGATCAACATTTCACGGTCTTGTGGCCAATTTATGTCGGGGTTGCCAGGTAGCCCGCCACCGACCGCTAAATTCAGAATCATGTGAAAATCCTGATCAAACGGCGCCCGTGGGTTTGCTACTCCAAAACCGGTTTGCTGGCCCTGCCAGATATAGTTATACCAACCTTCAGAGTTTTGTGTTTGGTAGTGCTGGCCATCTACGTACCAGCGAATTTCGTCTTCGTCCCATTCAATCGCATAGACATGAAAGTCGTCGGCTGGGTTGGTGTCCATAAGTCGCGGCGCGCCGTGAATCTCCCATTGTGGCCATTTGAGACCATAGTGCAAAGTTCCGAAGACTTCGTTCGGAGCCCCGGTACCGAGATTAACAGCCTCCATGATGTCTATCTCACCACTTGAAGGCCAGCCTCCGTAGACTGAATCAGTTGGCAGCATCCAGATGGCAGGCCACATACCTTGACCGGCGGCTAGTTTGGAACGAATCTCCATGCGCCCATAAGTAAAGTCAGCTTTGCCTTTACTGCGCAGTCGCGCAGAAGTGAATGGCAGGGTTACTGATGTATCGTTAGGGTTATAGCTGGGGTCATCATCTACATGCGCTGGGCCGCTAAACGCTTCTTCCTTGGCGACAATATGCAGTTTGCCGTTTGCAACGAAAGAATTGGCTGCACGCGCGGTATAGCATTGTTGTTCATTGTTTCCTCCTCCCTGACAATTCACCTCGTGCGACCAGTTGCTTAAATCAATCTGGCTAGCGTTAAATTCATCAGCCCATACTTCACGCCAGCCAGCCTTTTTCAGCTTTTTAAGATGTCGTTTTTCGGCTTTTTCTTGTTTCGATTTAGTCGCCAATGCGGGGGCTGTAAAACCGATGGAAACGATGGCAGCAAGTGCCACGAACCAACTGAACTTCGATTCTGAATACTTCATTCGTGTGAGTCCTCTAACTAATTATTCTTCTTTTTAGATGCCGCTTGAATCGTTGGCCGGTGAACTATGTACAATTAGCTGAGCGGCAAAATCATTGCGGGCAATCCTCCTGTATTGCGGGGGAGTCCTCCTTAAGGAACTAACTGCAAAAAACGAATCGCTTACCGGCCTACAATGAAGCCAAATAATTTTTCCCCCGATAAAACATTACAGATTGTCTATCCTGACAGCAATGCGTAGGAGATAGGTCGCGCTTATTTGTACAGTAATTTGACTTTTGTACAATTAAGTGGATATTGAAGTTCGCTTAGTTAGGCGGCTCTCTTCTTTAGTTGTACGCCGTTACCTTAGTTGTACATATGGCCATTAAATTAGCCGCTTCTGATTTGCATAAAATCATGTTTTAGAGATGATTCTATGCCAATTTACGGCAATGGTTTTATTGCAATAGGTGGGCTGGCCAGCGGTACCAAGACCATCAACCTGGCATGGGTATCCTTAATTTGTTTTTAAAATCTCTGCGCGCCAAAATTTTCGTAAACGCTTCTCTGAAATCGGCATCTGCGTTTTTAAATGCTGAGCGAAAATAGAAACGCGCCACTCCAGTAGCATTTTGCTAAATTCTATCAATGCAGGATAACTTAAGAAGACAAAATCCAACTCTAATTCTGCATGACTTAGCTCATCAATTTTCAAGTTAAAGTCTTTCTGTAACTCCTCTAATACCATCTCCTCGCTGACCGTCTTACTGGCGAATTGGAGTTTTTCTATTCGGCTCTCAATCGCACGTAGGTATCGCGGATACTGCTTCAAGGTGCTTAATGATGTGTAGCTCAAAAAGCTTGGCTCGAACATACGGTAAACTTGCGCCTTTATATCTTCTAAGGCTAAATCGGTAGCGATACTGTCGACTGTCATCTTATTAGCTGAATTTAAGATAATGTCGCGATGGCGTAGGGCCGAGAGTAGAGCCGCTTCTAAATCAGTGGCTATCGGCACCCATTGTTTGGCGCCGTTGGTAATTGCTTGCGTGAAGTTCTCACTGTTGCGGATCGACAGCGCATTGCCATCGAAGCATGCTTGGCAAAGGCTGGCGTTAATAAGCTTATCGGTCCACTCTGGTTTGCTAATAGCGCCAGGGCTTGTTGTTTTAAGTTGTGTCGCAAGCGAGCCCAGACTGCCTGTTTTTCTGGTCTTTTGCTTGACCGACATTAGTTCTTTTTGCAGATACTTTAAAGTCTGCTTCTGAGTTGTGCTTGATAGCACCTGCTTGGCAAGTTCCACAACAGCGTGATGAGTATGGTAGCTTGCATTGCTCTGCTGGTCATGAACCAGCAATGATATCGACCCGTCCTGTTGTTTCTTAAGCATTGGAAAGGCTCGTACCGTCATGCCCTGATGTTGATAGTCGACTACCTCGGCTAATTCGCCAAAACTCCAACGTTCTAAATTATGCTGTTCAAGCTTTAATCGTTCGGGAGCATTGTTTGAATGCACACTTGTCTGTACCAAGTTGGCATAGCTGGATTTTAGTCGATCTAGGTTTCGCCCTTCTTCGACCAGTGAGCCGTCGACGTCTAACACTCGATAATTCATGCGATAAAAGTCATCTAGCTTGTCGATCGCGAAATCATCAGCGACAACCTTGACCCCGCGTGTGCGAAATAGTTGTTCCGCCAAACGGCGATGAAGCGGAACATCTTCAGGTGCTAGCATGTCAAACACTCTATCGACAGCGTCAGCGGCGGGTGCAAAATTACGGCGAATCGGTTTCGGCAATGTTTTGATCAAGGCAATACACTTTTCACGTAATAAGCCCGGAACCAACCAATCGCCAATATGTTTAGGGAAGGGGGCCAACACTGAAATTGGCACCACCATGGTGACGCCATCACTGCGCTTACCTGGGTCAAACTTATAGACGATTTGTACTTCCTTTCCGTGCACCATCATTTTGTCCGGAAATTGTGATGTTTGCTCAGAATCCAGTTCAGCTTGTAATAAGGTTTCTCGACTAAGCTTGAGAGCCTGCTCATTGCCCTGAGACAACCATTGCTCTAAGTCATGTCGATTAACAATATCGCTCGGTAGCCTTTCTGCGTAAAAGTCGAAAATTATACTTTCGTTTACCAATAAATTTCGACGGCGAGTCTTGGTCTCGAGTTTCTCAATATCGGATATTAGTGCCTCGTTATGCGCGACAAATTCAGCGATTTTACCCTTAGGCACATAGGCTCCGCCGACCAGCGCTTGTTGCAGAAAAATGAGTCGGCTTTCGTCAGCGTTGATTGGCGCATAATTAACCGGTTCTTTATCGCGTAAGGTCAGCCCGTAAAGCAGCGTCTTGCGATAGGCTTTGATGCTTCCAGATCGAACATGATAATGCGGGCTACTATAGCTGTAACGGCATAGGTGTTTGGCGCTCTGAATAACCCAGTCGGGCTTGATCTCGCCAATAGTGTGAGCGAATAGACGCGACGTTTCTAGGTACTCAGCAGACATAACCCACTTAGGTTTTCGTTTTGCTTGAGCCGACGCCGGGAATAAATGAATCTGGCGGCTACGTGTGGCGATGTACTCACCGTCGACATCCTTGGTTGCTATATTGCTTAACAATCCACTCAACAATGCTCGATGTAACTTTTCATATCGTTGGTTAAAGTTCGCGTCTGGCTTGGCTTTTTTGCCGCCTGGCTCGGGCAGCGTTAATGTAACCCATTGATCTACCTCCCAACCAAGAGATTTAGCTTGAGTAAGTAACTGACGAAAAAGCTCCCCCCATTCAAAGACACGCGCGATCGACCAGTATTGCTCAACACAATAGCGTTTGAATTTAGCATTACTTAACTCGTCACGAGCATTATTAATCGCTTGCCAAAGCTGCAGGTAGCTAAAAAAATCAGACTGATTATGGTTTAGAAGCTTATGCGATTGGTCAGCCGCTTGTTGTTTGTCGGCAGGGCGCTCACGCGGGTCTTGGATGCTAAGAGCGCTGATCAAGATTAATACGTCTCGCAAGCAACCCAGCGTATTGGCTTGAATAATGATTCGCGCGTATTTTGGATCAACGGATAGATCACTCATCTGCCGACCAATAGCGGTAATTGTGCGATTCTTATCGACCCCGCCTAATTCCTGTAGAAGATTAAAGCCATCGTTGAGCAGTCGGTTATCAGGCTGATCAAGAAAATCAAATTGGGTAATATCGTTAATACCAAGGCGTAACATTTTAAGAATTACCGACGCCAAGTTGCTGCGCAATATCTCGGCGGGCGTAAATTCAGCACGCTGTTGAAAGTCTTGCTCAGAGTAGAGCCGAATACAAACGCCATTTGCGACTCGGCCACAACGGCCTTGACGTTGGTTGGCGCTGGCTTGCGATACCGCTTCTATCGGCAAGCGTTGGACTTTTGAGCGAAAGCTATAGCGCGAGATGCGCGCAACTCCAGGATCAATTACATAAGCGATGCCTGGCACGGTAATTGATGTCTCGGCGACGTTGGTCGCTAATACCACTTTACGTCTATGCGCGGGTCTGAATACCTTATTTTGTTCACCAACGCTTAGGCGAGAATAGAGTGGCAATACCTCAATCGGCAGCTGAGCCCGTCGCAATGCCAGCGCGGCATCTCGAATCTCTCGCTCACCTGCGCAAAACACCAAGATATCGCCACTGGTGTTGTATTCCCCTTTGGCCTCACTCCGTATAACCTGCTCTACGGTCTCGGTAATAAGCTCAGGCAGGTTCGGATCTTCCTTGCTAGGTTCTTGATAAAACGTTTTAACCGGATAGGTTCGCCCCGACACTTCAATGATCGGCGCGGCTTTGCCTCTCAAAGTAAAGTGTTTGGAAAATTTATCGAGATCAATCGTCGCAGAGGTGATGATTACTTTGAGTTCAGGCCGTTTTTTGCAAAGTGGTTTGAGTAGGCCTAATAGAAAGTCGATATTTAGACTTCGCTCGTGAGCCTCGTCAATAATAATGACATCGTATTTTTTCAGTAGTCGATCACGTTGAAATTCGGCCAGCAAGACACCGTCGGTCATCAATTTGATGCGTGTATTTTTGCTGGAGTTATCGGTGAAGCGAACCTGATAACCAACCCCTTCGCCTAACGGTGTCTTAAGCTCGGAGGCGATACGATCAGCTACCGTTCTAGCGGCAATCCGCCGAGGCTGAGTATGCCCAATCAAACCACGCTCGCCATAACCTAGCGACAAGCAAATCTTCGGTAACTGGGTTGTCTTACCCGACCCCGTCTCGCCAGCCAAAATGACTACCTGGTGGTTTATAATTGCCGTGGCAATTTCCTCACGTCGTTGACTAATCGGCAACTCAGCGGGAAAGTTAATCGGAGTGGGCCAAGGCTCCCGAATCTGTTTTTTTGAAGGTTTTTTTGCAGCGGGCATGGTGAAAATAGGGTTACCGAGGGTTGATCTGCAAGAGTATAAAACTATTTCGTCACTCAGATGCAAATCACTTGTCGAAACCTTGGCTTGTTTGCATTATAATCCCCCAACTTCGAGACAGTAATGTGTCGATTTGACAAAATATGCGTCCGTAGCTCAGCTGGATAGAGTAGTTGGCTTCGAACCAATTGGTCGGGGGTTCGAATCCCTCCGGGCGCACCAAATTTATTTAGGGGAGCTATAGGCTCCCCTAATGGTTTGACGTAAAGGTTGAGAAGTTTAGAGCCAATCATTACGATCTCATATACTCAGGGGCAATATGGAATTTAGAAGAGTACTCGCGACAATAGTCGCTTTTTTTTCGTTCTCAGCGCATGCAATGATGCCTGATTTTTTCTCAGAAGCGTCGTCGCCGAACCCTGACCGGGGTGCTACTTCATTGGCCCCCAATGAGGTTATTGATACGTTCTCTGGCAGTTTAAGTATAGGTCATACCGATTTGGTGGTGCCCGGAGACGGTGGCTTAGATATACGCATACAGCGCAGTTTTTCCTCTAACCATATTTATCTAAGGCCAGATAATCAAGCGAATAGTTTCAACAGTTTAGTGCGTTCAAGCCCGTATGGACTAGGGTGGTCACTGCATTTTGGCAGAATTAGAACTAACTTACTTGACCCAAATTTTGCTTGCCCTAATACCAGTACTGTTAAGGCAACAACGCTGAATAACCCCGTGATGGAAATGCCTGACGGTAGTCAGAGGCAACTGCTTTGCAATACGTCTCCTTCCTCTTTTTCGACAAATGCAGCGTTTATTTCAAAAGATAATTGGGTGTTTGATGTTTTAAGAAACTCGCAAGGTAGCATGAATGGTTATCAAGTCATTGATCCTCAGGGTATGAAGTACACCATGAACTATCTTATAGACGGTGGGCGCGCGCCACTAGGCGATGATGAGCAGGTTTGGTATACCACTAAAATCGAGGATAGAAACGGTAACCGAATCGATATTGCGTATGATTCACGAAGTGATTTGGAAAGCCCAATGTATACAGCCATCACGTCACCTGATGGGAGGCGTGTGGATTTTTCGTATAGCAACAGCAATCTTCCTGAACAAGCAAAACTAACGTCTATTCGATATGGAACTCGGGTGGTTACTTATCACTTCGACAACTTCACTCCTGATTACACGCCACCTAACAACCAAGCTTATAAACAACTTGTTCGAGTCTCAATCCCCGGCGGACCCGCGACTGGCGAATGGAAATACTCCTACCACACTAAGTCGGTCGGTCAGCCCGGTGATAATAATCTAAAGACAATGACTCACCCAAGTGGAGCAACGGTAACGTATGACTATGATTATAAGTGCATACTATTTAGCAACTGCGCCCTTACTGGCCAATATGTTTCGCTGGTGGTCAAGTCGAAAGTTAACGCGGGCCGAGGTATTACCAGAGGCACTTGGTTATTTGACTACTCTGTTTCTTCAAATGAAGCATTCAATATTATTAAAATCACCGGCCCCAATAGCATCGAGGAATATCGGCATCACAAACCACCCGTCAGAGTCAGTATTGGCCTTCAGTCTTCTGGCACCTTGAATTTATGGCGTGCAGGCTTGCTTGACACCAAAACAATAAAAAATCTAAGCAACGGGCTAATTCAAACAGAAACCTATAAGTATGGTAAACGCCAATTATCAAGTGAGCCGTATGAACGCTTTCCGTATGCCTATTCGTTAATTTTTAATAATGACCCTAGAACGTATCAACATTTTTTAACCGAGAGAAAAATAACCCGCGATGGCACTGACTTTATCACTCGTTTTGAAAACTTTGCCGACAATATAAACCCACATCGTATTGTTGAAATTGGCCAACAAACAAAGACTACCACTTTGACGTACTACCCCCGAATAAACGGTCAAAATATTGTCAGTCAAGTTGCTTCTCAGAGCGTTGGTGCCGGTACAAATCGAAAAATAAGCCGAACCTTTGATTCAAGAGGGAATACAAAGTCTGAAAACAGTTATGGTGTACTGACTAAATATTCATACGACAGTAAAGGTAACGTGTCTCGAGTAGAAGACGCGCGCGGTAATCGAACAGACTACTCTCAATACAAACTAGGAGTACCCAGAGTGGAAATTCACCCTGAGGGTGTTTCTATCAGTCGTTCAGTAGACGATTTTGGCAATGTGACGACAGTACAAGATGGCCGAAATAACGCCACAAATTATCGATACGATGATATTAATCGCTTAACCAGAATCGACCCTCCCAGAGGTGCTACAACCAACATTTCATGGTCAACCAGTCGTCGAACGGTTAGCCGAGGTCGATACATCCAAGTGACCGACATTGACGGCTTTGGCCGCACCACCTGCACACAAACAGCGGGAATTTATATCGGCCTTGCTTACGATGCTCTTGGCAACCGAACTCATGAGACCTATCCAAGCTACTCGAACTGTAACTCATCAGCACGAACCCGCTTTACCTATGATGCTTTGAATCGAGCGCTTAAAACCACGCATACCGATAACACATCACAAACTATTTCTTATTTATCCGGTAACCGTCAACGTTTAAATGATGAACGCAATACAACATTTGTTAGTACTTATCGCTCGTTTGGCAATCCGGATGGCCAAGAGTTAATGAGCGTATCGGGCCCTGAATCACTTAACTACAATGTCGACCGTAATATTTTAGGCCAAGTGACAAGAATAACTCGAGATGGAATAGTGCGGAGCTACAACTTTGGCTCAAGTATCTTCTTGTTAGACGAAACGCACCCAGAAACGGGTAAAACAGTTTACGGGCGCGATGCAAACGGAAACCGAGCGAGCAAAAAAGTCGGGGCGTCAGGCACTACCATTTATACCTATGACCGCTTGAACCGGCTGACTAATACAAATTACCCAGACTCAACACCCGATACTGTTCGTTTTTACGATCATAATAGCAATGTTACCCGAATTAGCTCAGGTATCAGCAATCTAACCTATCGCCATGATGAAAATAATAATCTTGAAACAGAATCGCAAACTATTGATGGTAAAACCTACAACATTAATTATGCTTATGATGATTTGGACTTTGTAGCTTCTACCACCAACCCAGATAATAGTGTGATTAGTTATTCACCGAACGCTTTGGGCTGGCCTACCAAAGCGGCGCCGTTTGTTACAAATGTAACCTACAACGCCTCAGGCCAACCTCGGAACATTGAATATCAAAATGGTCGCACAACCACTCACAGTTACAAGCCGCGATTGTGGCCGGATGTGACCGAAGTTAACGGGGGCGTCTCCAGCCGAACGCGCAGTTACGATGCCAGCGGCAACCTGCTTTTACTGAGAGATAACTTAAGTAGCCGGTTATCTCGGACCATGACCTACGACGGCCTTAATCGGCTCAAGTCGGCCAATGGCCCTTGGGGCAGCAGTTCTGTGACTTACGGTCTAGCCGATGACATCGCTGCCAAACGAATGGGCTCCGACAGTAATCTTACTTACAACTACAATGCCAATAACCGAAAAATCAACTCGATTTCAGGTTTGCAAGGCATCAGTGGTTCCGCTACGTTTTCATACGATGACTATGGCAATATAAGTCGCAAATCTAATAGTGGCGGCGGCTGGTCGTATACCTACGACGATGCATCGAATTTAAGAGAAGTTAAAGATACCGCCAATAACGCACTCAGACAATACGACTACTCGGGTCTAAGGCAACGTGTAAGGTCAATCAAACCTGATGAAACACGCTTACACGTAGTGAATCAACAAGGCCAAATTGTCGGTGAGTTTGTAACCAATGGTGATAAACCCAATATCACCAACGTATATTTAGGCAACCGTTTAATCGCTGAGCTTGAATTAAGTGATAATAATAACCCTGAAACAGTCACAGGTCCCGGCTTTGGCGGCGGTGATGTCGGCACGACGGTGACCAAGCTTTTCACACTAGACAAATTAGTAAAGAGCCTTGAATATTGTGTCGATGGTTATGCGATTAACGCATCGAATGAAGTGCTGGTTCAAATCAACGGTACCACCGTTGGCTTTTTAAAGGCGGGAAGCAATGGCACAAAAACATGTTTCAATGTGCCCACTCAAATATTACGCTTAGGCGTTAACACGGTGGTGTTCTCGCAGCAAGGTGGCGATGGTGTTTGGGGCATCGGTGAGGTTGTTGAAAACATAAGAAACTTCTTCAACCCAGCCAGCGTAATACCCACTATCATGTTCTTGCTTGATGATGATCCAATCCAAAACCCATAATAGGAGGCACCATTATGAAAATATTTAGTTATGTAGTAACCATATTTGTTGCCTTACTTATTTCAGTATCGGCCCAGGCACAACAGTACAGTAAAATCACCTACGTACACAGTGACCCTGATGGCACCGCCTTCGCGGGGACTGATGAGCAAGGTAATGTCGAATGGAAAATCGAACACTTTCCGTTTGGCCGTGAGTTTGAAAACACCAGCCAAGACCGAAAAAGTGATATTGGCTTTGCCGGTAAACCGTATGACGAAGAAATTGGTTTAAGTTATTTTGGAGGCCGTTGGTATGACCCTGATGCGGGGCGGTTTACGGGCATTGATCCAATGCCAGTTCAAGCGAACGATTACGAAACCTTCAATCGGTATTCTTACGCGTTTAACAACCCTTATAAATACGTAGACCCCGATGGTAACTTTGCGTTCTTAATTCCCATAGCCATCTTTCTTGCGAAAGAAATAGCCGCTGAAGCCGCTAGCCGAGCAACGGGCGGCGCGACTGATTTTCTATCGGTTCGTCGCAGCGGTACAAAGCTTATTAAAGGCGGCATTAGCTTATTAAACAAGCAAAAAAAGGAGGTAGGTGGAGTTGACTTCGTCGTGGGCGCGAATGGTACGACCGCAGCTACAAGCCAAAGCAGAATGCGAAAGAGTTTTGATGATGCTGGATTTCCTTCAAAAGATGTCGTATCTCCAACTAGCGGTAAGGTCGTAGGTCAGTCCCATACCCTCCCGAGTGGTGATAAAGTACGAACGATGGTAGCTGATGGCAGGAACGAACGTAGAGCCTCATTTACAACTGGGAATGGAGACCCTGTGAATGGCTTTACAGGAAAGCAGCCTCAACCCCCTCGTGGATTGTCTAAAGGGCAACGATTGAAGCATATTCGAAAACAGTCGCATTTAAAGCAGAGGAAATAGTTTTGATTGATAATATGATCCAAAGTTTATCGAGTTTATATCCACTGTTGATTAAACAGTGCTCGTGGGATGAGGATGCGTTGACTCTTGTTGGTGCCGACTGGAATTTCAACACATTGAGTGCTTGGCGCATAGCGTATGAAGAAAAAATTCAATTTGCATGTTGGGATAAGGAAATTAGTGATCGCTTAAAAGAACTGGAAGGCTTGTCTATTGTGTCGCTGATGGCACAAGGTCAATATGTGCAAGAAGATCCCGTATTTGAGTTATCGGATGGCAGATATTTAGAAATATTTTCTACAGATACGGTTGAGCCCTGGGCTTTTCAGATCCCTGGCGGAAAAATTTATGTTGGAGGTTATTGAACAATCAATAAAGGTAAAAAGACGGACATAAAAGTCTGCACCAAAATGTTGACCTAGGCCAAACTTGGATTGCTATTTAAGATGTTTCCAAATATCAAATTGAGATGGATGTAGTGATTGCTCTAATAGCCAAGTTGAGTGGCTAGGGATATGGTCTAGCACCATGATTTTGCAGTGCTATACTTTCTATTGTATTGATCTAGGGATTGATCTAGGGATTGACGGATCGTGAAAGAGAAATTGGATTATCTAACACTAAGATGTTACGAAGGTTTTTGCTAAGCAGCGAGCGCGACTCAAATATCGGAAATCACCATCGTTAGAGAGTTGGTATGTTGCCGTTAAAATCTAAGTTAGATAGTCGACATAAGTAGAATAAAGCAAAAATTGTCACCCTATGTAGGCCCATTAGGCTTGAGAAGTCCCTGAATTTACTGAGGCTTCTAGTTTTACGCACAACCATCCTTGTGCTGGTTTTTGTGCAAAAAAAAAGCCAGCATCAAACATGATGCTGGCTTTCTACTTGAGACCGCTACCTATTAGTAAAACTAATTAACTTTGTGTAAAGATCTGCCATCAACTGATAGCGCTGCTTCGTGCATTACTTCAGACAGAGTAGGGTGTGCATGAATGGTTCTAGCAATGTCTTCAGTTGAGGCTGAGTATTCCATCGCCAATACGGCTTCAGAAATCAGCTCGGATGCGTTAGGGCCAAATATATGAACGCCTAGAACACGATCCGTATCGGTATCGGCGATCATTTTAACGCGTCCGCCTTTTTCGTTCATTGCAAGCGAACGGCCATTGGCTGCAAATGGAAAGAATCCAGTTTTGTAATTGAGACCGCGTTCTTTTGCTTGTTCTTCGTTGATGCCGACCCAAGCTATTTCAGGGTGTGTATAGATAACCCACGGAATATTATCATGATTCATATGCGGCTTTTGCCCAGCCAGAACCTCCGCAACGAACACGCCTTCTTCTGAACCTTTATGCGCTAACATTGGCCCTTTAACAGCGTCGCCAATGGCGTATACGCCGGCAATGTTGGTTTCACAGCGGTCATTAACGTCAACTCGGCCACGTTCGTCGAGCTTTAGGCCCGCTTCATCGGCGGCGATATCTTTAGTGTTGGCTTTACGGCCGACGGCGACAATCAACTTATCGAAGGTTTCGGTATGTTCTTCGCCTTTAAGGGTATAAGTGACCTTAACGCTGTTTTTGTTTACGTTAGTGGCGGTAACCATAGCGCCGAGTTTGATATCCATGCCTTGGACTTTGGTAAATGCTCGCAGTGCTTCGCGTGATAGTTGTTTGTCTACCGGTGCTAAGAATGTGTCCATGGCTTCGAGAATTGTCACTTCAGAACCTAGGCGATTCCAAACGCTGCCTAACTCAAGACCAATAACACCCGCGCCGATAACACCAAGTTTTTTTGGAATGGCGTTGATGTCTAATGCACCAGCGTTATCCAAAATAAGCTGGTTATCTACCGCGGCTACCGGAATGTCGATTGGCTCTGAACCAACTGCCAAAATGATGTTGTCGGCCGTGTAGATTTTTGACTCGCCATTCAAGCTAACTTCAACCTGTTTGTCGGCCAGTAACTTTCCATGTCCGTGTAATGATGTGATTTTATTCGCCTTAAATAAACCAGCGATGCCACTGGT
Organism: Gammaproteobacteria bacterium; assembly: GCA_017854775.1. Classification (GTDB taxonomy): domain Bacteria; phylum Pseudomonadota; class Gammaproteobacteria; order Arenicellales; family Arenicellaceae; genus Arenicella. The sequence continues at coordinate 547 of JAFMHC010000025.1, read as the reverse complement.
AAGATTTTTAACGATGTCGTCTTTGCGGGCAATCATTTTGGGCACGTCAACCGACACCTTGCCGACCGAAATTCCGTGATGCTCAAAGTCGTGCGAGGCTTGTGCTACTTTCTCCGAAGAATCCAATAGTGCTTTGGACGGAATACAGCCAACGTTTAAGCATGTTCCGCCAAGCGACGGTTTGCCATCAGCATCAACCCATTTGTCAACACAGGCGGTGTTAAAACCAAGTTGTGCACAACGAATAGCCGCTACATAACCCGCTGGGCCCGCGCCGACCACGATTACGTCGAATTTATCAGACATCTTTCTTCTCTATTTAAAATTCAATTTAAAATTGAGCCGAGATGCTCGAAAAGCACCTGCGGCCCAACTGTGTACAGCTCTCTAACAAGCTTGTTACAGCTTCAAAAAAGCAGTTTATAGCTCTAACAAAAGCCGAGCCGGGTCTTCTAAACATTCCTTAATGGTGCGCAAAAATAGCACTGATTCAGAACCATCAATTATTCGATTATCGTAAGTCAACGCTAGGTACATCATTGGGCGA
>JAFMHC010000229.1 GCA_017854775.1 Gammaproteobacteria bacterium | reverse complement strand
CCAGACGGTGTCACTGAAGATCAATTGCGTGAGCAATACCAAGCGTATTTCGCAGACTTCCCTATGATAACCATTTTACCTAAAGGTATGACCCCTGAAGTGGTTGCGGTGAAGAACACGCTGCGGATTGAAATCGGCTTGGATATAAAGACAGACCCGGCCTCTGGTAAGCGCACGCTGTGTGCCATCGCCGCGCTTGATAACTTGATTAAGGGCGGAGCCGGCCAGGCGATTCAGAATTTTAATTTGATGACCGGTCATGAGAATGCTTACCAACTAGATCAGCCGGGCATGTGGCCTTAGTAACATACTAGTAAGATGTCAAACATGTCTTTAACTAAGCTAAGCGAGTAGACGCTAATGAAAAAACCTATTGCAGTTATTAAGGTCGGTGGAGACATGCTTCTTAATCCAGCGGATAGAGCCGGCTTTGCATCGAACCTAAAAGACTTAAGTGATGCTGGCTGGAGCTGTGTAGTGCTACACGGTGGCGGCCCTCAACTCAATGCGCTTCAAGCATTACACGGTTTGCGACCGACCAAAATTGAGGGGCGACGAATTACCGGTGAAGCCGATTTATTGGTCGTCAAGCAAGCCTTGTGTGGCGAAGTTAATGTCGATTTGGTTGCCTCACTGCTTGCTCAAGGAGTTAATGCTTTCGGTTGTCATGGCGCTTCCGGTGGGCTTATTCGTGCCAGTAAACGGCCGCCAATGGAGTTTGCCGGTCACGGATTAGTCGATATGGGCGAGGTCGGCGACATTGAAAAAATAAACCTAGAGTTGCTTGACGGTCTATTAGCAATGAATTTAGTACCGGTGATTGCCTCTCTCGGGGTAGATCAAAACGGACGAGTATTTAATATTAATGCTGACACCACGGTTGCGGCTATCGCCAGCGCAATTAAGGCCGATGTTTTGATTCTGTCGACCATGGTGGGCGGTATCTTTAAGGATATTAAGGATAAGCAAAGTCGACTGTCAGAGGTCACACCTAGCTCGGCTTCGGCGCTTATCTCGAGCGGCATAATTAGCGACGGTATGATCCCGAAAGTACAAGAATCGTTAGCTCTATTGAGTCAGGGCGTCGGCTCAATAGTGATTACTAATGCCGCCGAAAAAGGTGGTTTTTTGGCTATATCTAAGGGCGATAATTCGATAGGAACACGCCTAATTCGAGACATTTAGAGCGTGGCAATTGATTCTAAATGTCCATTTGTTGTGGTTGATCGATAAAAAATGTATAAAATTTAGCGGCTAATGTCTATTTTATTAGAATAATAGAATACAGTTTCTAAATAACCGTAAAGATCCTTAATTTGCCTCTAGTTTTTCACGCTACGGATAGTACACTCTTGCGGAAATAATTAATTAGACCAATGTTGGAGAGACACGATGGACAATCATTTTTCATCGGCGGACCTCGAATTTCAACAAGAAGTTCGAGCGTTTTTTAAAAGCGCCTATACGCCAGAATTACAAGCAAAAGTAGAATCTGGTGAAGACCATAAAAGCGTCGCCATTGAGTGGCAGACGAAATTAAATGACCAAGGCTGGTTTGCTGTTGATTGGCCAGTCGAGGTCGGTGGCACAGGATGGACTCCGGTGCAAAAATTTATTTTTGAGACCGAGCGTTGTGAAGCCGGTGCTCCAGATGTCGTCCCGTTCGGCGTGAAAATGGTTGCTCCAGTGATTTTTACTTTCGGTAACGATGAACAAAAAAAGCGATTCTTACCGCGGATCTTAAGCAGCGAAGACTGGTGGTGCCAAGGTTACTCTGAGCCAGGCGCAGGTTCTGATCTTGCCGCCTTGCAGACTAAAGCGATTAAAGACGGCGATGATTATCTCGTTACTGGCGCTAAAATTTGGACTACTTACGCACAAAGCGCTGATTGGATTTTCTGCTTGGTTCGTACCGGCACATTTGAAAAGCGTCAGCAAGGCATTAGCTTTTTGCTAATTGACATGAAGTCGGAAGGTATTCAGGTTAACCCAATTCATTCAATTGATAACCATCACTCTCTCAATGAGGTGGTATTTGATAATGTTCGTGTTCCCAAAGAGAACCTGATCGGAGCCGAAAATCAAGGTTGGACTTACGCCAAAGCCTTGCTTGCGCATGAACGTACTTCAATCGCTGGTGTTGCTGACAGTCGCCGTTGGTTGCGTGAAATTACAGATTTAGCTAAGCAGCAGACCAATTACAAGGGTAAGTTGATTGACGACCCGCTATTTCAAACCCGCCTGTCGGATATTGAAATAGAATTGATGGCGCTCGAATACATGGAACTCCGTGTGTTGGCCAAGCTATCGTCTGGAGAGACGCCGGGTGCGGAGTCGTCACTGTTGAAGATTAAAGGCACTGAAATTCAGCAGTCTTTGCAAGAGCTTCGCATGCAGACCATTGGCGCATATTCGGGATCGCTGCATTTAGATAATTTCGAAAGTGATCTGCATCGTCGCGGATCAAACTCACGTCGAGCGTATATGTATGGACGTGCCGCAACCATCTATGGTGGTTCAAATGAAGTGCAGCGTAACGTTATTGCCAAAGCCGTTTTAGGTTTGTAGTCGGAGATTGAAAAATGAATTTTGAATATAGTGAAGAGCAAAATGCGCTCAAAGAAAGCATCGTCCGTTGGGCGCAAGATAATTACAGCTTCGATCAACGTCGAGTAGGCGCTGATTCTGATAATGGTTTCAGCCAAGACCACTACAACACCTTTGCTGAGCTTGGCTGGTTGTCAGTGCCATTTAGCGAAGAGAACGGTGGTTATGGCGGCAGCGTGGTCGATATCGCTGCAGTCATGGAAGAGTTTGGCAAAGCTTTAGTAGTTGAGCCTGTTTTCCCTAACTTGATTTTGTTTGGTGGCTTACTTGAGCGCAGTACTAACGATGTGATCAAGGCCGACCTTATCCCACAAATAATCGATGGTAGCCTAATGGGTGCCGTTGCTATGTATGAGCCTCAGGCCCGGTTTGATGCAAGTAATATTGCCACCACGGCAACTGAAGCTGGTGACACTTACTCAATAAGCGGTCACAAATCAGTCGTTCTAGGCGGCGCACACGCTAAAAAACTAATCGTAGTCGCTCGTACTAGCGGCGCTCAGACCGACGAAGATGGCTTGAGCCTTTTCTTAGTTGATGCTGACGCAAGCGGAGTTGAAGTCAACGCGTATCCGTTAATGGATGGTCAGCAGGTCGCTGATATTCATTTTAATAATGCCTCGGGTCAATTAATCAGCGATCTTGGGAATGCTAGCTTAGCCATTGGCGAAGTGCTTGCAATCGCCCACGTTGCCTTATCTGCCGAGGCTGTAGGCTTGATGTCCGTACTCAATCGCACGACCGTTGAATACACTAAAACACGTAAGCAATTTGGTGTGACGATTAGCTCATTCCAAGCCTTACAGCATCGTATGGTTGACACCTTTATGTCTTACGAGCAGGCTAAGTCGTTGTTAGTCGGTACGTTGGTGGAACTGACCGATGACAGAACTACCCCTGAGCGCGCTAGCAAAATGGTTAACGCACTGCGCACCCTGATAGCTAAGAATGGTAAGCACATCGGTGATGAAGCGATTCAATTGCATGGTGGTATGGGCTTAACCGATGAGATGAACATCGGTCACTATCACAAGCGTATGATGATGATTAACTTGATGTTTGGTGATGGTGATTTTTTCCAGCAGCAATTCAATCAAGAGGCGTACGCAAGCTAGTGTTAGTCAAGACTATCGATGACATAAAAACCGTCATGGTTGCGGGCGCAGGCACATTAGGCCTGCGTATCGCACTTCGTTGTGCATTTGATGGCTTCAAGGTCAAGATGTTTGACCTTAGTGAAGAGCAACTCAAAACTGCGCAAGCGATGCAAGCCAAGCTTACTCGAAGTTTATTGAAGGCGGATAAAATCAGCCAACAACAAGCCGACTTAGTTGCCGTTAACTTGACCGTCACCAGTGATATCGATGAGGCGGTTATAGGCATTGACTTGATCAGTGAGTCGGTGACCGAAAACCTAGACTTGAAGAAAGCGTTCTATGCTGATCTGACGCCTCGTTTGCCGAAAGGCGTTATCGTAACGACCAATACGTCTTATCTTTTGCCATCGGCGTTACTTGACTCGATTCAACAGCCTGATTTGTTTTGCGCACTTCATTTTCATGATGTATTTAATCAAGTAGTGGTTGATATCATGCCGCACTCCGGCACTGATCAAGCGGTCATTGATTTACTCATGGAGTTCGGTAAGCGCATAAATCAAATACCGGTATTCGTTCAAAAAGAAAGTCCCGGATATATGTTTAACGCCATGCTGATGGCGATTCTTGGCCAAGCTTCGGAATTATTTGCCAACGAAGTTGGCAGCTTTCAAGACATAGACCGGTCATTTATGGGTAACTTCGGAACCATGGCTGGGCCTTTCGGGATGATGGATCAAGTTGGTTTAGAGACTGTTTGGCATATTGTCAGCGCACAAGATGACGAGCGTAGTAAAGTCTTTGCCGATATTATTAAATCGTATATAGACCAAGGCAAGTTAGGTTATAAATCGGGGCAAGGTTTTTATACTTATCCTGGCCCAGAGTTCGCGCAACCAGATTTTTTAAAAGCTTAAGCCTAAACCCTAAGCATCGAGGATAAGACGCTTAGAATAAGTCACTTAGGACAGATTACTTAGAATAAGTTACTTACTGCTTTGCTAATGTCGGTGTTAATCACCATTCTCACGCAAGCGAGAATCTAATAAATACAGAGGAAAAATAATATGAAAGATGCTGTTATCGTATCCACCGCCAGAACCCCAATCGGTAAAGCCTATCGTGGTGGTTTTAATGATTTACACAGTGCCACTCTGGGTGCAGCCGCTGTACGTGCTGCGGTAGAACGAGCGGGCATAGACGCTGCAGAAGTTGATGATGTCATCATGGGCGCGGCACTTCAGCAAGGAGCTCAAGGCGGCAATATTGCTCGCCAAGTCGCGCTACGAGCTGGCTTGCCTACAAGTGTAGCTGGTATGTCAATTGATCGTCAGTGTTCATCTGGTTTGATGGCCGTAGCAACCGCCGCCAAGCAAATCATTGTCGACGGTATGACCAGCGTTGTAGGCGGTGGTGTTGACAGCATTAGCTTAGTGCAAAACGACAAGATGAACCTACATCGCGCGGTAGATAAAGAGTTGGTTGCACAGCATCCGCATATCTATATGCCTATGTTGCAAACGGCTGAAATCGTAGCCAAACGCTATGGCGTAACGCGCGAGCAGATGGACGAATATGGTTTGCAATCGCAAACACGAACCATTGCTGGCTATGAAGCTGGTAAATTCAGCGATGAATTGGTGTCGGTAGATTGCACTAAAATTGTGTATGACAAAGAAACTAAAGAAGCATCTAAGCAAGACGTTACAGTAAGCCAAGACGAAGGTCTGCGCGCCACTACGCTGGAGGGTTTAGGCGGTCTTAGAACTGTTATCGAAGGTGGCACGATTACGGCAGGTAATGCATCTCAACTATCTGACGGTGCGTCTGCGCAAATCGTAATGGACGCAAAAGTTGCGGAACAACGAAATATTGAACCTCTGGGCATTTATCGAGGCATGGCGGTTGCCGGTTGTGAGCCAGATGAAATGGGTATCGGCCCTGTATTTGCGGTGCCAAAGCTACTTAAAGCCAATGGTTTGACGGTCGATGACATCGGCTTATGGGAATTGAACGAAGCATTCGCCGTACAGGTGATCTATTGTCGAGATAAGCTTGGCATTGATAACGATAAGTTGAATGTAAATGGTGGTGCTATCTCGGTAGGTCACCCATATGGAATGAGCGGTTCCCGAATGATAGGGCACGCCTTGATTGAAGGTAAGCGTCGTGGTGTCAAATACGTCGTTGTCACCATGTGTGTTGGTGGTGGAATGGGTGCCGCAGGCTTATTCGAAGTAGCTTAAAGCAGTAGCTTAAAAGCGTCGCATAAACCAACGAATTAACTCAGGCAATATTGAATGATTCCGGCGCTGCGGGAATCATTCAGGTAGAGATTTATGATCAAGCTATATGGATCACAGTTTTCGCTTTTCACTGGTAAGGTGCGATCGTACCTTAATAAAAAAGGGATTGAATTCGAGGAAGTCACATCAACCTTGAAGGTCTACAAAAACTTCATCATTCCTAGAACAGGGGTGCGCTACGTCCCTGTGATTCAAACTGAGAATGATATTGTTGTCCAAGACAGCACGGTCATTATTGATTGCTTAGAAGCTGATTACCCAGAGCCATCTGTTTATCCTGATACGCCGAAGCAAAAATTGGCGTCGTTGTTGCTCGAAGTCTACGGTGACGAGTGGTTGGTGATTCCAGCAATGCACTATCGCTGGAATTTCCCAGAAAAGAATGAGAAATTTATCTATGCCGCCTTCGGTAGCATGGTTCTGCCGAAAGGCCCCAAATTTATCCAGCGATTGCTTGGCAAAAAGGTAGCTTCAAAGTTCAAAGGGTTTGTTCCTCGATTGGGTATTACAGCAAAAAATATCCCGGCGCTGGAAGCGTCCTACGAGCAGCTTTTGAGTGACTTGAATGCCCACTTCAAACAACACGACTACCTTTTTGGTGGCCGTCCGTCGATAGGCGACTTTGGTTTAATCGGCCCAATGTATGCCCACCTATACAGAGACCCAGCGCCCGGCGAACTTATGCAGCGAATCGCTCCAGAGGTTTGTAAATGGGTTGAACGTATGATTAGCGCTGAGATTGCTAACGGCGAATTTCTTGCCGATGACGAGATCCCCGCAACCTTGATTCCAGTATTGCAGCGTATGGCGGCTGAGCATCTACCAGTTTTGTTGGATACCGATGCTCGTTTAACGCTATGGCGTACAGAAAATATCGACGCTCGAGAAGTAGCGCGTTTTATCGGTATGCATAAGTTCACTGTCGAAAAGGTAGAGGCTGAGCGCGCTGTTTTACCTTTCTCTCTTTGGATGTTCAGACGCCCTGTCGATTTTTACCAGTCACTGAACGATACCAGTGGCGTTGATGAGATGCTGTTAGAGGCTGGTTTTGGAACCTTATTGCAATCAGGTTTACAGAATCAGTTG
>JAFMHC010000228.1 GCA_017854775.1 Gammaproteobacteria bacterium | reverse complement strand
ACAGCTTGTTGCCTGATGGGGTCAAGGTAACTCGTCTTTCCCTTCAGGCACTGACGAGCATTAGGCTCGGCTTCACAGTTGATTCCGCGCTTGGCTATGCCAGCCGCATGCCAAGCGCTAACTTGCTCAGAGTTATTGGCCGAAAAACTAATTTTGCTTCCATATGTGTTGCTTGATGGTTGGCCATCGATCGGTTTAGTTATTGCAAGTACACTTTTTTATACAGGCAAAAAACATTGTTGCTTTACAGCTAGAAACATCACAATAATTTTGCTTCCCCAAGAGTAGCGTGTAATCTCATAAAGGCTTACTTATAGCCGAGATTACTCTTACCCGTCATCAAGCTTATTGATTTAGCTGAATAGGCGGTTTATCCTTGCGCTTACTTCGTTAGCCGCACTGAACTTCAATCTAGGCCAAGCTACCACACACACGCCGCACACTACAGCGACTGTTTAGATATCATCTACGTTGAACTTGAAATATGAGTAAGCCAAGCACCTTCAAAGCCATTCCGATTGCTGTGAAAAGCGGCGATAAAGTACAGAAACCGCAAGGATTTACTGCTATCCGTGACGGCATCAAAAATCAACCAGATGCTGGCGCTAACCCGCTTGGACGCAAGCCTGACTGGATACGCGTGCGCTTACCTTCTGGCGGAAAATATGAACAGGTTCGTAACAACGTTAAGGCCAACCGCCTAGCCACAGTTTGTGAAGAATCTAAATGTCCGAATATCGGTGAATGCTGGAATGCTGGAACCGCTACCATCATGCTTATGGGCGATGTATGCACACGCGCTTGCCGCTTCTGTTCTGTGGATACCGGTAACCCTCGCGGCTGGTTAGATCTAGAAGAACCTGAAAATGCAGCCGAATCGGTACGTTTGATGGATCTTAAGTATATCGTCTTGACGTCGGTGGATCGCGATGACCTAGATGACGGTGGCGCAGCACACTATGCCGCCTGCGTAAAAGCAATCAAAAAAGTTAACCCACAAACGGCCGTCGAAGCGCTAACACCTGATTTTCAAGGGCGGCTAGGAGATGTTGAAATCGTTGTTGATTCGGGTCTTGAAGTTTTTGCTCAGAACGTAGAAACCGTGCGAAGATTGACTCATCCGGTACGAGACCCGAGAGCCAGTTACGATCAGACTTTAAGCGTGCTTGAGCACGCTAAACGTCATCGACCGGGTGTACTGACCAAAACAAGTCTGATGTTAGGGCTAGGCGAAACGGATAATGAAGTGCTGGAATGTATGGACGATTTGCGTCGTATCAATGTTGATATTTTAACCCTAGGGCAGTACTTAAGGCCAACCGTTAATCACCTATTGGTAGATCGTTACGTAACCCCCGAGCAGTTTCAGATTTTTCGTCAAGAAGGTCTGAAAAAAGGCTTTCTTGAGGTTGTCTCTGGCCCGCTGGTTCGTTCTAGCTACCGTGCCGAACGTGTACTCCAAAAAAACAACGTCGGGCTCGCATAACGGCTTGTCGGCCACCCAGATGCAACTCGACCAGCAAACACAAAGCGGCGACGTCAACCGCCGCGAAGCCCAGTTTACACGTTTAATTAAGCATTTAGACTGCTGTCGCCAACAGCAACAGACCGCCACCTACCTCGATGTAGCCGATGCGGTTGGTATAAAGGCACCGCAACGCATCCATCAACTTACCGAACTACTGGAAGCCTTAATGGAGCACGATCAAAGGCATAGTCAACCGCAGCGCGCGGCATTGGTTGTATCACGCTCGGGCACGCGTCTACCGGCCGACGGTTTTTTCCTTAAAGCAAAGGCGCTTGGTTTAATGCAAAGCACTACCGCCGAACGCTTTCATCAACAATGTCTAAAAAGACTATTTGACAGCTCAGCAACCACAAGCACTTAATCAGAGGCTCCTTAAGAGCCGTCTATTAAATAGTAACCACTAGCGGTCGCTACTAAATTGCCTACCGACCCAAAGGAAATAAATTGTCGGAATCACAATAAGGCTTAGAATCAGGGTTGAGAGCATACCCCCGATCATCGGCAGCGCGATCCTACGCATAATATCCGCGCCCGGACCATCACTTAAAAACACCGGTGCTAGCCCGATCAAAATGGTGAATACCGTCATCAACTTCGGGCGAACCCGCATTACCGCTCCATGACTGATAGCGCTGCGCAACTGTTCTTTGTTTTGCGGCACGACGGCTCTAACCTGAGCATCAATATACAACAGCATGATAATCGTAGTTTCAACCGCTATACCACCGAGCGCGATGAAGCCAACCGCCACCGCTACCGAATAATTATAGCCTGCCAACCAAACTGCCCACAGCCCTCCGATCAAGCCAAATGGCAACGACAACATAATGATGATAGTTCGATCTATTCTGCCAAAGTGCAGCATCAGCAAAAGCAATATCAGTGTAATTGCACTCGGAATGGCTACCTTAAGCCGCTCAGATGCTCGTTCCATTTGTTCATACTGACCGGCAAATTCAACCGCATAACCAGCGGGCAAGTCGACCGACTTGGCAACCAGGTCTCTTGCTTCATTGACATAGCCGCCGAGGTCACGCCCGCTAATATCGACTAAAACCCAGCCAGTCAAACGTGCATTTTCGGAGCGAATCATCGGTGGCCCTTGACTGTATTCAATACTGGCCAACTCTCCCAGCGGTATGTGCGCGCCAGACGGGGTCGGTACTAAGATGCGATATAGGTCATCGGGCGTCTCGCGAAACGGGCGGTCGTAACGTAAGATAATATTGTATCGTTCCCGCCCTTCAACCGACTGTGACAACTTCATGCCGCCAAGTGCCGTTTGAATTACGGTCTGAAACACACTCATGTCGATGTTGCGCCTCGCCAACTCAGAGCGATCAGGCTTTATTTCTAAATATTTTCCACCGAGCACACGATCAGCAAAGGCCGACCGAGTGCCGGGCACATCGGCAACAAGCGTCTCTATTTGACGAGAAATATGCTCTATTTTAGCTAGATCATCGCCAGTTACCTTTATGCCTATTGGCGTTCTAATACCGGTCGACACCATGTCCATGCGAATCTTAATCGGATAGCCCCAAGAGTTTACTAACCCTGGCATTTGCAACTTTTGATTTAATCGAGAAACAATATCGTCAACTGTCACACCCGTCGCCCATGTTTCTTTCGGTTTCAGTTTAATCCAGGTTTCAATCATGGTGAGCGGTGCAGGGTCGGTGGCGGTATCAGCCCTACCCGCCTTGCCAAAGGCTCGCTCGACTTCAGGCACCGACATAATAACTTGATTAGTTTGGCCTAGCAGTTCTCGCATTTTGGTCGACGACGCACTCGGCAGCGTGACCGGCATGTATAGCAGTTCGCCCTCGTAAAGCGCAGGCATGAATTCGGAACCTAAATTCTTAATCGGAATTGCGACGCTTAAGGTCAGTAGCACGGTAATAGTCACGGTATGCCACTTAAAACGTAGCGCGGTCGACAGAATCGGCTGGTAAAGCCTCACGAACAGTCGATTTATCGGGTTCGCCTCTTCAGCACGAAAATTACCGCGCATCAAATAAAGCATAAGTACTGGCACCAATGTAATAGACAGAATCGCGGCAAACGCCATTGCATAGGTCTTAGTAAACGCCAGCGGGCTGAATAGACGGTAGCTTTCACCGCTTAGAGCAAATACCGGCAAGAAAGAAACGGTAATTATTAACAGCGAAAAGAAGATGCCTGGGCCGACCTCTTGTGCCGATTTTAATATCGCTTGATACCTGACATCTTTATCAGGATCGGGGCCTAAATCGGCCAGTCGACGGCTGGCATTCTCGACTAACACGATCGACGCGTCGACCATAGCCCCAATCGCAATTGCAATACCCGCTAAGCTCATAATATTTGCCGTTACGCCTTGGTAGCGCATAACAAGAAAAGCGCCTAACACGCCAAGCGGCAAAGTGATTAACGCCACTAAAGACGAGCGTACATGCAGTAAAAATACCAGAACAACCAGCGCAACAACCAGACTCTCCTCAAACAATTTTTCTTTGAGATAACTGACTGCACCCTCAATCAGCGGCGCGCGGTCATAGACCGTCACTATCTCGACTCCCTGTGGCAGACCTTTTTGCAGTTCATCAAGCTTTGACTTAATGCGACCGATAACGTCGAGTGCATTCTCACCATCGCGCATGATGACAATCCCAGCGACAGTTTCGCCTTCACCATTAAGTTCAACTATTCCGCGTCTAAGTGCTGGGCCTTCGACAATACGAGCCACTGAAGACAATAAGACTGGCGTGCCGTCGCTAGCATAAAGAACTACCTTTTGCAGATCGAGGCTTTCATCGACATAGCCTGACGAACGAATAACATATTCCGTTTCACCTTGCTCCAAGACTCGCCCACCTACTTCGCTGGAGGCAGCAGTTACAGCCTCAGAGACTCGGCGCAAAGGAATATTGAAAGATCGCAGCAAGTTGGGGTCGATCAAGACCTGGTACTCGCGCACAAAGCCGCCGACGGAGGCCACTTCGGACACGCCTTTAACACTCAAGAGCTCTAGCTTCAAAAACCAGTCTTGCAGTGAGCGTAATTGAGCTAGGTCGGTGCCGCCGGTTTTATCTACCAGCGCATATTGATACACCCAGCCTACTCCGGTGGCATCGGGTCCGAGCTTAGGCACCGCTCCATCGGGCAGTTGAGAACCTAAACCCGACAGCGCTTCGAGCACTCTAGATCGCGCCCAGTAGAGATCGACGTCATCCTCAAATATGACATAAACAAAGCTGGTGCCAAACATCGACAGACCGCGCACATCTTTCGTTTTTGGCAAACCCAGCAAACTTGTTGATAGTGGATAAGTCACCAAATCCTCAACAATTTGCGGGCTCTGACCAGGCACATCTGTGCGTACGATCACTTGTGTGTCGGTCAGGTCTGGCACCGCGTCAAGCGGCATATTTTGTACCGCCATCCAACCCGAGACGCCCAGCGCCGCACAAAGGATTAAGACGATAAATTGGTTACTCAGTGACCAAGCAATCACCTTAGCAATTGACGAGAGCGATGGGTCTTTGCCTGCAATCGCGTCAACATCGTTGCAGTCGTGCGAGTCGTTATTAGCGCCTTTATGAGAGTTGTTATCGTTCATAGCACAGCCCTATCGATGACCAGCATGTGGATCTTTCACACGCTCGGTGTTTTCAACAGGATCAATTCCGGAACTATCAATCTCTGAACTATCAATCTCTGAACTATCGGGCGCTAAGCCGTCAATTACTTGGGACCAAGGTATCAGCTCAGATTCGCCATCGCCGTACGGGTTCTCAACTACTCCGCCTTTCTGTAGCCAAAGCTGACCACCGATAATGTCGCGGTAAAGCGTCAAGCCTAAGTCGGAGTAATGCTGTGGTGCGCCCTCGAGTATCCACGGTTTGATCGCCTGCATCAGGTTGGCCAACTCGGCAGCAAGTGCTTGGCCTCGTAAACTAGCCTGGGCAGAGACTAGTGCTAGCTTGCTCTGATCAAGGGTAGACAATAACTTTGTCCCTTGATAGCGCACGCCGAGGTTGTCTACCAAGGCGATTGCAGGGTCGACAAAGCTTGGGTTAATCGCGTCGTTGTTATTTATCGACGTATAAAAATACAGCGCCATGTCAATCAAATGATCAATTTGCGCTAAGCTTGTGGCATCCACCTCGATGTCTGACAACGATGCTTCTGCGACCATCACGGTTCGGCTCATAGTGCTGTCAACCAGCGGAGCTGAATCTGCAACTGAAGCCGATAATTTTGACAGACCTTCTCTTAGATTTACCTCGCTGTCGAGCATAAACTGGCCACTGGAGACAACCAAATCGCCAACGCCCAAACCGCTAAGTATTTCAGTACGGCCTTCGGCGGTTATTCCAGTAGTCACTGAACGAGTACCAAAACGGCCATCGCCAAGCGCTAGAATCACATGACCGCCCCTGCTATCGCGCAATATCGCTTCACTAACAATAGAAAGCCGCGCCTGCTTGGCAAAGCCTAAAGTTATATCAGCATAGGCTCCAGGTTGCAGGTCGCCGTCGCTATTGTCTAATTCAATACGCACTTTTGCGGTTCTTGTTTTAGGATCGATGGTTGGGTAGATATAGTCCACCTTCCCTTCTGACGGTGCTTTGGGAGCACTTGGGAAGCGAAGTTTAGCGGAAATCCCACGATCTATAAGTGGTAAATCGGTCTCTGGAATACTGGCGATTACCCAGACTTTGCTATACGACTGAAGTCGCAACACTGGCGTGCCGGGCTTAAGGTAATCGCCGTTTCTGACGTGTAGCTCGGCCACAATCCCATCGGTCTCCGCGTACACCGGCACCTTATCAATAACCGTTTTGCGTTGAGTTAATTGCTGCAATGGTTGCTCTTGCATGCCAATCGAAAGCAGCCGTTGTTTTACTGACTTAACGCGCTTCACATTGCCGCTGGTCAATGCACTTAGGTAGTCTCGTTGGGCCGAAAGTAAATCTGGGCTATAGACACGATAGAGTAAGTCTCCATTGCGCACAGCATCGCCTTTGGCTCGCACACTGAGGTCATCGATCCAACCTTCGAGGCGAGATACACTGACATTCTCCAGACGTTGGTCCGCTTCAACCGTGCCAAAAGCGCGCAGCGTCTGACCGAACTCGGTAATTTCGGCAGACGAGGTTCGAACCCCCATAGTTTGGATCATCGCGTCGGACACGCTAATGGTATCGTCTTTCGCGACCTTAGGGTTAGAGATCGTATTATTGTTAACTGGAACGAGCGTCATGCCACAGATTGGGCAGGAACCGTCAGGATCGGTGGCAATGTAATGCGGATGCATTGGGCAGGTATATTCGGCCAGCGGCTGCTCAACATCATGATTTGCGTGAGTATTAACTCCCTGCGAAGCGTCCTCGCAGGCAAACAGTAAGAGAGTCAGTATTAACAGACCAATTATGTGTTTAGATTTCATGGCGTCACCAATAATGCATTCATTTGTGCGACCGCGACTTGGCCTCGGGCTTGCTCTGCAGCAATTTCAGCGCGAAGCTTGAGAATGGCAATCTCACCATCAATAACCGCGGTGTAATCGCCGGCTCCTGATTCATAATTTGCCCGTTGTGCAGAAATTTCATCGCTGATTGCGTCGATTTTTTGG
>JAFMHC010000024.1 GCA_017854775.1 Gammaproteobacteria bacterium | reverse complement strand
TTTGAGTGCGCTGATTCCGCCCACCACCGTGGCCGGGAATAACTTACATTCACGTATGCCGTATTCCATCGCAAGCATTAAATCTGACGCCGTGGCCACGCCTGGTAAGTATGGAATGCCCTGTTGCTTGGCAGTTTTTAAGAGGCTTTCGGTAATTCCTGGACTAATGATCGCGTCAACACCAGCTTTAACTACGGCGACCATTTGCGCTGGCAAATTAACCGTTCCGGCGAGTACTACCATGTCAGGAAAACGCTGCTTAATGAGCTCGATGGCTTTAATTCCATAGGCGTTTCTCAAGGTGATTTCGATCACATTAACGCCGCCATCTAATAGCGCTTGCGCTAGGCCCATGGCTTGCTCTTGATTTTCAATAACCACTACCGGCACTACTTTTTGGCCGTCTAACATCTCGCTCACTAACATTTTCTTATTCACGCTAATTTCCTGTGTATTACTTTTTAGGCTGCTTTGTTTTATCATTGTTTTGCCTTCTTATTTACTAATGAACGATGCGCCAAGCGTTGAATCGCCGACCACAGCACGCATTTTTTCAAATAGACCTCGGCCTAAGGTTTGTAGTATTTTTGGCTCGTCAGCCGGCTCACGTTTAGCTAACTCGGCTTCGCTGACCAGAGTGCAAAGCTCGCCAGTATGACAATTAACCCGCACTACATCGCCCTCTTGCAAATAGGCTAGCATTCCCCCTTTTTTAGCTTCAGGGCTAACGTGCATTGCGGTGAGTACCTTGCCAGAGGCACCTGACATACGACCATCGGTTACCAAGGCAACCTTGAAGCCTTTATCTTGTAAAATACCTAAGTAGGGAGTCAATTTATGCAGCTCTGGCATGCCATTCGCCGCTGGGCCTTGAAATCGTACAACCGCAACATGATCTGAGTTTAAGTCACCCGCTTCAAAGGCCGCTTTTAATCCATCTTGGGTATCGAAAATTTTGCAGGGCGCTTCAATTATTTGGTACTGCTTATCGACCGCGGATATTTTCACTACGCCGGTGCCGAGATTACCGTCAACAATTCGCATGCCGCCCTCAACCGCAAATGGAGCCGAAGTTGTCGCTAATATTGTGTCATCACCGCTCTCCACAATTGGCTCGCCCCAGGAGATATTTCTATCGGCATCGATTTGTGGCTTTCTGGTATAGGCATCTAAGCCCTCGCCCATGACATTGACTACATCTTCGTTAAGCATGTTCACCGAGCGAAGTTGATTAACTAGATAAGGTAATCCTCCGGCTTGCTCGAAGTGATTTACATCGGCTTGGCCATTCGGGTAAACGTTGGCTAACAGTGGCGTCATACGAGAAATATCATCCATATCTTGCCAGTTAATTTGAATTCCAGCGGCCGCCGCCATGGCGATCAAATGTAAGGTCAAATTAGTTGAACCACCGGTGGTCATCATCATCACCATGGCGTTGACCATTGATTTTTCAGTTATCACTTCGGCTAACGGGCGATAGTTAGAGCCCTTAGATGTTTGGTCAAGCAACTTACGCACAGATTCTCTTGTTAGCTCAGTTCGCAACAAGGTACCAGGGTTAACAAAAGAGGTTCCAGCCAGCTGCAAGCCTAACGCTTCCATTAATGTTTGATTGGTGTTGGCGGTGCCGTAAAAAGTACAGGTTCCGGGGCTGTGATATGACGCTGACTCACTTTCTAGCAACTTGGCTTTATCTATTTCGCCAGTGGCAAATTTCTGCCGCGCAAGTGCCTTCTCTTTATTCGGGATGCCCGATGGCATCGGGCCCGCTGGTACAAACATCACCGGTAAGTGCCCGAACTGCAATGCACCAATAACCAAACCTGGAACGATTTTATCGCACACGCCGAGACACATCACACCATCGTAGACATCGTGGCTTAGCGAAACAGCGGTCGCTAGCGCGATCACGTCGCGGCTAAAGAGGCTCAGTTCCATACCCGGCTGACCTTGAGTAACGCCGTCGCACATGGCAGGAACGCCGCCAGCAACCTGCGCTGTAGCGCCTAGATCGCGAGCCGTCAGCTTAATGATATTCGGGTATTGGGCAAACGGTTGGTGTGCTGACAACATGTCGTTATACGCAGTGACAATGCCGATATTAGCGCCCTGCCCGGCTGGCATCGACTTTTTATCCTCCGCCGATTCGGCGGCAACAACGTGCGCCCAATTGCTGCATGACAATCGATCTGGAGCCGGTGGCGCGTTGCGCATCTGCTCAATCATGGCCAGATACTCTGCACGGGTATCTTTGCTTCGTTCGATAATACGATCGGTAATTTCTTTAATACTCATAATTAATTCAATTTTGGCGATGGTTAAGTTCTAGCAATTGATAAATTTAACAGCTTAGGTTTTAACTGCTTATTTTTAACAGCATCTATTTATGCTTTAGTCCGCGTAATAAACATTCAAAGCAACTCGGTCTTGAAACAAGACACTGCGTATCGGTAGCAATGTGGCGTCGCCGTTCTCGCTAGCCGTTTCAAAAACCACTCTCTTATCGAAACCGGTGAAATGCAAAGCCAGAAAGTTGGTATTCAGTAATACTGGTAAGCTCCAAGTGACTCGCTCCACCTGCGTGCTTGGCGAATTACAGCTTAATAAGGCTTGAGTTGAATCGATGTCTATTAGCTCAGCAATATTCTCGGCATCGGGGAAGAATGACGCAGTGTGGCCGTCACCCCCCATACCAAGAATTACAATATCAAACGACCTTGGCGCGTCGACGGTGGAGTTGGTGATTTGCAAATAGTCGGCTATCACAAATGGCAGTGACGCTTCAACCGAGTCAGCTTGCTGATAGAGAGGCACGAATCGAACCGTGGCCGGTAACTTATCAAGCAAATAGGTTTTCATAAATGCGGCATTAGATAAGGCGTGCTCTTCATCGACCCAACGCTCGTCAACTAGGGTAATAATTACTTTACCCCACTCAATGTCATGCTCTGCCAGTGCCTCAAACAATGGCTTGGGTGTTGAACCACCTGATAGCGCAAGCACCGCTGAGCCTTTTTCGCTGATCGCTTTAAAAATTTGCTGTGCAACTTCGCCAGCCAAATGTTCAGCTAAGCTTTGGGCATCAGCACCTTGATGGAAAGTATAATTTGAGTTCATGAGACCCTACCCTTCGAAATCTTGCCACTTACGGCCGTCTTTAATTAACAGGCCCAGTGCATCGTCGGGGCCAGTAGAGCCAGCCTTGTATTTCTGTGGCATTTGTTTAACTGCTTCCCAACCGTCAACCATACCGTCAACCCATGACCACGCGCCACGCAGTTCATCGGATCGCATAAACAAAGTCTGGTCGCCGCGAGTCACGTCTAATATAAGCCGTTCATACGCACTTGGGCTACGGTGATCTTCAAAAGCCTCTTCAAAGGAAAGATTAAGGCCGACATTTTGTAAGTCCATGCTTTCATTCAAACCCGGAACCTTGTTCATCATCTTCATTTCGATGCCTTCATTTGGCTGCAGTCGAATCACCAATTGATTGCTATTCAAGGCGTTTGGATTAATGTCGATAAACTTAAAAATTACCGGCTTAAACTGAATCACGATTTCAGAGTATCGCTCAGACATGCGCTTACCGGTGCGCAAATAAAACGGCACACCCTGCCAGCGGTTATTTTCAATCTCGGCTTTAATGGCGACAAAGGTTTCGGTTTTGGAAGACTCTTTGGCGTCCTTTTCCTCGATATAGCCAGGCACTAATTTGTTCTTAACTGAGCCCCGCGTGTACTGCCCGCGCACCGTATGGGTCTGCACGTTAGAGGCATCAATCGGCTTCAAGCAACGAATAACCTTGAGCTTTTCATCGCGAATATCATCGGCCTCATTACGCGCGGGAAACTCCATCGCCACCATACAAACTAGCTGCAATAGATGGTTTTGCACCATGTCACGCAAGGCACCAGACTCATCGTAATAATTCCAGCGCCCACCGGCGCCAACACTCTCAGCAACGGTTATTTGAACATGGTCTATATAGCTGCGATTCCAAAGCGGCTCAAAAAAGATATTTGCGAATCGTAGCGCGAGTAAATTCTGTACCGTTTCTTTACCAAGATAATGATCGATTCGATAGATTTGGTGCTCTTCAAATGTTTCAAATAGAGTGTCGTTAATTACATTAAACGATGCCAATGATTCACCCAAAGGCTTCTCAACCACAAGGCGGGTACTGGCCGTCACCACACCGGCTTCGCCCATGGCTTTGCAGATCGGGGCAAAAATTGACGGCGGTGTAGAGAGGTAAAAAACAATCTCTTCAGGCCCCATACTTTTTTGTAGCCGCTTTATGTCTTTCGCTGAGGTAGCGTCACCGTCGAAATGCATGATGCGTTTAGAGAAAGAATCCCAATTTTCATCTTCGACCGATTTTACATAGTCACTTTCTTCGGTCCACTTTCGCATGTTATTGAGAAAGTCTTCATAGCTGTATTTGCCTCGTCCAAAGCCGACGATCTTAGTGCTATCGGCCAATAAGTTTTCTTTATGTAGACTGTAAAGCGCTGGATAAAGTTTACGAAAGGCCAAATCGCCTTCACCACCAACGATTACGATATTGCATATATTAAGCATCGAAGCTCCTCTCTTTATACCGACCGTCGAAATGCTGGGTCTCATCTCTCGGTACGATTATGTAATTTATTTACATATTTTATGTAAAATGTTAGATTATTACAAACTGATTATGACTTTATTCGCTTTACCCACGATTAAACGGCTCAACTTAGTCAGCTCTGCAGCAAAATAATGAAAAGCTGGTTGATATGCCGAAAAAGCGCCAAAGTGAGTTGAAGAGCCTTTAAAATAGACATAACTTTAAGCCTACATCACTCAACAGTTCACTATTGATCATATCACCACACTTATCGATCAACTGAGTTTTAGCAACCGAGTTTCAACAACCGAGTTTATCAACCGAGCACTAGCATGAATGACCATCTAATCTTGATCGCAGACATTGGCGGAACTAATGCCCGCTTTGCCTTAAGCACTGACGCACCTCAATATTTTAGCTCTGCGCAAACGCTAGAGGCCGCTGAATTTGAGCATGTAAGCGATGCCATAGATAGGTATTTGAGCTCACACAATATCAAGCAACTAGGCGCTATCGCCTTAGCTGTTGCTGGGCCGATTAAAAATGAAAAGGTGGTGTTCCCAAACAGCCATTGGTCGATTGATTGTGCCGATTTACGTGAACGCTACAACATAGAACACGTTAGCCTACTCAATGACTGGGAAGCAATTTCATACAGCTTAAGCAGCCTTTCTGAAAACGATGTAATTAATATCGGTGGCGATTGGCAGCCATTGCCTGATGGCGACTATACAGTCGGCGCACTTGGCCCTGGCAGCGGCTTAGGAATGTCTGGATTATTGCGCCGTGATAACAAATTAATACCGCTGGTTACCGAAGGCGGTCACGCCGGATTTTCACCAGAGAACCAGCTGCAGGGAGAAATCTTGAGCCACCTTCATCAGAAGTTTGATGATCGCATCTCGCGCGAACGGCTATTGTCTGGCCCAGGTCTGGTGAATATTCACGAGGCGTTATGCGCCATTCACGGACAAGACAACCCTGGTCTTATCGCCGCTGATATTGCGGTCGCAGGGATCAACAAAACCGACCCTATTTGCGAAGAGACCTTCGACCTTTTCTTCGAAATGCTCGGCCAAGTTGCTGGCGATATCGCATTAGCGCTAGGAGCCTACAACGGTGTGTTTATCGGTGGCGGAATATGCCAACGCTACCCTGATCAGTTAGCGGCAAGTCGCTTCAGGAAAGGATTCGAAAATAAGGGAAGACATAGCCATTTAATGGCCGATTTACCGACCTGGCTGATCACTCATAAAAACCCAGGGCTATTGGGTGCTAGCGTATTCGCCCGCAAAATTATCGAGCAAGGGTAAACAAAGTTCCGTAATTAAAAAAGCCCTGACAGAACAATCTGTCAGGGCTTTTTTTATATCAAAATTTGGCCTGCAATAAACCGCAACCCTATTAGAGGCCTGGGCCTTTTGGCTTCCAGCCTTTAAAACCATAGAAGGCTATGTAGGCATAGCAAACCATCGGAATCACGAAGGATATTTGCAGATTAACCGAGTCGGCAACAACCCCTTGTAATAACGGGATAAACGCACCACCAATAATCGCGGTGCACAACAAGCCCGAGCCTCGGCTAGCTAGAGGGCCTAGTTTAGCGATCGCTAGGCTAAAAATAGTTGGGAACATCAGTGAATTAAAAAAGCCAACTGCAATCAATGCCATCCACGCTGAATCACCGCCGGTAGTAATCACCACTGCCAGCAAAATAATCGCCGCTAAACCGTTGATCATTAGCATGATGTTACCCGCTACGTAAAACATCAAGCCAACCCCGATAAAGCGACCGATTAGCGCTAAACCCCAGTAGTTGGCAACATATTTAGCCGCTTCCTCTTCGCCCATGCCAGCAATGTGCGACTCACCCAAGAAGCTAATGATCAAGCTGCCGATTGACACTTCTGCGCCAACGTAAACGAAGATTGCTATTACACCAAGAATTAGGTGCTTGAACTGTAACGCGTCGCCATAACTACCTTTGTCGGCTCCGGGTTCATCAATTTTAGGCAGTTTAACGAAGATAAAGATCACCGCTAATACTAACAAGGCCATGCCTAAGCGTGCATAGGGCATCTTTACAGCGTCGGCGCCTGAGGCCGAATCAGCCACAGCTCCGAGAATCAGTGCAGCGCCAATAATTGGGCCTAGGTATGCTCCCGCTGAGTTAAATGCTTGAGTTAGTGTTAAGCGTCGTGGAGCCGTCTCAGATGGCCCGAGCAGAGCGACATATGGATTGGCCGAAACCTGCAATAGAGTTATGCCGGCCGCCAACACGAACAACGCGCCAAGAAAAACCGGGTACAACAGCAAGTTAGCAGCGAGAATAAACATAAAGCAGCCAGCCGCTGCGATGCTTAGACCTACTACAATACCTCGCTGGTAACCAAGCCTCTTGACAATACCTCCGGCGGGGATCGAGCAAACGCCATAGGCCGCAAAGAAACAAAATTGAATCAACAGTGCTTGCGTGTAGTTTAATTCAAAGACGTTTTTCAAATAAGGTATGAGAACGTCGTTTAGCACGGTTAAAAATCCCCACATAAAAAATAGTGAAGTAAGAATAATCAGAGGAATGGTGTAGTTTTTGCCATCAGACGGTGATGCAGCTTGGGGGGATGAACCGGGTGATGACATTGGGGCTTGAGCCATGATTTGATCTCTTATGTTTATTAGTTTTTAGTAAAGCACTGAGCAGTATAAATAGTCTGCCTCGGCCTTCTCCTTAGGCATCAGGATACAAACTTCGTAACATTCAGCCGCTCCTCTTTGTTTGGTTTATGTAATAATTCAGCTATTGCTGAAGTACTAAATACGCCATCTCCAAAAGTGAGAATAGTCACATGATAGCTAATAAACAAGTGACTAAAAACAGTTAATGTAATAAATTTACATAAGGGCTAAAAAAATGAAAGGCAAGAACAAACCGACCTCGGTCGATATAGCACACTTGGCTGGGGTTTCCCAACCTACTGTCTCGCGTGCGCTGCGCGACAGCCCCTTAGTCAGCTTGGAAACACGCCAGCGAGTTCAAAAAATTGCTCGCGAACTGAATTATAAAGTTGATGTGAACGCCAGAAATTTGCGCTCGCAAACGACCAACACGCTTGCCCTGCTTTTATTTGAAGAGTCATCTGGTGAAAGCCAAGCTTTTATCAACCCGTTCTTTTTATCCATGCTTGGCAGCATCACTCGCGCAACCGCAAATCAAGGTTATGACCTGCTTATTTCATTTCAACAATTGAGTGATGACTGGAACGCCGAGTATGAAGATGCTAACAAAGCTGACGGCATCATATTTTTAGGCTATGGCGATTACACTAGCTATATAAAGCGCATCTCGAAATTGGATGAAGCCGGTGCTCATTTTGTTACCTGGGGGCCGGTGATTGAAAACCAACCTGGGCTATTCGTTGGTTGCGACAACGAACAAGGCGGGTTTCTAGCGGCCGATCACTTACTAACACTCGGGCATAAAAACATTGCCTTTTTAGGTAACGAATCAAAAGACGACCCAGAACTCAGAGACCGCTACGCGGGTTATCGACGAGCTCATGAGAAACACTCAATTAAGGTGCAAGAGCCACTTCACTTTCGGGCAAATTTCTCTGAAGAAAGCGGCTACAAAGCGGCCAATGAATTACTTGATAGTGGCGTAGAATTTTCAGGTATTTTCTGTGCCAGTGACCTGATTGCAATTGGCGCAATAAAAGCATTACGCCAGCGAGGTATTCGAGTGCCACTGGATAAAGCAATTGTCGGTTTTGATGATATCCCTACCGCCGAACACCTTTCACCGGCACTCTCTACAATCCGCCAAGACACTTTCGAGGCTGGAAAGGAATTGGTTGACAGTGTTATTCGCTCGATAAACGAAGAACCTGTGCAGTCGGTTTTATTGCCAACCAAGCTAATAGTCCGCGACTCTTGTGGCGCTGGCACTAACGCTGGTTGAGACTCTTTTTGACGCTGACGCTGGTTGAGACTCTTATAAACGCTAACGCTGGTTGAGACTCTTATAAACGCTGACGCTGGTTGAGACTCTTATAAACGCTGACGCTGGTTGAGACTCTTATGTCGCGACTTAAACCGTCGCGACTTCAGTCATTACAGCCAATTTATAGTCACTTATTTAATCGATCAACAAGGTCTACGAGCGCGACATTAGACCTCGGTTTGATGCTTTACAAACATCATCACAATCGCGGCTAAGACCCAAAAACCAGCGGCTAAGCCTAGTATGTAAATTGCTTCTCCAGCAAACAAATACTTCAACGCTAAACCAAGTAAGCTGGCCGCTACCAATTGCGGTATGACAATGAAAAAGTTAAACACGCCCATATAAAGGCCCATGTTTTCCGACGGCACCGAGTCAGAAAGTACTGCGTAGGGTACCGATAAAATCGAGGCCCAGGCAAAGCCAACACCAAGCATAGACAGCAGTAACATCATCGGATCCTTAAATACCATCATCGATGCTAAACCTGCGGCGCCAATCAAAAGGTTGATGGAGTGGGTTCCTTTCAGACCAATACGTCGAACTACTATCGGGATCAGTAAAGCGGCAATAATCGAAAAGCCATTGTATGCGCCGAATAATACCCCTACCCAGTTAGCACCCTCATTATAGGCCTCGCTGGTTACATCGGAGCTAGCGAAGTGCACACTGGTTACTGCTGGTGTTGTGTAGATCCACATAGCAAATAATGGAAACCACGAAAAGAACTGCACCACTGCTAACTGGCGCATGGTTTTCGGCATCAATACGACGCTACGACATGCCTCATAGAAAGTGTTTTTATCACCACTCTTCTCTTTCGATGAGGCGTAAAACTGTAATAAGCCAACCACCGTCACGCCACCACTAAGAATATAAAGCTGATAATCCCAGCCACCAAGGTAAATAGCGAGGCTTACTAACAAGCCCGCTGCAGTCCAAATAATCGACCACGTGCTGGAGAAAACCGGCTGGCCAGCCAACACAGCTTGCTCTGCGGCGGCAAAACTTGCATTTTCTGGCTCTTCAAAAGAGGCCAGTTGCTGCGGGCTATACTCCTTTGTGCGGATAATCGTCCAGCCGACCGTTAACGCTACAGCGGCGGCACCGAGATAAAATGAATACCGTACTGAATCCGGTATTAGGCCGTCGGCGGCGGTATTATCGACACCAAGAAAATTGGTAAAGATCCACGGCAACATCGATGCGACTACGGCTCCAACACCGATAAAAAAGGTTTGCATCACGTAACCAAAAGTCCGTTGCTTACTGGGTAGCATGTCGCCAACGAAAGCTCTAAACGGCTCCATCGTCAGATTGATACTGGCATCCATTACCCAGAGCATTATCGCCGCCACCCACAGGGTTGGCGAGCTTGGCATAAAGACCAGTGACGCGGTGGTTAATATTGCCCCCCAAAAGAAGTAGGGCCGACGACGACCCATCTTGGTCCAGGTTCTGTCACTAAAATGACCAATCAAAGGCTGCACGATCAAACCCGTTAATGGCGCCGCTATAAACAACATTGGAATCATTGCCATGTCGGCGCCGAGCGTCTGAAAGATGCGGCTGACGTTTGAATTCTGTAGGGCAAAGCCGAATTGAATGCCAAGAAAGCCGAAGCACATGTTCCAGATTTGCCAAAAATTTAGCTCCGGTTTTTGACGCAATGTTGAACCCATTGAGCTACTCCTTATTTATAGTTTTTATTATTTTTCAAACAATCAGATGTCTCTTAGTATATTGCTTGGCAAAAGGTACACACAACGAGCTACATACGTATTCATGCCATTAGCAAACCAGCTAATCCTCCTTAGCAGCAAGCGAATCAATAAAAGACTGATGCGTCGGCAACTTACTGACTACCTGATTGATAACCGTTTTAATGTTGCCATGAAACTCAGACAGTTGTGTCAGGCTAATCGAATTGGCTAGCGGGTGATAATCCTCAGGCACTAAACCTTGGCCAATCATCACTTGTTGCCAGGCCACATCGCTAAACAATGCGTCGCTAACGTTGGCAGTTTTGCCCGCCTGTTTGAAAAGACTGATCTTGTTCGACAACGACTCAGGTATTGGCATCTCGGAGCACGCTCTCCAAAAAGGCTCTGGTCGTTGATTGGCGGCATAGTGCAAGATAATGAAGTCTCTAATATGCTCCATCTCATCTTTAGTCTGACGATTGTACTCATCAATCTCGGCCACCTTAATGCCCTTATGTGGAAACATTTTTATCAGTCGAGTAACCGCAGTTTGGACCATATGAATGCTGGTCGATTCAAGTGGCTCTAAAAAACCAGACGCTAGGCCGAGCGAAATACAGTTTTTGTGCCACGCTTTTTCACGTCGCCCTGTTTTAAATTTGATCACCCGTGGGCCCGTTCGAACTGCTCCGTCAATGTTCTGCAATAGTAGCTCGGTGGCGGTTTGATCAGTCATGTACTGACTACTAAACACAAGCCCATTGCCAACCCGATTCTGCAACGGTATTTGCCATTGCCAGCCAGCCTCGTGCGCAATCGATCGAGTATAAGGCACTGCTGGGTTAACCGATTCAGATTGCACCGCTACCGCACTATCAGCAGGCAGCCAGTGAGACCAATCTTGATACTTTACGCCTAATGCTTGATTAATTAGCAAGCCTCTGAAACCAGAGCAATCAATGAATAAGTCGGCTGATATCAAGCTCTTATCTTGCAGGGCTAGGGTCTCGATCGCTCCATCGTGCGGGCTTAAGTTGACCGCGTCAATTAAGCCTTCAACGCGCTTTACCCCTGCTTGCTCGCTATAGCGCCGTAAATAATTGGCGTAAAGACCGGCGTCAAAATGATATGCATAGACGAGGCCATTCATACCGGTATTGGGGATGCTATCAAATTTGGCAAAGCGACCCTGCTTAGCCGCTTGGTAGTTTAGCGAATAGTCCCAGAAATCGGTACTGACTCCGGTCTCTAGGCCACGTAACCATAATTGCTCAAACCCACACAAGGCGAGGCCCTTGCCGATGTCGCCAAAGGCGTGCATATACGAGTCGCCGGCTCGGTTCCAATTTTCAAACTGGATGCCTAACTTGATCGTGGCGTTGGTTTGTCGGATAAAATCGGCTTCGTCTATACCAAGCGCTTGATTTAGAGCTTGGATTGGCGGAATGGTCGCCTCACCAACGCCGACTGTACCGATTGCCTCTGATTCAATAAGTGTTATTTCTAGGTTTTTACCCAGCAGGCGTACAAGTAACGCAGCGGCAATCCAACCGGCTGTACCGCCGCCTACAATGGCTATTCGTTTGATCGTATTGTTCATTATTGGCTGTGGAATAAAATACTCAAAATTTAGGCGCTAATTTAGACACTAAAAAGCCCCTGCAAACATAGCTTACAGGGGCTTTTCATTCTACTTAACTAAGTAGATACCTTAGTAAAGACTTAGAACTTATAGCGAGCGTTCAACAAGAAGGTTCTGCCAAAACGTTGAAAGTCTTGAACATTGCCGCTGCCGTCAACCGTGATGTAGGGTTCGTCAGACAAGTTTTGAGCTTGAAAACTAACCGCTAAACCATCCAAGCTTTCAAAACCTGCTTCGCCAAAGTCATAACTTACTTGAGCATCCCAGAGGGTTGCGCCGATAACAGTGGTGAAATTTCGAGTAAACGAGGTGCCGAAACGCTCGCCTAAGAAATCGTCACGATCACGAACACTTACCCGTGCTTGAAAGCCAGATTTTTCATAGAAAACCGTTGCGTTAACAATTTGTTCCGACAAACCTGGAACTACAATCGGACTGTTATCTGAGGCTGAATCTAAGCTACTGTCCAAGAAAGAGCCGCTAACACTAATGCCAAAACCATCTAGCACTGGTGAGATTAACCGACCTGGCAGCACTCCGGTTAATTCAAAGCCGTCGATACTACCGGTAGTGGTGTCAGTCCACGCGGTTAAGAAACCTTGTGTTGAGTTAACCGTGCCGGTGAAGCCAGGCGCTTGCACCCCGGTAAAATCACCTGGCGTGATAACTTGTTCTTGCCATGTGCGTAGGTCTTTGTAGAAATAGGCGGCAGATATGTAACCGTCGTCACTGAAGTAATACTCATAGCTAAAATCGACCTGATCAGCTTCATTCGGGCGGAGTTCTGGGTTACCACCGGTTGCACCAAAGGGAGGCGCGCCTACCGCGTTTGCGACCGCGTCGAAGGTAAAGCCAAAGCCCGCATTCATTCGATCCATGCGCGAACGTGACAATGTTCGAGCTAGACCAAAGCGGAGCTTCTGATTGTCGGTCAAGCCAATAGATAGGTTCAGGCTTGGTAACACATCGCTAAAACTAGCACCGCCATTAACTCGTTGAGCATTGACAAAACCATCGACGTTGGTGACCGCATTGCCGATTGAGCTTTGGTCGGTATCTACGTATTGAACGCCAACATTACCAGTCACTAATTTGCCACCCAGTTCAGTTTCGAAATCACCTTTTACAAATACGGTGGTTATTTTTTCGGTCACACTCCAGGTGTTAATCGCACGATTATTACTGGTTTGGTTTTCATCGGTTAGTATGTAAGCACCAGAATTCAGAAGTGCAAAAGAATCGTATGACTGGATGCTACCTAAGCCTAAGAAGTCAAGCGAGGTATCTGCTACACGAAACTCGTCAGGAACACCAATGCGGTCAGGGAATTCCTTCAATGTTAAGAAGAAACCATTGTCTTGCTTCGACTTAGTTCGATCAGCGTAATTAACGCCTGCCGACACATTGGTAAATAAGCCTTGGTCAAAGTTCTTGCTAACCACCGCCTTGAAAGCACTTAGCTCATCGTCGATTTCAGGAATATTAATGAAACCATCTTGTCCGTTTGACGCAACCGTTGAACCGTTACCCCAACTTAGTGGGCCACCTAATTGAATTAGATTTGGGTCAGCGTAGTTCAAGTTCGAATCAAAATTCACTCCGAACTGGTCGCCATCTTGAGAGAAACCAATATTATCCGATGCACCTACGCCAGTACCTCGTCCAGTACCCGAGTAGCTTTCTAAACTGTTTACTGTACGATCCGCTTTTGATGAACTGGCGTCTAATTCTAGAGTCACCGTGTCATTGATTGCGTATTGAAGATTTAGTCCAAAGTTAGTTAACTTCGCATCACGCTGCTCAAAGTCGTTACGAATAACACCTTGTACATTATTAAACGTGCCGCTGGTTACGAAGCCATCAGCCGCCGTAGCTATGTCAGTCGAGACACCGAAGCCGCCGCCAAAGGCGCCCGGAATTTCAATGCCTCGCAGAATTTTTTCATCCAGGAAGTCGATATGCAATGCGTCAGCGGTCAAAACTAGACGATCGTTCGGAGCGTATTCCACTACCGCCATCACCGTGTCACGTTGCAAGTTCGAGGAACGAACAAATGGCTTTGCTCCACCTAAAACACTATTGCCTTGGCCGTCGCCTGCATAACCCCATGCATTCCAACGCTCTTCTTGATTCGGCGACTCTAGTGTCGCGATTGCCAGTGCAACACCTATAGTGTCGTCAGCAAATTTGTCGACAAAGGAGAGTGTGCCACGATAGCCGGTGTCTTCGCCATCGGCATTCAACTTACTTAGATCGTTTTGCTCAACCGATACATTCAATTGCAGAACACGCTCGTCGATATCTAACGGGCGAACCGTCTGTAGGTCAATCGTGCCAGCAATCCCCTGATTAACAATCGATGCATTTGGCGTTTTATAAACCGTGACACCGGACATGATTTCTGATGGGTAGACGTCGAACTGAACACCACGGTTATCGTCGATAGATACTTGCTCGCGGCCATTGAAGGTTGTCGTTGAGAAGTCTTCGTTGAAGCCTCGGACTGAAATTGAGCTAGCACGACCGTCTAAGCGCTGCGCCGCCAAGCCAGGCAAACGAGCAATCGAGTCGGCGATGCTTGAATCAGGTAATTTACCAATATCTTCGGCCGAGATGGACTCAACTACCGATGACGAATAGCGTTTTGCATCAATTGAGTCGATGATCGACTTACGGTAACCAGTAGCCGTCACCACAACTTCTTCTAAAACCACATCGTCGACTTGTGCGTAAGTCGGCGCTGCTGTACTAGCGATAGCCGCAGCGACGCAAGTGGAAAGGACGGTTTTTCTAAAAGCCATGGTGTTTTCTGATAGAGGTCTTACTACGCGCTTCTGTGTGGCGCGATTAAATTTTGACTGTCTCATGCTTCTCCTCGTATTTAATTAGGTATTCTTGTCAAGTACATGGTATTTGAAGCCCTATTGGGTGGATATAAGGTGCATACGTATTCAAAAGCACTGCATTCTTATTACATACGTATTCATTCATAACTAACATAACTTTAAGATGTAACTGAACGTAGAGAGTTAGCTTTAGTGCGCCTGCGTAATGGCGCATGAAACACTTATAAAACTGGGCTACCAGCGTTATAAATGGCTGAGCTGCTGATGGTGAGGCTTGAAATTCAAAGCGCAACAGCGATTGAACTCAACCACCTCAGCCATGTTAAACCTTTGCGAACGACTGTCATCACTTATTAATCGTTCAGTGCTTGGAAAAACACCATAACCAGACAACAAACAATGCCATGAGATCACCGGGTAATAGCGCCCTATTCCTTGGCGCTCGATTTCAAGTGATATATCTTCACCTGCATTCCAGACGTTAAGCAACGATTGCAACGACGGCGATAGGGTATTGTTGTTAGCACAGTCACGCCAGTAGTGCTGGCCTGCGTTTACGCGATCAGCTCTAGAATTAACCTTGTAGTGACAGACGATGTAATCGCGAATACCCTCGAATTTTGCGCTGATTGACTGATTAAACTCGGCTTTATCTGAATCGGAGAGCTTGCCAGCATTAAACAGGCTAATGAATCCTTGAATAGTGTCTTGTGCGAGGTGCAGCGCGGTTGCTTCAAGCGGCTCGATAAAGCCCTGAGACAGACCAACCGCGAGACAATTGCCAGCCCAATGCTGCTGTCGCTGACCAACTCTCATTTTCAAATGCCGTGCTTGCACCTCGGAATCTAGCAGCCCGAGACTAGCCCGCAGCTCGGTTTCGGCCGCATCTGAATCGATATGACCGCTACTGTAGACGTAGCCGTTTCCAGTGCGATTGGTAAGCGGAATGTTCCAAACCCAGCCGGCATTCATTGCCACTGCGGTCGTTTGTGATGCCACCTGCTGACTATCTCCAGTTGGCATAACTCTATCGCCAGTTGGCATAACTCTATCGCCAGTTGGCATAACTACCGCCGAATCATTAAATAGGTTTTCGGCAAAACTGTTAAACGGCACCTTCAATGCCTTACCAATTAACAGGCCAGCAAAGCCTGAACAGTCGACAAAAAAATCAGCTTGATGCTGCTGCCCATCGCTACTCTTTAGGCTTTGGATGTTGCCAGTCGGGTCAACGATAACGTCATCAATGGTTGCTTGAATGTGACGCACACCTAACTTGATCGCGTTTTCTTTGAGCACTTCTCCAACAAGGTAGGCATCGAAGTGATATCCATAACTCACTGCAAACGGAAAATTTCGATCAGGCTTAGGACCAAGCTTTGAGGCGGCTAAATAGGCCGGCAAGAAAAATTTATTCGGCTGCACCTCAACATCAATGTTGTGTCGACGAAGGTAGCTATTGTAAACAAACGCTTGCGCGGTATCACGATCGGTCTTGGCTGGAAACGGATGAAAATATTCTTCAAAGCCCTTTTTTCCAGACCAGCCTTTAAAGCTTATTCCGTTTTTATACGTTGCGTTGCATTTCGGCATCCAGTCTGACTCAGCAATCTCTAAGTGATCGAACAGCGCCTTGAGTTGAGGTGTTGATCCCTCGCCGACACCGACTATGCCGATCTCGGCTGATTCGACCACATTTATCTCAATGCGTCGGCCATTGACCATTGTCCCAGCGCAGTTCTTAGCGAATAAATTTGCCGCCATCCAACCCGCTGTGCCACCGCCAAGAATGAGTATTTTATAATTACTAGCCATGCCTATTTCAGTTTTTACTACCTCGGTATCCTACATAACCACCCACCAGAATCAGGGTATTCTAGTTTAATTCGAATACTTGCGCTGACTTAGCCGGTAACGACAAGGGTTTCGAGATCGACGACGATTCTTTAGTAATCACATTCAGCATTGTTTGCTTACCCTTGATGCGCTCGGCAAAGCGTGACAAATCGAGGCTCACGGCCGACTGATTATTATTCATAATCACCATTACCACGCTATCGCCTGCCCCCCCAACATCGTCTAGATAGCGGAAAAAAGTATAGACGCCATCCTTGGGTAGATAGTGCATTAGTTTGCCATGGTGGATCGCAGGGGCAGCCTTGCGCCAATTTAATAGTGTTCGCAGGTAAGCCTGCATTTCTAATGCGTCGACCGACAGACCCTCGCCTGTCTTAGCATTACTTTTATCACCACTCCAGCCGCCAGGGAAATCAGATCGAATAATGCCGTGGTCTTCTGTCCCCGTGTTGCTCATCAAAATTTCGGTACCGTAAAACAATTGAGGGATACCCCGAGTAGTCATCAAAAAGGTGAGTGCCATTTTGGTTAGCGCCGCATCATCATTCAGCTGCGTGTGCAAACGGCTCATATCATGATTGTCGCCAATCACAACTAAATTATTGGCATCCGGGTATTGAAAATCATTGGCGAGGAGCGTGTGCAAGCGCCGTAAACCGTTACGATCTTGTTTATTCTCCGGCTCAGTTAATGCAAGGACTAAGGCCTCTTGTAGCGGAAAATCCATTAAACTTGGCACTCCACCGTCATAACCGTCTTGGTTCAACTTACCGCTTTGCCAGTATGAAACTACGGCGGGATTGGTTGTCCACTCCTCACCGACAATATTAAGGTTTGGGTATTCGGCCAAGATACGAGCATTAAATTCAGTGGTGAAATGCTTATCAGCATAGGGCAAGGTATCAACCCGCAAGCCGACTAAGCCAGCAAACTCTATCCACCAGATATTATTTTGAATTAAGTAATTAGCTAAATAAGGATTGCGCTGGTTTAGATCCGGCATGGTCGGCACAAACCAACCGTCATTAAACTCAACACGGTCTTGCTCAGAACTGTACGGGTCTTGAATAGCCTCATGACTATGCGATGTTTGACTAAACTTGCCATCATTATTGATCCAGTCAGAGCTTGGTAAATCGTTCATCCACCAATGGTTGACACCAATATGATTCGGAATCGTGTCCATGATTAAACCAATCCCGAGATCCTGCGCTTGCTGTGAAAACTCAATCAATGCCTGATTACCACCATAACGCGCATCGATCTGATAAAGATCACTAATCGAGTATCCGTGGTATGAATATTGTGGCTCGTTATTTTGTTGCAATGGATTCAACCAAACCTTGGTAATTCCTAGTTCTGCCAAATACTCGAGATTATCCGACAGCCCAGCCAAATCACCACCATGGCGCCCACCCGGTTTACTGCGGTCGCTTAGCTCTGTTAGGCCATCTACGTTGTCGTTTGATATATCACCGTTGGCGAAGCGATCAGGGGTGACCAAGTAAATAACGTCTTTAGACGAAAAACCTACGCGTTGGCGTGAGCCTGCCTCGCGCGGTTTGATCTGGTAGGGATAGACCTGTGACCGACCGCTCTGCCCGATAAAGGTCAGCTCGATTAAGTCAGCCTTAAATTGACTGGATATCTCTAGATCGACAAAGACATAATTCGGGTTTTCCGCAGCGGTTACTTTTCGCACCGTCACCATCTGTGTCGATGACTCAACTTGAACATCGGACAAACCTTGACCGTAAACCATCAATTGCAAATTAGACTGCGCCATATTCGACCACCAAAATGGTGGCTCGACTCTGTCCACAGACAGATTCGCATAAGCGGACTGAACGGAGACAACGCTGAGTAAAATCGTAAGTAGAAAAACCGCCACTTTGAAGTACTTGAACATAATAAAAATCTAACCTTAAGTAGTGCGTATAAAAAGTAGAGCACATAAAAGTAATGCGCATAAAAATCACCTTAATCGATACCATCAACGGCCTAGCAACTTATAAATTACTGTGTAAGTAATTGTCTGGCTAGCCGTGTCACTCATCGTATTTCAAGCCCGATCGACGACGTTAGCAACTACATACGTATTCATACCGCTCGCGCACCTGTGCATACGTATTCATAGCTCGAGTGACTGCAAATTTACATCGACTCACTTTAAGATTGTCAGGTAACCGTGATAGCAGTTCCGCCCAAATGGCAATAATGCATTGAGGTAAAGTGCATAGCAGCGATTCTAAGCAAAAACTATTAGTATGTTGTAAGACACACTATGGTAGCCAAAGTTGGTAACCATGATAAACATAGTTGGTAAACATAGTTTCGCGCCATTTGGTCATATCAACGATCTAATATTAAGTAGTGAATCAGAAGTGACTCAAGCGACAAATTTAAAACTCAAGCTAGTACAAGCTAAAGACGACGGCCAACACGACTCAGACCACTCACTCGATTGGTGGCGTGGTGCGGTGATTTACCAAGTTTATCCTCGTAGCTTCTGCGATACCAACGAGGATGGCATCGGTGACTTGCAAGGAGTGATCAGTAAGCTCGATTACATCAGCGACCTAGGCGTCGACGCTCTGTGGGTTTCGCCGTTTTTCAAATCGCCGATGAACGACTTTGGTTACGATATCAGCGACTACCGAGACGTCGACCCTATCTTTGGAACACTAAGCGACTTCGACGAATTAGTCGCTCAGGCGAAGATACGTGGCATCAAGATAATGATTGATCAAGTATTAAGCCACACCTCTGATCAGCACCAATGGTTTAAAACAAGCCGAAAATCAAAAACCAATGATAAGTCTGATTGGTACGTTTGGGCCGATGCAAAACCGGATGGCTCTGCGCCAAATAATTGGATAGCGATCTTTGGTGGTAGTGCCTGGCAGTGGGACGAAAAACGCGGTCAATACTATCTGCATAATTTTTTATCCTCTCAACCAGATCTGAATTTTCATTGCGATGAGCTTCGTGCACAGATTCTTGAAGAAATAGAATTTTGGCTGAAACGAGGAGTTGATGGTTTTCGACTTGATGCAATCAACTTTTGTTATCACGACAAGTTGCTACGCGATAACCCATTCAAACCGCTTGAAGAACGCACCGGCCGAGGCTTTTCGCCGGAAAACCCATATGCCGCTCAATATCATTATTTCGATAATACTCAAGACGAAAACTTGGGCTTTCTCGAAGAGGTACGTAGCTTATTAGATAATTACCCTGGAACCGTCGCGCTCGGTGAGATCAATTCAGAAGATTCGCTAAAGACTTTATCTGAATACACTCAAGGTGATCAACGACTGCACATGGGCTACAACTTTGAGTTATTGGCTGACGAGTTCTCAGCCGAACATGTTCGTAAAACGGTCAACTCACTTGAGTCTGTTATCGGTGAAGGCTGGCCTTGTTGGGCGGTAAGTAATCATGACGTAATTCGAGTCGTCAGTCGGTGGGGCGATGGCATACACAACACGCAGTTTGCTAAAATGGCGTTAGCGCTTGCCGCCTCGCTGCGTGGCACCCTATGTGTCTATCAAGGTGAAGAGCTTGGTTTCACTGAAGCGAATATTCAACAACACCAGCTACAAGACCCTTTTGGCATTGAATTCTGGCCAGAATTTAAAGGTCGTGACGGTTGCCGCACGCCAATAGCTTGGAACGATGACCAGCCCCATGCCGGTTTTTCAAGTCATGATAGCTGGCTACCCGTGGCCGACGAACATCGTCGCCATAATGTCGCTGCACAGGTCGAAGACAATGATTCGGTGCTAAATTTTTATAAACAGTTTTTACGCTGGCGTACGACTCAACGCGTGCTCATCGAAGGCGCAATTGAATTTCTCGATTCACCCGAACAAGTTTTAATCATCCATCGAAGTCATCATGGCGAACACATAACTGCTTGCTTCAACCTCAGCGCTGAGCCCGTTACCTTTGCCGCTCCAGTGATTAATACACCAATCCCCCTGCAGGGCTTAGGCGTGACATTAGATACCACGACCGAAGGCCTTAGTATCAGTTTAGAACCATATGGGTTCGCTTATTTTTCATAGCGATCGTCGACCTTAAATCCGCAGTAATTAAATGAAAAAATAAAAATAGCATCCTTGCTAACAACACGTCCATTCCACGAAATCTTTTGCAGCGCTAACTCAATAGCGCTTATCTGCTTCGAACTAGTTCTGAGTACACTTCTTACAACATATTTTTCTGTTAAAGCCTAGCTAATGGCTTAAACCTTAGCTCGCTTTCGACATCTCAACTTGATCGCCAAGCTCAAGCATACGGCTGGCGGTGTCGATCATCCGGTTAGAGAAGCCCCACTCATTGTCATACCAAGCAAGAATTTTAACCATGTTGCCCAGCACTCGAGTTTGAGTCACATCGGCAATGCTAGAGGCGGGGTTGTGGTTAAAGTCACTTGATACTAACGGTAAGGTATTAATTTTAAATACACCGCCAATCGATTTATCAGCGGCCGCTTGTAGAATGCTATTCACTTCTTCAACCGTGGTCTCACGTCCGACATTGACGGTTAAATCCAATAACGAAACGTTCAAGGTTGGCACGCGAATAGACAAGCCATCTAATTTTCCGATGAGATCTGGAACAACTAAACCGATTGCTGCGGCCGCGCCAGTTTTTGAAGGAATCATCGAGTGAGCAGCCGCTCGAGCACGACGTAAGTCGGTGTGATAAACGTCATTTAAACGTTGATCGTTAGTGTAAGAATGTACCGTATTCGCTAGCCCTTTCTCGATCACCAGTTCGTCATGCAGCGCTTTTGCGATAGGCGCTAAGCAGTTTGTTGTACATGATGCGTTTGACACTAATACATCGCTAGCTTTAAGCACGTTGTCGTTAACACCGTAAACGATAGTCGCGTCTAGGTCTTTGCCTGGAGCCGAAACCAGCACCTTCTTGGCACCCGCAGTTAGGTGAGCACCGGCCGTCTCGCGTGTTGTAAAGAAACCTGTGCATTCAAGAACCAAGTCGACGCCTAATTCTGCCCACGGTAAATCAGCAGGGTTGCGCTCAGAAAGAACTTTGATCTTATCGCCATCTACCAGCAAAAAATCGCCGTCAACACTGACATCTTTAGCGAACTCACCATGCACAGTGTCATATTTTAGAAGGTGTGCATTGATCGCAGCCTCACCCAAATCATTGATAGCAACCACTTGAATATGCTCGTTTTTATTGTATTCGTACATGGCACGTAACACGTTACGACCGATACGTCCAAAACCATTAATTGCTATCTTATACATAACGTTATCTTCTCGAAGTTTACTAATTAGGGTTGAGGGCATCAGCAATACAAAATAGTTAGACTGATTTTGTACCGAGCGACTAATCGAATTATTGATTATTCAAGTTGATGCTCTAATATGGTCAAATGTTAGCATAAAATGTAATTAAATTTCAATAAAGAACGCCGTTATTGCGGTTATTGTAACTACGCTACATTTTCTCACTTTGTATGATAAATACAAGTAAGGTCAATTAGAGCTCTAATAGCTCAATATCTGACTAAAGTGAGAATTGACTAGAGTTTTTAGAATAATTGACTATTATTGAAACTTAATTACAAAAATAGAAAATACACTTTTGAGGTGACAGTTGATCTCCCCATTAGAAATACCGTCGGAGCCAGACCATGCACGCACAAGCCTCTCTATTGCAACTAATGAGTAGTGATCAAATACGCTTAAGTAAGTCTGATAAAAAGCTAGTCGCAATCATACGAGAACAACCCAGCCTGGTGATCCATAAGTCCATTGCATCGCTTGCGACACAGGCTGAAGTCAGTGAACCGACGGTCAATCGTTTCTGTCACAAATTGGGCTGTGACGGCTACCCAGACTTCAAATTACGCTTGGCTCAAGAAATATCATCAAACGGACGACTATTCGTAGAAAACTTGGACCGTGACGACAGCACCAGCATGGTCATTAGTAAGATCATGAACTCGATTCAAAGCAGCATTCAATCCTTAGGCAATACCATTCGCCCAGAATCATTAGACGCAGCGGCCAGCGCGATTGCAAAGTGCAAGAGTGTCAACTTCTTTGGTATGGGCGCATCTAGCTCGGTGGCGCTGGACGCGCAACACAAATTTTTCCGCTTTGGCATGCCCGTTATTGCCCATGCAGATTTCATTAATCAACGCATGATGTGCTCGATGCTCGATAAAGAAGACGTTGGCGTTTTCATCTCCTATACAGGCCGGACCGACGCGATGATCGTAAATGCCGAAATAGCCCGAGCACGAGGCGCCACGGTTATTGGCATTACTTCGCAGGGTTCATTGCTGTCTGGCCAATGCGACTTCGTGTTAAATGCGATCACCGCTGAAGACACTGATTTATTCACCCCGATGACCTCACGCATCATGCATCTTGCAGTGGTCGATATGCTGGCGACCAGCGTTGCCCTGAAGATGGGCAGCTCGGTAGAAGACAACTTCAAATCTATCAAGAAGAATTTAGCCGCCACGCGAATAGATCGATACTAGAATCAGTAGAGGCGCTATAATCAAGCAAACCCTTACTTGCTTCACACTCTATTATTCAATTTGATGGTCGTTAAATGAGTCTAGACAATATTCGCATTGTGTTGGTGCGCACCTTTCATCCCGGCAATATAGGCTCGGCGGCGCGCTCGATGAAAACGATGGGACTTACCGACTTGGCACTGGTATCGCCTAAGGACTACCCTTCAGATGAAGCCACTAAAATGTCTGCTGGCGCCAGTGATGTGTTAGCCAATGCCTCTGTTCATGGTTCAATCACTGAGGCAATCAAAGATTGTACCGCGGTAATCGCCAGTACCGCACGGCCTCGCGGCTATGACCTACCAGAAGTAAACCCGAGTGAAGCGGCTGAAATACTACTTAGCTCGGCCAAGACAAACCCAGTTGCATTAATCTTTGGCCCCGAGAGAATGGGTCTACACAACGACGATATTCAGTACGCAAAATATCGTGTCACTATTCCGGCAAATCCTGAATACAGTTCCTTGAATATGGCCTCGGCGGTGCAAACGCTTAGTTACGAGATATTCAAATCATCACAAGCCGAAAATCCCGCTAAAAGTGCTCGAACCGAGCGCCAATTGCCGACGTCAAATCAACTTGAGTTATTTTACCAACACCTCGAAACCGTACTACAAGATATATCCTTCCTAAGGTCTCATCAAGGCGAGACATTACAACGTCTACGCCACCTCTACAGCCGAGCTGAACCCGACGTATTAGAACTAAATATTCTTCGAGGCATTTTAACCGCCACGCAAAAAACCATCGTTAAAAACTCGGCAGAAGATAGCTAGACAAGCTTTTGAGGTGTTTATTATCTCTTTTACTGCAGACGATACGGCAGAGCAATAGAGCTCATTTGTCGTAGGGTCTTGTTGGTGTCCATGAGCAAATATTACGCATAACGTTACCTTTTGACAAACTAAGGACGCTCGTCTTAATATTCAGGTTATGCTCAAATTTTGTGACACCAAAGGATGCAAACCATGAAATATAACCATAGCTCCACTTCCTCATACTTTAATAAGTTCCCTCTTTACATGGGTCTTGGCCTACTTGCGATTAACAGTACATCCAATGCCCTTGCCGCCAAGAGCGACACACCAGTGAAAGCTGAAGTCAGCGAAGTTGAAATTGAACAAAAAACAATTGGGGAGAAAAAAGTACCTGAAGCAGTGCCACCAAAGCTTAGCAGAAATGCGCAAATTCAAAATGCGATGGAAGATCTAGCGCAACGACTCAGTATTGAGACAAGCGATATCACACCACTATCAGCGTCACAGGTTACTTGGCGCTCAGGTGCTATGGGCTGCCCTAAGCCAGGACATCAGTACACCCAAGCATTGGTTCCCGGGATGCTAATTGTACTCGGGGCCGAGGGTAAACACTATCGTTACCATGGCAGTGTCAGTGGCAAGCCGAACTACTGCCCGTCTAATCGAGCAGAAACCCCAGCCACTTCTAGAAGCGACATCTGAGTAGAAGCGACATCTGAGTAATATTCACTGATCACAGGTCTTACGTTGAGACAAAGAGGTTGGACAAAGAAGTTGAGACAATAAGGTCGAAAAAATGAGGCTTAGACAAGGAAATAGCCGGCGCGAGCTAAATCGATAATAGATTGGTAAATTCAAAAAAAAGGAGTAGAGATTTCTCTCTACTCCTTTAAATCATACTTCTTTAGTAGTAATTATTCACATGAAGTCGCTGCAATAGCTACTTCATTGGCACCACTATTTGATAGGTCTCCTTGATTCACAACAGTATCAACGCTGCAATCAGTTTCAACTTGAAAACCTAAGGTTGCCGAACCACCGTCTAATGTATTCACATGAACGTCGACACCAACTTGAGGAGGAATGCCTGCGCCGTTGTAAAACATCGCATCACCGACTGTGCCATCCATGTTCTCGGCACCAACAGTTGCACCAACAGTAGTGTTATCTAAACGGCCATAGGTGAAGTGAGCCTGTGGTAATACTCCTACTGGAGAACCATCGTTTAAGACCCATACTTGAAATGTTGCCGCATCAGTACTACCGAAATGTTGGATATCTTCCCATTCATAGATAGTCCACTCAAAAGGACCTGAGTTGAGAATGGCAACATAAAGATTACCACCTGCGCATGGGTTTAGATCACGCCAGAAAGGGGCTAGAACATTATTCGGCGGCGTCGCATCCGGAAATTGCTGGTTCTGAAAACTGGTACCTACGCCGCTCGCCGATCCCGCTTCAATGGTACCGTTCATCGACCAAATAACCTGAGTGTAACTCGCGCCATTATATGTGAATGAAGGAACATTTAAAGTTATAGCACCATCATCGCAGTCAGCTGGCAATGCAAATGGAGCCGCAAAACCAGACATCGGTATGTAACCAGTGACAGGGAAATTAGGCGCAACTTCTAAACCACCTGGATCCAGCTCACCAGTCCATGACAAAGCATTAGTACCTGCGTCGTATGACCAAGCAGATGTCGTTGAACCATTGTTAACAGTTTCTGTCGCTGAGTTAGCAACAAACGTCGTCCCCG
Source organism: Gammaproteobacteria bacterium (assembly GCA_017854775.1). Taxonomy (GTDB): domain Bacteria; phylum Pseudomonadota; class Gammaproteobacteria; order Arenicellales; family Arenicellaceae; genus Arenicella. The sequence continues at coordinate 7,787 of JAFMHC010000024.1, read as the reverse complement.
CAGGTAGTTCATCCGTAACTGTAATTGGGCCAGTTAATGGGCCGTTAGTTACGTTTAACTCATAAGTCAAAGTATCACCAGCAGAAGCCAGTTCAGCATCTACAGTCTTGGTGAATAAAGTTGCATTAGAAGCTTTAGAAGCAAAAACCGCCATTGGCATATGTAAATCTGGCCCCTTACCCTTACGCTCGAGATTTAGGGTTCCAAACTGCCAGCCTTGCTCAGATGAAAAGTTGGTAGCGGTAACAGTAATAGTCGCACTTTGGCCCTTTTTGAGCTTCAGTTTAATCTTCTTATCTTTCTTGCCATGCTTACCCTTATGGCTATGTTTGGCTTTCTTGTGCTTATGATGTTTACCTGGTTGAGAAACGCTCACGTCGGCATCGAAACCGACGCCTGAAACTGTTACTTCCCATTTGCCGTTTTTCTTGGTCTTATTGGTCACAGTTCGTGTCCACGAACAAGTACCAACACAATTGCTGTCCATCATGCTCGGTAGATTCAGCATGCTTGGGTCACCACCAGTTTCAGGATTAGCCGCAAGAAAGTTTGCCGCCGTTTCACTTAGAACTAAACCAGAGTCAACTGCGTCGCCTAGAGTTACGCGGCCCGCGCCTAAATCAAACGGGTCGGTTGGGGTAACACCATCTTCTTTAAACGTATTTTCGGTCACACCGGTCATCATGATCGCTGATTTAATTTCAGTCGGAGTCCAGTCAGGTCGAGCCGCTGCCATCAACGCGCCGGCGCCTGCATTATGCGGGCTAGACATTGAAGTACCTGAAATAATTTGGTACTCAGGCGCTTGTGCTGCTTGGCCATCGGCCTCTGCACCCATGATATCAACACCAGGAGCGGTAAGGTCCGGCTTCAATACGTCGAATGCTAGTTGTGGTCCGCGTGAGCTAAAACCAGCCATAACGTCGCCGTTTGAATCAGAAAGATCAAAACCAGAGGCTGTGATAGTTGCCACTGCATTGGTGTTTGCCGCTAGATAATCACGCAGCTCAGCACCCAGCGTATCACCTAAGTGAATTGCTGGAAGAAAATGCGCATCCGCTGAGGTACCTTCGCCTTGGCCAAGGTTTGCCAATACATAACCGCCAGCACCACCAGCAAGCACGTTTTGACCTTTTTCTGTACGAGCTATTGAGCCGCGATCACAAACGACAATTTCACCGTTAAAGGTTCCTGCTGGGAATGGGTCTAAGCATTGACCGGCTGGGTCAAACGCCGTTGTATTAGCATGAATAATCGTTGCAGGGCCATAACCAGCACTGAAGCTAGAGCCGTTGCGATCGGCTAAAGTTCCGCCGTCGCTATTGATATCAACCAAGCTATTTGCAATTGCGCGATTGTGTGTAGACGCAGCAGTGGTTGCTACCCAAGGTCCTAGGTGCGCGACCGTACTAGCTGCCGGGCCAGAGTTACCAGCCGATGCTGAAACATAGATACCCGCTTCAACCGCTGCTAGAAAGCCCAGTTCAATTGCATCGTTGTATGGATCGCCACCACCTGAGATTGAGTAGTTTAGCGCAGCAATGCCGTTTGGCAAGTTGCCTGCATCAATAATGATTTGGTTTACCGCAGCTACCAAGGCGGCACCGGGGCAAGTTTCCTCACACACATCGTAGGCAATAATATTTGCATGCGGAGCAACACCAGAGATATCAAAGGACGCGGTTGTTGTTGGAGCAACCAATTCAGCACCTAACACGACATTACCGGCTGCGGTTGAAGCTGTGTGGCTACCGTGTCCATCATCATCTTCAGGCACAGTGCCATCACTCGCAAGGAAATCCCATGCGCCAATCAATTTATCATTACAAAAACTAGCATCGACAGCATCACAATGGCTGCCGGGAAGATAGTTACCTGAACCGAGCGGGTTAGTATGATTATATCCATCACCACCGATATCAGCGAAAGATGGGTGATCGCTATTGATGCCGGAATCAAAGACCGCAATAACCATGCCCTCACCTTTAGAGCCAATTTTGTGATCATTCCAAATTTCAGGAGCACCGATCCATGCAGGCCCAACATCGGTTAGCATGCGTTCATTGCGCTCGGCTTGTACGCTCACGACTCCGTCCATAGTCGCCAGTGCTTTGGCTTCATCGACCGTTAAGGCCACTGCGAAACCGTTTATCGCATGCTGGTAATCGTATTTGCTGTTTAAGGTTCGACCAAAGGCAGCACTTGCTTTGTCTAAGGCTTTACTTTGCTTTTGCTTTAAATATTTTCGATATTCCTTTGCCGATTTGCTTTTGGTATCGAGTTTTGTTTTGCCATTCGCACGTGCGCTAGTGGCAGCGTAGCCCTGCGCCGCAGCGTCAGAGTTGCCGTCATACGTTGCGATCGGTTGGTCTTCCAGTCGAACGATATAGATGCCATCTGTGTCGCTTTTCAATTCGCCAGTTACGGTTGCCTGCTTACCAGACAAACTGAAACTATTGGCGTCAAATTGAGCAGAATTTACAGGCTGGTTTTGCGCTGCGTTCACAGATGTTATGCCTATAATGAAGGCAATAGAGCTGACATTTGCTGCCAGCTTAAATTTACTGAAATGCGTCTTCATAGAAAAGACTCCTTTGATTGGTTTAGAGGTTTTTGCATACGAAACCCCCAGATTAAGTTTGAAAAACTAAGCTTCATATCCTTTGATATCTCGCATCCATCGTCCACATGTCGTCAAACTAATTCCCAACACAACGACATGCCCTTGCGAAATCTAGTGTAAATGTGAGGCCTATTACAACGACATTAGTATACAAACAAACCAGTAAGAATCAAATTTAGGCCGGCGATGTATTCATTCGAAGCGAACGAGCTAGCATGAAATAAATCACGCCCTACAATAAAACAAGATTTAATTTCTAATTACCTTATTTTCCCGTATTTTATTTAAATTTGATCGCTTTTTTTCGCGTTTTATATCAAATTCAAGCTAAGAGTTAATATAGGAAATATTAACGGCAGTTAACTGTTCCTGTCTGATTGAAATGGACACTTTGTATTGCTACTGACGGCAGGCGGTTTAATAGCATAGGGCCTAAAAGTAAGATCAAGCCTCCACCATCCTAGGTGTAACTTTGCGTATCAAATGAATTTGACACCGGTAAATTTAGAAACTGCGGTTATTCGAACGATTACTGGCAAGACGCTACGACCTAACCCCATTAGAGTGCTACCTATTAACTCAGTTTGGCTAAAGGGTGATCTCATTGGTGGGTTTTGCCTATTTATTTTACCAAATAAACACTCACTTAAATTCTCTAATAACTGTTTCAATTTCCGTTTGGGTTAGCTTCAGTTGATTGGATCGAACCGTTTTAGCTGGATTTCCGCCTTTAAGTGACAAACAAATATCTTTGGGTTGTTTATCTAAATCAAATTTCAAATAATAAATCCCCCCATCAACCTTGCTTGATGATTCAGGTAACTTTCTGTCCTTATCCCATATCAAGAAAATCACAATTTCATAGCGATTATCTTCACTACTCTCTTTAGGGTAATCACCACTTAATTTTAGATCGATAATACTTTTACCATTAAAATAAACATCAGTAGCACCAAGAATGACTTCCTTCTCTGGCTGATCACAAAAGCTCATGTCCACAAATAAATTCACTCCATGTTTACGAACAAACTCAACTAAGTTTTCATTTGAAAAAAATTCTAGAACAATAAAATCACCGTTAGCCCATTTGGACTCCAAGGGTAAATTCACATCGGCTCCGATAAAAGAGCCTATATCAGCTCTTTTAATATATTTAACGGATTGTCTTTTTATTTCAATCTCACATACAGATATACAACCACTTAAAAATAAGGAGGCCATCGATAAAAATAGATAACTAAATTTCATACGCGTAATTCATAACTCCTTTCTAGTCGCCGAAGTGAAAAGATTCAATTTCGCTTTTTTCGATATTGTATTCGCCATCAAAAAAACACTTTCCACCATCATTTATACCAACAAGTTCTGTCTGCCAGTACGAACTTGTTTGATGGTAATAGAAAAAGCAAAAACCACTAAAATATATAAACCTACCTCCTTTTTTTTCATAGGCCACTAACTGAAGCCTATAACTTGGAATTAAAACTTTCGCTTCTCTTACTTTTTTATTTAGCAGTCGAGTTATTTTTTGCTTATCTACTTCTTTTACAGTCCATTTACCTTCAGGGTTTTCAAAGCGCTCCTCTAACTGAAGGGACGGCGCGGCTTTCCAGGGAAAGAGTAAAACCCGAACGCCATGTATTCGATGGCTCAAGGTTAAAAACCAGACAGCCATCAATAAAATCAAAAAAAATGAAACACAATAACCAATGAGACTAGTTGTCTTTAATGTGATTTTCATAATTTCGGACCCGACATGCCACAGTCACTACGTGTTTTATTTTTCGGATGGTTTGGATAAGTTAACCCATTCAATAACACCCCATCTAATTAGCTCCAAGACTCAATGCGTCGCGCCTATTGCTATGTACATTTTTCACTTAATTGGAGAGTTGATTAGCATGACTGTCCTTATAACTTCCTCAGCCAAAAGAGCGATATTATGTCTTGAACCATGAAATCTTGGCAACTTAGGTTTGCAAATTAAAACACGGTAGCATTAAAAAATGTCTAGAGTATGAGGCTTAGATGTACCAATACGTTGTGCCATATCAATCAATTCCAGACTCACTGTTTTCTACGATATCGTCGACAAACGTATTGATTTTGGAAATGACCTGAAAGCACTCATCATTAGTGAAATTAAATTCCGCCAACGTATCAAACAGATGTTTGGAAAACGCGTGAAAATGCTTAGTATTGATCTTTCTACCTTGGTGTGCGTGCGCTAAATTCATGTCTGAATAATCGCTTGGACCATCCAAGGCAATTGTAAAGAACTCCTTCTGCATCTTCTTTAGTCGATCAACCTGCACATTATCGAAAAAATCAACAAGACTGTCATCTTGGAATACTCTCAAGTAAAAGGCATCAACCAATTTAACGATAGCCTCTTCACCGCCTACTCGTTGGTACAAACTCATATTGTCATTGGTCATGTTATTTTTCCTCTGAGGTTGGCATGAAAAAGAGTTGACGCGCTCTATTATTAGGGTGCTTTTAGCTGAGCATACGCTTGAGCGGCCGTGGGCAAATGATCTGGATCAAGTCTCGCGGGAGTTTTTTGGGAGTAGCACTAATAAGCACTAATACTAATAACAGCAACCATCATTAGAACGGTCTAAAGAGCTCTAACTAACACCCCCCTCCTTCACGAAAACGATCAACCGGTTTTGCTTCAAAATTACGGATTGTCTTCGGGTTTAGAGTATTTTACCGCTATAAGCAAATTCAAAACTATTGTGATGGGTGCCCAAGTAATCCACTCTTTGAGTCAGCGTTAACTCGATGACAAAGATTTCGCTAGGCCTGCTATTAACTCCAAAAAACAAACTCCGCACGAATGAATAATCGAATGCAGGCAAGCTAATTGCATGCTTCTTACGATGGGTGTCTAGTTAGAGTTAGTTCTAGTTAGTTCTAGTTAGAGTTAGTTGCTAGTTACTCCGACCATTTGACTCAGGAAGAATAAATATACCAACCCTTCGAATCCAGAGCTTTTAGCTCTCCTTTCTCTATTTTATCTTTTACAACACTAGTTGAATCTTTCAAATACCGAATCCCTTTACCGGCACCAGAGACTGATAAACCCGCACCGTGCAGCGGTAGTGTAACCGAGACCAAGGGGGAGTCAGTTACACTCCAATCCCTAGTGCACATTAACGCCTCTGCCCCCAACACTTCTAACTTTTCTCTAGCTAGATTTAAAGTATTTGAAGTTGGAATCGTGGTTACAGTAGATGCTAAATCCACAGCATCTAACTCAAATCCCAGCCATTTGACACCAACATTATTCTTACAAAAATCAAGAAGGCTAAGCACTATCATTTTGTTATCGACAAACAAAATTCTCACATCTTCATCTAAGGGTTTATCCGTATCATCACCTAAAATCCTAGGAACCCCCTCCCCAGCACTACACCCCACAACAACTAGCGAAAAAAAAATCAAAACTGATAGAGAAATAAACCTATTTTGAATCATAAAAATCCCATCCATTCATAATATTTATCGAATCTCCCATGCTTCTTACGATGGGTGTCTAGTTAAGGTTACTCCTTCTATTCCTACTATATCTCTTCTAGTTGATCTTTAGCCCAAGCAAATATAACCAAGACAATCGCCTATCATCCATCCTCGTAAAAAAAGAAAAACACTCCTGTCGCGCCCCGGCTCTGAAGTTATCATAGGTCATACACATTAAGCACTCACCAAACTGATGCAAAAAATAATAGACACCATTTTAGATCTATCTCCAAAAAGATTAGCTATTTATTTAATTCTAAGCCCGTCCATACTGCTGCTTTTTTATGTGATTAATTTCATATTTTCAGTAACATCTCCGACCAATGAATGGTTTGCGAATATCATTTCAGGTGTTCTCTTTTTCTTTTTAGTCGCAATGATTCTGCTGTATTCCGCTTGGTTTCACAGTGCTGTTAATTCTGTAGATAAAATCAAATTGGGCCTGTCGCTGCGTTGGCTTCATATGGCCTTCGCGCTATTGCTAGTGTATCTACTTTACACTCTTTCTTATTCTTTGGTTGAAGGTGCAAGCGACGATGGTCAGCATATCTTTTATGCCCTTGGCGAGTTTGTCGCCCTTGGCGAGTTTGTCGCCTTTGGCGGACTACTCATTGCGCACCCATTGCTGTGTCACTATGCAGCGAGGGCCGTAGTGGTGAAAAAGACGAATCAGCCTGCTGCTTTTATAAGGGCCTTACCATTTACATTATTACTTTTTTTTGGCGCGGTATTAGCGATTCCTTTTTTACAGAAATATTTTAGTACAAAGACGTCTACCAATTCAGAGATTATCAAGATCTATGCCATCGCTTTGGGAGTATTCTTCGTAGTGCTTGTTATCGGCTTTTTGGCTTCTGTAACTGGGCTAGTTTAATCATGCCTAAGTTCACTGAAGAAGAACTTATTTTGGACATATATGGATACCTCTCGAATAAAAAGCCGAGTGAAGCCTAAGTCAGCGCGTTAGCGCTGACTTAAATTAGTTTTATTAGCAAACTACCGAGCCGCCTTTGTGGTACAACCCAGTGAAATCTACGATCTGCGATCTGACAGCAAATTTTCCTACACCGCCCACTTAGCCCTCAGCCTCGCTTCACTTTTAGGATCAATATTGACCTTACTCAGATCGCCATTGATATGCGGCACGGCCATCACTCGCTTGTCCATCACTTTGAACCAAAGTGGCGGCATATAGGCTAAGGCGTACATACCAAAGTAGCCGCTTGGTAGCTCAGGTAAATTATCGAAACTTCTGAGGCTTTGGTATCGTCTTGATGGGTTCGCATGATGATCAGAATGACGCTCTAATTGAAACAACATTAGGTTACTAAAGATATGATTGGCGTTCCATGAATGGTGCGGTTGGCAGCGTTCATATTTACCGTTCGGCTTTTTTTCGCGCAATAAACCGTAGTGCTCAATGTAGTTTGCACTGGTGAGCTGAAACCAGGCGAAGGCGTTATGAATGAGAAGAAACGGTAATAGTATCCAGCCAAATAACGCGATCAAACCACCTTGGAATACCAGCGTCATGGCGTAGGATTGCAAAATATGGTTATCCGCGCTCCAGAACGACTTACCTCGTTTTTTAAGCCGGTTAGCTTCTGCACTCCAACCACGTTTCGCGGTACCGGGAATT
>JAFMHC010000227.1 GCA_017854775.1 Gammaproteobacteria bacterium | reverse complement strand
GTTTTTTATGTAAAAATGATACCAAGAGAAAGTGGTAATTTGAGGCTAATTTTTCGTTTATTTGAGACTGTTCTATTGCTCGAAAATAAATGGGAAAATAGACCAAAGTGGCGCCTTCGTGCTAATGAAATTCATTATCCTACAAGCCCCTTATTGCTGTTGCCAGTCTAAGGGGCTGATAGATTCATCGCGCTTAAGTATTAAACTTTCATAGTCCATTAAATCTAGAGAGTTAAATTCTCTTATAATAGGATTGTAGTGATCTGTTAGAACTCGGTTGTTTTTGTTCAAACCTGTTATAAGCAATAGCCCTGTAGGTGAGCTATCGATCATGGTTAATGACAAGTCGGGCCGATATCGTTTTAAGCAAACAACGATCTTCCATACGTCACCGGTCCACACATTTGAAGCACGTTGCGGAGACGCCTGGATTGGGTGGTTAGGGAAAATATCGTCGATCACAATCGTCGCTTCATTTGCGGACCGGGATTCAATATTGATGAAGTCACGAAGTACGAATTCAAATAGATGCATGCCATCTATGAATGCGAAGTCAATTGGTGCTTTCTCGAAATCAATATCAGTTTGATTAGAAAAAAAGTAATCACTCGGCATTTGGTAGAGATCAAGCTGATTGAAATCATTCACATCGATGTTGGGATCAGGGTCTATCGCAATTGCTTTACTTTTTGCTAAACGGAGACTGTGACCATTTCTAACGCCTATTTCTAAATAATTTGATATGGTTAGCCTGTCGTGCAGTATTGCGAGTACTTCCAGATAGTTTAGCTCGCCATTTATTTGATTTATTTCTGTAGACTCATCGTTAAACTGGGTGTTACTAGGGGCTCTTTGTGCTGAATACTTATTTTTCTCGCTAGGTTTTAGCGGCCTCCATTGATTACTTGTCGGAGTGATCTCTTTGTTATTGTGAGCAAATACGCCGACTAAATCTCGCCATGGGCCACGTTCATCAAGGCGCACATCTACCGTCGCCAATTTGGCATATCTTGCTAGTGCATAAAAGGCGTCAGGGTAAAAACGATAACAATCGACAGGGTATTGATGTATCGGGCCAGCTGACGGTGCAATTAGAAATAGCCAGCCATCCTGAGCAAGTACTCGAGACATCTCTTCAAACAATAACCAAAAATACTCAACATGTTCAAACGCCTGACCTGAAATAATAATGTCGACCGAATGGTCTGCGAACGGGAGTTTGTATGGGTCACTTAAAACAACGTCAACGCCCTCTGACGCGGCAATATCCGCAGCTATATAGTTGAATTTTTCTAACGAAAATATATCTGCATATGAGCCATTAACGTTTGCTCCTCCTACATCGAGTACGCTTATCTTATCGTGTCGCGACAGGTAATCTCCACAAATAAATCGCTCATAACATCGGTGCATATTTTCAAGTGATGATGCGTGCATAAAGCCTCCTGATAAAGCTTGCTTGGCAAACGCTTGTTATTTTAGGTGACGATAGCCACTAACATTTGAGCAGAAACCCCTTAGGGTTCCACGTGATTAAGAACGACTCTTTGCTTCTATCTACAACAAAGTCGCTTCGTTTTGCAACAAACTCGGTGATTGCTTCGTAGGGGCCTGGGCTGGGGCCTACATCAAGCCCATGATGGCAGATACTATCCTCAACAATAAAGTAGCCCCCGATAGGTATTAGTGGTGAATACGTCTCTAGTACCGCGAGAGTGTTCTCAAAGGTGTGTGCGCTATCTTCGATTACTAACACGCGCTCACCTTCATTAATCTGTTGTTGGACTTGTTCAAACGCTGAAATAGCATCATCTTCGATCCATGAAATTCGCGGATGTAATCGCACTTTATCAACTACTCTATGATGATCAATGTCAATTCCGATAATTCTTCCGTGGCCAATATTATCCAAATAGTGCGCCAGTGCTAGGGTGCTACCTCCCCAGTTGTTGCCAATTTCGATTATAACATCGGGTTTTTGAGCATAGATTATCTCTTGATAAACCCAAAAGTCTATTGGGTTTTTCAACGTTTTTATTCCGCAATAAAAGGTCGCCGTCATAATGCGGTTTTGAATTAATGGCAGTACATCGGAAACCTTCAATTCCAATGAGTTTTCAATTCCCGAGTGATCGTCATCGATACTTTTCAATTTAGAAATACCTTATGGTTTGCGGTGAGCTAGTTTGGTGAACAAACTATATAGTGCTGAATGTAGTTACTTGGATCTGCTTCGTGGAATAGATCTATCTTCCAGCCTGCGGATGTTATCAACGACTGCATATAACTTTTGCCGAAATAAGCGTGAAGAAGAGGGCTGCCTTCGACTCTATCTTCAAAGCCATCTAAGTCGTTATCAATAAATGCTGTGAAAAAAAGCTTTCCGCCTGTGCGTATACGTTGCCTAAGCAGTTTTAAAATAATTAGCGAATCACTTGGGTCAAGGTGGGTAAACACCGAGAAGAGCCAAATGACATCAAATGCACCGTCAACAGGTAAAACGTTCTTCTTGGTGAGCTTTCTTCCATTCGGATTATACATCTCATTATGAGCATTCCAATGAGCGAAAGAAAAGCGATCGTCATAGAGTTCAACCTCAGTCTTAAGATACTCTATCATTGACTTATTTACATCGATCCCCGTATACGATTTAATCGGAATGCGCTTGTTAATAATGCTCATAGTGAAGCGTACACCGCACCCTATATCTAGTATATCGGCATCACCAAGGTCGGTTCGGTCTACGCTACTTGTAGCAAGCTTGATTAGCTTCTCACCTGTCTCTTCATAGCCCACGGCTGTCACGATTGGCGAATTTTGATGAAATACTTCTGGAACGTCTAGATAATTGATCATTTATTTATTAATGGCTTTCGTGCTGCGACGTGAGGCGATGTCTATCGCCAGGGTTTGTGCTTGCGTGTGATTGATATTTGAGTTCATTCTCTCGCCCTCGAATAAATTTAACAGCAGTTTTAGGCATTGAGCCTAGGTAATTAATATCCGTAGCAGTAGGCTGCTCTACTAATTCGAATTTTCTCCCTCTAATTTCCCAAAACTCTTTGCTGAAGGCAGCGAAGGGGTGCTCTTCTGGTATTGCATTTGTTGCTACCCCTCCATGAAACTGGTGAAAAGAACCCTCGCCCAATAGCATGATAATGTCCAAGTCTTCTAATTTTAGTGCACGTTGCAGAAAATCGTGACTTACCAGACCTCCTCCGGGTGCTTGAAACTCCTCACAGAATCCCCCCATCTCTAAAAAGACGGACTTTCTAATGACAAAATAGCTCAACTCTTCAGGTATGCCGCCAAAGAAACCAACGCGAGACGAGCTAGCCTGAGTTGATATATCAAACAATTGATATCCATCGCTTTGCCAATCAATCGATTCTAAAAGTTTGTCCTCTGTAGCCTGATCGTACCCTTCTAGCATAGAAACGTTTTGCTCCTTCGGACCAAGGTGCCACGCCAGCGATGTGACAAATGGATTGTTAAAAGCATGGCTGGCAATCAAGCTATTTTTAATTACACCCGGAGACAACATTCTCGCCCCATCGACAATGCATGCTAGCAAGTCGCCGAGTGCTAAGCCTGCGCCATAATTGATTGCCTCAGCGGGTGAAACAGACTCGGTATTGAAATAATGGTATTCGAAGTTAGAGCCAAAGCTCTCAACAGTTTCTTTGTCAAGTGGATCGCTAGAATTGTTGTCTACAACAATGACTTGATAATCACTAGGCTCAACATGACGTTGATAATTACTACTTAGCGAATACAGAGTCCTTTGCGCTTCTCTGCACATATTGAAACAAACTACGATGACTGTGAGCTTGGGGTTGGCGTCTTGCTTCATAGGTGGGCAGTCAGTTTTTGCTTAACTCGAGTAAAAATAAGTTTACCCTAAAAACTAGCACTAGCAAATTTAGCCTAACATTCTTTTATCCAGCCAATAGACGAAAAGCTCAATTGCATAGAACCAATACAAAATGAAACAGCTTAAACTGTTAATTCAATCGACATTTAACTTTGAGTTTGCAAACACCATTAGGCCTCAGCAGAACTCAGGGACGAAACTCACTAGCCTTCAAATACGAGTAACACCATTTTCAGCAATCCGTAAATAGGTTAAATCGCCACGCCGCTCTAATTGTCCGGACACACTAACTGGAACAGCGACGTCGTCTATCACCAGGTCTGCCGCAGCTTGACCCAGTGGGCCAGTTAAGATGTAGCCATAACGTGCTCCATCAGATTGATTAACCACCAGCATGGGTGGGATACCACCGGCGATACACATCGCGGCGCACGCTCGATGCACTTTTCCTTCGCCGGGTTTCATCACGCCCATGAAGCATTTTGAATCGATAATTTCACCGCTTAGGGTAACCTTGCCAAGCGGCTCAGAGCTGGCTTTATAAGATTGATTTGAACTAATCACGTTTACATCGCTGATATCGCGAAGCTCTAACAACTTCCAGCCGCCACGCTCGATCGGGAAGCCTGTGACTGTTACTTCACGGCCATCTAGCGCTGAGGTTAGATTGGCGGATGAATGCTTACCCTGAGACATTAAAATAATTGTTTCAGGCTTATCGCCAACGATGTGCAGTACAGGGTAGGGATCATGGCTTAGATAGCCTTGATAAGTCTTTTCCTCAGCTAATAACCATTGCCCTTTGCCAGCTGACTTCTGTGACGACGACACCCAATACGAAAAGCCGAGACCAATTAAAATCAGTAACACAGCAAGCCATTTATAGAAGGATTTAAGATCGTCAGGCATTGGTAAGTAGCCTACAAAGAAATCTTTGTTTTGTTTGCTCATTCTGAAACCTCCGCTGCAATATTGATAACCGGCCTTGCTGACCCTTCCGGTAGAGCGATTGGATTTAAAAATAGTTGGTCGCCCTCTAGTTTGAGGTGATAGGTCGCCACTTTTTCAGTGAACGGTGCTGGCGAACGGCCGTCTTCTGGCCGATACTGAAAACCGTGCCACGGGCAGGTAATGCAACCATCAATAACTCGACCCTCGCCAAGCGGCCCATTTTGATGCTGACAAACATTTGAAATAGCGGCTAACTTAGTGCCTTCATAACGGAAGATCGCAACCCGCTCGTCTTTGCCCACGGTTACCGTGATCGCTTGATTATCAGGAATGTCTTGCCATGCGCCAACGCCGACCCATTCAGCGGCTTGACCGACACGATCGACCTTCAAGCTTTTAAATGCCGCAATCAGATGTAAACCACCCACACATATAACACTGGTGTAGACCATTGCTGCAAGGAAACCTGTTTCAGATTGCAACATGGCACCACTGGCGACATGCACGATCAATAGGGCATAGGCGAGGTAGACACCCATATGCAGTGCCTTCCAAACCGGTGCGGTTAAATTAGCGTTCCAGTAGTCATGACTTGTCGCCGCCATCATTAATAATATGACTAGTGCAATCGCTCCGAAGCGCTGAAATGGGAAGTCACTGATCGACTCGTAGCTACCAGGAGATGTGAATATCGAGACCAACGGATTGCCGACACCAAAGGAGTGATAGAAAATTATCACTAACAGAGCATGCACTAGCGCCACTAAAAACATCGATACGCCGAAGTGCCGTCGGTTGTAGAGCAATGGCAGAAAACGTGAATCTAAGCGAGCTAAAGGCCCGATACACAATATTATGCTCAACATTAAAAAAGCGCAGGTAGCAAATGCCCTTATCAACAGAATCATTGGCGATAGCGCTTCAGCACCCGTATGCATCAGCATACTAACCGCCATAAAGGTAGCTAGATAAAGTGCTATTGCTAGCCAAAGAACGCGATCATATATAACTTTACTACGGTTCCATTGTACCGGCACATAATCATGGCTCATGGCAATTCTCCAACCGCGCTAGGATGCAGGGCTGCATCGATAAGTGGTGCTTTAGTAGGCCCGCTGTTCTGAGCTAAAAACACGAAAAACAGTAATAATGGCACCAACATTAACCAGAGAATACGATGAGCAGTGCGATGGCTTCTTTTCATTTAACCACCTCGCTATTGCTTTCTCCACGGTTAACTTGAAGAATTTTTGTCAATAAAAGTGGCCATAATAAAAACGCCGCTGGCAGCCACATTAAGCGAACTGGCAAGTTTGCTGAAGCCGCTGTAGGGTCGATGCGGCGGCACCCAGTTACGGTAAAGTAAACCCCGAAGATCAGCCCTATAAGCAGATACCCATTTATAATCCAAAGCATTTTTTACCCCAATCGTGTTTTAACAACAGCCCTTTTTAACAATGGCCCTGTTTTGACAGTTTAGTCTGCTTACTTTGCCTAGCAAAGACAAGTTAATATCGGGCATTTAGACCAGCCGTTATCAAAGCATACCTCGATTTTAAACTTATCTCATCGCCGTAAACCCAGACCGTGGAAATTAAGAATAGCGTTCAAAATAGTTTTTCTGCTTCTATCGTGTCAGCGCTCGGAAACTTCGAACGGTACGCCTAAGGCTCTATCGATAATTTCAACGACGACAATATCCGGCTTACGCTTGGCGACCACGTCGGTGGGTAAAGAACGAAAGTTATGATGTACGAAATAAATTCCAGTAAAGCTGCTGGGTAAAAAATCATTTAGCCGAGCTGAGAAAGAATCTCCGACTAATAGCAAACTCGGTTGATTAGCAGTATCAATATTCATACCCCGTTGCTTGTGAACAGGAATATAGCGCTCGTACTCTTCTTCAAACTCACCATTGAGATTAAGCAATGTAGCTAAGTCACCAGACCCTCTAACTGGCTCCATCTTCTCAAGTTTATCCCACGAATTGAACGGTATGTTTTTGTTTTGTTGCTGTAGCGTGCTTATCAATTCTCGGTAAGCAATGTATGCGCCACGCTGCGTCCAGTGCGAGTCTGATTTTAAATACAACTTGCCGAAGCCCTTTTCGGCCAACATTGGATCTAATAAGTTAATCACGGTGATATCCGAAAGCTTGGCCAAGCTTTCGATCACGTCAGCACGATGCCCGTCCCTAGTGTATTGATAACTGCTTGGTAAGTACTCAGAATAGACATGGTGCTTTTCTGGCACCAAGACAACTACTAGCTTGCCGCCATGACGCTCGATTAAATGTTGATAGTCGAGCATTGGTTTTAACCATGCGGCCGCGGCTTCCTCACCAAAACTAGCTA
>JAFMHC010000226.1 GCA_017854775.1 Gammaproteobacteria bacterium | reverse complement strand
TGCATTCCGGCAAGATCTAGAGTGCCGCCTTTATTTTCATATCCCAAAAATACAGTATTCTCAGGACCGGTATCTAGGTTACGCAGCACCCCTGTCATAACATCCGCGTGGGTATGAGTTACCACAACGCGTTTATCGCATTGGGGAATTAGTCTTTTAATTTTCTCAACACTATGCACGTAAACTTCCTCTCGACTGTCTCTTGGTTGTCTAAAACGACCTGGTTCAACAACCGCGATTACCGAGCATTCAATGTCTTTGTGCTTAAGTATGTCGGCTGCCTGCATCGCGCCCCCAAGCTGGTACGCACCAATAGCAATAATTTGTACTGACGCTGTTTCATCGCCAAAAACCACTAAAGCACCATCTCTCACCGCTCTGCAAGCCTCGGCTTTATTGCTAAACGTTTCGACGTCACCCTTTGGGACAACGACGGTCGCAACTTGCCCAGTCTGATGATAAATAGATTTAATCACTTCAATCGCGCTATTGCCGTCGAATGGGAAGTACACTGGCGCGATATCAGACATCTCCTGTAGCCATGCTGCACTCAATGTTGGATCTTGGTGTGACATCTCATTTTTGCTATTTTCCCAAGTATGTGAGGTTACGATCACCGGCACACTCAACCAGTTAACCGCTTTTCCAGCTTTCATCATGTTGCGTGAAAAAACGATTTCCTGACGCATAGCACCAAGCATTTTCACCGCGAAGGCTTCATAGCTTGCGGCGAGATTAACGCCTTGTTTATTTGCCAACGTTGCCGAAATTACGGCTTCTTCATTCAGCGCTGTGATAACACTACCAGTAATAGATTCGGCAATGCCCTCTTCTGGAGCAGCAACACGATGCTTAAAATAGTCGAGCGTTTTATTCAACCGATTACTTCTTAGCTCATCTGGGTTGGCAATACGAAACCGCTGTCTTTTATTCAGCTTGGCGAACTCGACAAACCAATTATCGATCTGAGACATCGGTGATGTCTTGGTATACACCGACGCGGGACTATAATCAGGAATCTCTATTTTTGGCATGTCATAGTTTCTAAGACAGTGATTTTTTTCTCTTTCTCGCGTTTGATCGGCATGCGGGGTAAGTAATTCGACGGCTAAATTGAGTTTCTCAAGCGGTACGAATAACTTGCTAGCGCCAAAATTAAAAAGCTTACGACAGTCGTCGGAGTCACCCGGAGAATGTTCAATCGGCAGGTTATGTGCAGCGTTGCTGCCAGCACCAGGAAAGCCATAACCTTTGACAGACTCTGCGATAGCATATGGCATACAGACTGGGTACTTCGCATTGTCGGTTTTAATCCTCTCATATTCGCTGCGTAGCTGATCTTCCATCGATATAATCGCCCACGCGAATGCGGCTGGGTCGGTCCCATCTATCTCGATCGGATTAAAGCCATTAAGTTGCAGATGATCGGACAACCATTTTACGCCGCCAATTTGGGCCATTGTGGTGCGCTGTTCAATCCTACGACCGTTGGCGATCATGATTGGCATAACCATGCCAGTGTCTTCGCCGCGCCACCATCGTGCAGCCCAGTCAGGCCCGCGTTGCTCTTCGAAAGCGCCATCGCTTAAAAACGCCACTAATTGTTGCTTTGGCAATGGCATATGCGGATATTGCAGGCCGGTAAAGCCTAGGTATCCACCCTCCATAATCCCTCCAGCTGTATACGGGTTAACATGGCTCCCCAGGGGCGCTACCGGGTAGCCTTGTACATCGTGTTCATAGCCATAGAAATCTTGGCAAAGCTTACTTAAACCAGCGTCTGTAAGCGGGTAAGCCTTATCTTGTTCTGCCTCAACATTACGTAACAATATGTTGACCGCATCGATTGCGGCAACGCAATGGCCCTGCTCCATGACCCATGCGCGAGTTTTTCCAGTTAGGGCATTTGCTAACAGGTAGCCGACATAGGCTGGCACCATATTTAACACACCACCAGTATGCCCCTGCGGATTTTCTTTAAAGTCCTTTGAATCTAGTGCCTTGCCGTCCAATCGAACATTCTTGGCATAGGTCATATGCACACTAAGCCACATCGCCATATTGCAAATAATATCGGCAGCAGCAAGCATGGACTTGGCATTTTCTACCGACCCATGGCCTTGCTCTCTAAGCTTAAAAAGTAAACGAAGCATTCTTTCTTGAGTAGTGTCAGAGTGCTCAATTACCCCAGAATTCGTCGGCCATTTAGACATCTTCGCCTCTCTTAGTTTGTCGTAGTTCGTATAGTTAGTTGTCAAGATGGATTGTATAACTTTCTGCCTAAACCATTGTTGATGTAGGTCAAGTCGCTTCCTTGCTCGAGGACAAACCAACAGTCTAGTGCTGGCAGATGTGGCCATTAACCACAACTCCCTTTTCCGCCGACAAGTTTTAACGGACTGGACTTCCCAGACTATGCGGGCCGAGTATCTTGCCGAATTAAGTGCTTATGATCTGAAGCATGATTGTTTAAAAGTGCTATAACTTGCTGATCATCTTTCCACTTCCACCATTTTAATAATTCTGGTTGGTAAACCGAATTACTCGCATAATAGACAGCCACTCTCAAGACATAGAGTACACAACGATCAATCTGTTCGCCTTTTAACACCATAAGGTCATGATAGATTTCCTCAGGGACTTTCCCCTTCAACTCTTCTGTGGTTCGATAGCCTAAATCGACTAGATCTTGACTTAAACTTGCGCCAACGCCGGGAATTTTTTGAAGCTCTGTCAGTGCTCCCATGAGATTAACATTCCACCAGTTCGGTATGACCAAAACCTTTGGAGTAATCTAAAATCGAAATAACCACTGGTTCAAGGCGAAAAAATGAAACATCCCCCGTACTTTCATCAGCATATTCAACAGCTTGTGGAAACTTCTTCAAAAGTAATTCACTCGCTTTTTGAAAGTCTTCGGGGTCTGTTAAGCGCCGTGCTTTTGCTCCAATGGAAAGCCCTTCTATTTCATTCCAATTTTTGTAAGGGCGGTTTATGGTCACTGAGACACGATCATTATGAGCTATATTTTCCGCCTTCTGTGCGTCTGGGGAGGTCGCGAAATAGATGGTCTCACCATCATTAAAATAGCTAACCGTCGTTGCTTGAGGAAATCCATCTGCACGCAGGGTTGCTATAGTCATGTCATCGACGTCATCAATAATCGCCGTAATCTGGTGGCGTTGAGTTTGGTTAATTTTCATAGCGTCATTACTCGAATGAATTTGTATTGAGGTTCAGAATTACACATAACTAAAAATCACTTATTGACATATATCAGGAAGAATCGGTTCACTGAACGAATTAATTTCACCTTATTGAACACCCGCCCCTGCATGTATTACTCCTTCTTGATTTAGGTCAATACCGGTTTTAGCCGATGTGACATTCTATAAATATCTACATCATTCAGACTGAGAGTGAGTTGCCATGCAAAGCAGCCATAAAAAAAGAATCGTGCATATTACGCTCGCAAGCATGCTTGTGATCGTGGTTGCTTTTTTTGCAAGCAATACGCTAAATAATCAGAGTTATGAGTTGCCGCACGGGATTGTTCAAGCAAATGGTCGCATCGAGGCTGAACAAATTGACATTTCCAGTAAAATCGCTGGCCGAGTTAAAGCTGTGCTTGCCTCTGAAGGCGAACTGGTATCCCCCAATCAAATTCTGGCGGTGCTCGACACCAGCGAATTGAATGCGAGTCTCGCACACGTACAGGCAAACCTTGCAAGCGCTGAAGAGAGTGTATTAGAAGGTCAGGCAATGGTTAAGCAAAGCCAAAACCGAGTTAAATTTGCAAAAAAAGAGTTAGCTCGTATTGCACCACTGGTGAGTTCTGGCGGCGTGTCCCGTCAGACCTATGATACGCGAGAGACCGAGGTACAGAACTCTATCGCGGCACAAGCCGCTACTATGGCACATCTGCATACATTGGAAAAAACCACTTTGGCAGCAAAAGCACAGGTAGATCTCATTCAAAGTCAAATCGACGATTGCACACTTCGCGCACCAACCCTAGGACGTGTATTGTATCGCTTGGTGGAGAACTCTGAGATAGTAGGGTCAGGTAGCCCCTTGCTTACAATCGTTGATTTATCGAACGTTTATATGGAGGTATTTCTGCCCGCCTCAAGTTCGGCACGCTTAGCGATCGGAGCACAAGCGCGACTAAAGCTGGATATATTGCCGGAGTACACTATTCCTGCCTCGGTAGTTTTTGTTTCACCCGAAGCGCAATTCACACCTAAGCAGGTAGAAACCAAGACGGATCGGCAAAATTTGATGTTTCGGGTCAAGCTCAAAGTTCCGCAGGAACTTGTTGAGAAACATATTGAAAAGGTAAAAACCGGTGTCCGTGGTGACGCCTATGTGCAGATTGATGACACTAACGAATGGCCTGAATGGTTATTTGTTAATTTACCGGATACTGAGGAGAATAGAAGCAACGCCGACAACTTGGGCGGCTAAAATGCCCTCGCCTGACTTGCTAGTAGCGAAACTTAAATGCCTTAGTCACGAGTATAAAAGCACTAAGGCTTTGCAGCAGATTGAGCTTGATATCCCGGCCGCTAAGATGGTCGCGCTAATTGGACCCGATGCGGTAGGCAAGTCTACTTTGATGTCCTTGATCGCCGGCGCACGCCGCGTTCAGAAAGGCTCAATTGAAGTTTTAGACGGCGATATTACGACGTCGCATCACCGCAAGGAAATCAGCTCCAGAATCGCGTATATGCCACAAGGCTTGGGCAAAAACCTGTTTATGGAGCTAACGGTCGAGGAAAATATGGATTTTTTCGGCCGACTATTCAATAAGACCAAATCGCAACGCAAACAGCGTATCGAGGTGCTACTGAAAGTAGCGGGTATAGCCGCCTTCGCTGATCGTCCTGCAGGCAAATTATCTGGCGGCATGAAACAAAAACTCGGCTTATGTTGCGCCCTATTGCATGACCCTGACTTTCTGATCTTGGATGAACCAACCACTGGAGTCGACCCAGTTTCGCGTCGCCAGTTCTGGGACCTGATCAGCACATTGCGAGAATTGCACCCGAAAATGAGTATACTGGTATCAACAGCCTATATGGATGAGGCTGAGCAATTTGATTGGATCATTGCCATGCATGATGGCAAAGTGTTGGATACGGGCACTCCGGCCGAGATAAAGCAACGAAGTAATAGCGATTCACTTGAGCGTGCGTTTACCGCTCTTATGCCTAAAAGTAGCGAAGAGTATGTGGGGGACCTTGAGTTACCTCCACGCCTTGAAAAAGCATCGGAAGTCGCTATTACAGCGCGTGACCTCACACGACGCTTCGGCGACTTTGTGGCAGTTGACAAGGTTAGTTTTGATATTCAGCGTGGCGAAATTTTTGGCTTTCTCGGCTCGAATGGCTGTGGCAAAACCACCACGATGAAAATGCTCACCGGCCTACTCCCGCCGTCTGAAGGTAGCGCGACATTGTTTGGCAATAAACTAGACGGCAAGAGCCTGAGCGCACGTAAACGGGTCGGCTATATGTCTCAGTCCTTCTCACTCTATGGTGAGTTAACCGTTAGGCAAAACCTGCGTTTGCATGCGCGCCTCTATCACTTGCCAGTAGATAAACAAGTGAGCCGAATTGACGAACTGATACAACGTTTTGAATTGGCCGAATTTATAGATGCGCTGGCTGATGCCTTACCGCTTGGCATTAAACAGCGCCTGTCGCTGGCGGTTGCTGTCATCCATGAGCCCGACCTATTGATTCTGGACGAGCCCACGTCAGGCGTGGACCCAATAGCGCGTGACCAATTCTGGAGAAACCTGATTGAACTATCGCGTACCGATGGAGTAACGATTTTTATCTCCACGCATTTTATGAGCGAAGCCATGCGCTGTGATCGAGTCTCGCTGATGCACGCTGGCAAAGTTCTCGCCAGCGACACGCCGCGGAACTTGATTGATGCCAGTGGCACAAAAAGTTTTGAAGAAGCGGCTATTAGCTATATTCATTCCGCCATGAGTGAGGCCGAACGGACCGACTTATCCGTATTAAAAGAGTCGCAACTAGGCAGCGACTCTCGTAAGCGCTCGGCCTTTGCGCTAAGTATGCAGCGCCTATGGGCGCACAGTGTAAGAGAAACAAGTGAAATTTTGCGTGATCCGATAAGGCTCTCCTTTGCATTTTTCGGCATGACACTAATGCTATTTATACTGACTTATGGCATTGCACCCGATGTTGACAACCTGCGCTTCGCGGCGTTTGATCTCGACCAAACACCACAAAGCAGAGACTATTTAAGTAATTTAGAAGGGTCACGTTATTTTAACCGACAGGCGCCAGCCAATAGCTCGGACGAACTACATCAGCGGCTAGTCGCGCGTGATATTAACTTCAGTATCGAAATACCTAACGGCTTTGGCGGCAAAATCAAAAAGCAATCTAAGGTCAGTTTACTTATCACCATTGACGGTGCCAACCCATCCCAAGCAGCGTCAATTGAGAGCTACATAATGAGCGCACATAAGGATTTCACCGAAAGCCTGAGCCTCAAAAGCACGAATTCGACAGAGATAATTGCGCCACGATTTCGTTATAACCCGACGCTGGAAAATATTAATGCTATTGCCCCTGCTATTCCCGCATTATTGCTGATCCTGTTCCCAGCATTGTTGGGCGCTATCAGCGTGGTGCGCGAAAAGGAAATTGGCACCATCACCAATTTTTATGTAACACCTGCCACCAAATTAGAGTTTTTACTGGGCAAACAATTGCCCTATATTGTGATCGGCATTGTCAACTTTATAATTATGCTATTGGCGGTAATTTATGTCATGAGGGTGCCGCTCAAAGGCAGTATTTTGGCACTTTCATGTGGCGCAATTATCTACCTTATTGTATCAACTAATTATGGTTTGCTTACCTCGGCTTTTTCCAAATCACAGGCCGCCGCTGTTTTTGTGACCGCCATTTTGAGCATACTTCCTACCGTTCAGTTCTCGGGTTTATCGCAGCCAGTTTCCACCCTTGAAGGGGGTGCGCAAACTATCGGTAAGTTCTGGCCCACCACCTACTTTATGAACATCAGTGTTGGCTCATTTACCAAAGGCTTGAGCTGGTCGGAGCTAACTCAGGATATAGTCTACCTAAGCTTGTTTATACCAGTCTTTTTAGGTCTTTCAATGTGGTTTCTAAAAAAGCAGGAGGCT
>JAFMHC010000225.1 GCA_017854775.1 Gammaproteobacteria bacterium | reverse complement strand
AGTCTGAACTCGTGCGTCGCGATAGAAACGAGAGATTGGATACTCATCAGTGTAGCCATAACCGCCAAATAGTTGCAGGCATTCATTAACCGCACGAAGTTGCATTTCGGTGGTCGCGTATTTAACTACGGCGGCATCTTCAACTGTCATCTCACCACGGTCAAACTTAGCCATGTACTTCTCGACTAATGCTTGGCAAAGCTCTAACTCAATTTTAACCTCGGCTAATTTGAAGCGCGTGTTTTGAAATTGACTTACCTTCTGACCAAAGGCTTTACGCTCGGTAACATACTCAGCGGTAATCTCCAATGCACCTCTGGTATGGCCCAGAGCTTGCATTGCACACCCTAAACGTTCGCGCGGCAACTCTTCCATCATGTAAGCAAAACCACGACCCTCTTGACCCAATAGGGCATCAGCAGGCAAACGTACGTCTGAAAAAAATAGCTCGGCGGTATCACTGCTATGCTGACCCATTTTCTCAATTTTCTTGCCCTTTGAGAAACCCTCTAAACATGTATCAACCAAAAACAAGGATACGCCTTTAGCGCCTGCACTGGGGTCAGTTTTTGCTGCAACGATTACCATGTCGGCATGAATACCGTTGGTGATAAAGACTTTAGAGCCATTTAATACATACTCGTCACCGTCTTTAATTGCCTTACTGCGCAACGCCGCGAGATCACTACCGGCACTCGGTTCGGTCATCGCTAAGGCGGTAACCACTTCACCAGTGACCATGCCAGGCAACCATTTATCGCGCTGTGCTTGAGTGCCAATGTTGTTGACGTAAGGTGCGACAATATTGGCATGAATGTTATAACCAGTAGCAAGAGCGTGATAACCCGCCGCGCACATCTCCTCTTGAATCATCATCGAGACGTCTAAGGTTGTATTCGCCGCGCCGTATTGTTCGTCCATATCGACTAACAGAATGCCAGCATCGCCCATGGTGCGCCAAAATTCTTTGGGCATAAGGTGATCACGTTCCCATTGCTCATAGTTTGGTTCAACCTCTTCTTTTAAGAAACGCTGAATCATGTCGCGAAATAGTGTTAACTCTTCATTTTGCGTGTCGGTCATATCACTCTCTAACTCTTTTCTCTAACTCTTTACTGTCTGTGCCACTATCTTTGCTGCCTTTACTGCACGCCCCGAGCCTTGGATTACAGAGTGTTAGTCTTGCTTCCAAGCTGCATAAAAATCAGGCATATCCTCTGAAACACGTTGGCTAAACACTGGCGGCCTTTTTTCGAGAAAGGACTGTACACCTTCTTTGCCATCATTCCTACTGACATGGAGCATTGAAAGCGAATCTACAATATGCGCGCCCATCGGATGCTCAAGCGCACTGTTTTTGTACATCATTTGTCTAGTAAGTGCGATTGCAACCGGGCTGTGCTGAGCAATTTTTCGGGCTATTGAATAGGCCGCTTCGAGTAGCTCTTCGGCGGGCACCACTGATTTGACCAAGCGAGCGTCTTTGGCTTCATCTGGCTTTATGATATCACCGCTATAGCACCACTCGAGTGCTTGTGAAATACCAACTATTCGTGGCAAAAACCATGTAGAGCACGCTTCAGGCGTTATCCCTATCTTATTGAATACAAAGCCGATTCTGGCGTATTCTGAAGCAATACGAATATCCATCGCGCAGGTCATAGTCGCGCCGATACCGACAGCGGCTCCGTTGATAGCGGCGATCACCGGTTTATCACAGTCGTAAATCGCGAGGGTAACTCGGCCACCGGTATCACGCACACCATCGATAAACTCGGTCGATTCAGGATTGTCGGCGAGCTCCTGCAGTGTAGGGTTTAATGATTCATTCAATCCGAACACATTATCTGACTCGAAACCGTTGTCGGCTTGTTGTAAATCCATGCCAGCACAAAATGCTTTACCGGCTCCGGTAACGACAATGGCGCGAACTTGGTCATCGGCGCTGGCCTTATTAAACGCATCAATGAGCTCATTCGCCATTTCTACGGTAAACGCGTTCATCTGCTCGGGGCGATTGAGCGTGATGGTGAGAATTGAGTCATCAAGCTCATATTTTATCGAATTGTACATACCTTTCGTTCCTCTCTAATTAGTCTCATATTCGTCTTTTATTATTCTGGGCTACTTCTGTAGTAAGTCACCGGCACGATCGGTGAATTTCTTTTTTTCGGCTTCGTCTTTTAATTGCTTAGCTAGATCAAATGGCACAACGATGCCTTCTTGCATGCCAGGCTGATCCCGCATGCTTAGCATCCAACGCTCTAAATTATCCAAACCATCAATCGACACGCCTGACCATTTATAAGTGCGAACCCAGCACCAGTTAGCGATATCGGCAATTGAATAATCGTCAGCCAACCATTGATTGTCGTCTAAATGCGTATCAAGTACGGTAAACAAACGTCGGCATTCGTTTTGATAGCGGTCGATGGCGGGCTGAATTTTTTCAGGGAAATAGCGATAAAAGACATTCGCTTGACCCATCATCGGGCCAATGCCTCCCATCTGAAACATCAGCCATTGAATGACATTTGCGCGACCCTTGATATCAGTGGGCAATAAGCGCCCTGCTTTCTCAGCCAGGTAAATCATGATCGCGCCAGACTCAAAAATAGCCAAATTATCAGGTTCTCGATCAACGATAGCGGGAATACGACCGTTAGGACTTTTACTCAAGAAATCGGGCGCATGCTGTTCGCCTTCGCTGATATTTACAAAGTGCGTTTGATAGTCCATGCCTAAGGCTTCCAAGGTACATGATACCTTGTGGCCATTCGGAGTTGGTGCGGTATACAAATCAATCATAGTGCTATCCAATTTTTCAGCCAATATCTCGGCAAATGCGTCATTTAAACCAAAAGGCTAGGACGATCGGCCAAACTTGTGCGCCAGCGAATAACATTCTGATGCTGTTCTTGCGGCCTGATCTTTACAACTCGAGCGAAATCAACCGCGATCACGGCGGATATGTCGGCTAACGAAAAATTATCAATGGCGACAAACTCTCGGCCCTCGAGTTGGGCATCAAGCTTGTCGAAAAAGGCATTAGCCCGAGCCAAGCCTCGTTCAGCAAGCTCTGGGATTTGCTCATAGTTAATTGCGCCTGTTATTGCCCTGCCCTTCATCATCGGTGATGAGTTACGTAAGGCTTCCGCGATAGCGTATAGACCTTCAAACTCGATTTTCGAATTCCAAGACGCAACTAAACCCTTCTCCGCATCAGTCGAACCCAATAAAGGCGGATTCGGAAAGGCACTTTCGAGGTAGGCGGCAATGCCTGAGTTTTCAGTAAGAATGGTGCCGTCATCAAGTTTTAATACTGGCACTGTGCAAGATGGGTTTATCAGCTTGAATTCATCAGACATCTGCTCAGCTTTCATTAGGTCGATATAAACCACTTCATGCGGAGCTTGTTTTTCGTGTAAGAAAATACGTGCTCGTCGTGGGCTAGGTGCGGTTAGGCAATCATAAAAGATCATATTTTTATCCCTATGCGTACAGCTTGGCAAAGCGTTGCTTAATTATTGCATCAGCGTCACTCATTATTCCAGAGATCAGTTCGTCTACAGATGGAATATCATTGATCAAACCAGCAACCATTCCGCATGACCATGCCCCTGCATCCATATCTCCGTTTTGCATTATTTTCGGATAAACACCGGCAACTTCATCAATAATGTCTTCAAACTTCAAATCAGCGCCTAAACGCGCCTCTTTTTCCAATAGACGCTCAACCGCTGGGTTGTTTAACACACGTTCAGTGTTACGTAACGGGCGCATTACTAAACGCGTATCTAATTCAGATGCAGCGACAATCGCGTCTTTTACGTTTTGATGCACCGGCGCTTCTTTGGTAGCGATAAATCGAGTTCCCATATTAATGCCATCAGCGCCCATCGCGATAGCGCCAACAAGACTGCGGGCATCGGCCATACCACCTGAAGCGACAAATGGAATTTCAAGTTCGTCGGCCGCGCGTGGCAGCAGAATAAAGTTAGGTATATCGTCTTCACCAGGGTGACCGCCACATTCAAACCCGTCAACCGATACAGCATCACAACCGATTGATTGAGCTTTTAGCGCGTGGCGCACGGCGGTGCACTTATGAATAACCTTAACCCCGCCCTCTTTCAGCATTGGCAACCATTTAGCTGGGTTATTACCGGCGGTTTCAACAACGGTTACACCACTCTCAATAATCACCTCGAACAAACTGCCATAATCGGGTGGCGTTAATGTCGGTAAGAAGGTCATGTTTACCCCGAACGGCTTGTCGGTCATGGTCTTGCATCGCTCGATTTCAGCTTTTAACTTCTCTGGCGTACCTAGAGTGAGACCGGTAATCATGCCTAAGCCACCAGCGTTTGATACAGCGGCAGCGAGGTCGGCTAAGCCAACAAAATGCATGCCACCTTGGATGATCGGGTGCTGAATATTAAACAGTTCGGTAATACGTGTTTTCATTTTGAAGTCCTAGTTATTATATTTTTCTGACTCATTTTATTTGACTGAGGTCTCTGACTGTCTAGCGCCAACGATAAAGTGGTGCCGTCAAGCTGCCCAATAAGATCGTAGAGATCATATGGTAATAGAGCATCGTGCATTGACCTGCCGATGTATTCTTATTATTTGAGTTTGATATTAAACGCGCGCGAGTCGTTTTTCTGTCTATTTTGTCAATCAATTGGTTTTCGAGCACCAAGTTGCCGGTCAGCTTCGCTAAGATTTAATTGTCAAACGCCAATAAATAGAATAGAAATCAGAATAACTCGATTTGATCGCTGGTAATGGTGTCAAAGTCGAGACCGATGAAAGGCAGCACCGCATCGGCAATCGGCTTAATCTGTTTCTCGATGTAGTGGTCATAATCTAATTGGCTAGACTGATATTCAATCGGCTCCGGCCCGTTAGTAGTCATTACATAACTAATCCAGCCTTTGTTCTGGTATAGCAAAGACTTCTCTAACTCCAAGTTTCGTTGATCAGCGATGCGGGCAGCCCTAACATGAGGTGGCACGTTTTTCACATAGAGCTCTAATTTGCGTCGAAGTTGCTTGCGATAGCTAAGCTTAGCATCGCTCTTGCCTGAGCGAGTATCTTCAACCACCTTTTTTACAATGTCGGTCGGGTCTCGGTCGTGAAATACATAATCAAAAAGTTCAGCCTGAAAGTCTTTGGCAAGCTGTGTCCAATCCGTTCTGACGTTTTCTAAACCTTTGAAAATCACCTTCTCAGCATGTGTTTTCTGATCAATAATTAGGCCTGCGTAACGTTTTTTACTACCCGCTTCTGAGCCTCTAATAGTCGGCATCAAGAAACGACTAAAATGAGTTTCGAATTCGATTTCCAGCAGGCAATCTAGTTGATATTCATCGGCTAACTTATTCGTCCATTTTTGATTAATTAGCGCGACTAATTGATTGCCAATCTGATGGCACTGTTGAGCATCAAGGCCATCGTCTAGCGAAACAAAGGTAGAGTCTGTATCGCCATAAATAACGCTGTAGCCTTGCTCTTCTATCCATTTCCCTGTGGTTTTCATGATTTCATGACCGCGCATGGTGATCGAGCTGGCTAGGCGAGTATCATAAAAACGGCAGCCACCAGAACCCAGCACCCCGTAAAATGAATTCATAATAATCTTAATGGCTTGAGAACGAACCTTATCGTTATCGCGCTTAGCTTGGTCTCGTTGCGCCCAAAGGTCGGTGATTATTTGCGGTAAGTAATGCTTTTGCCTATCAAAGACGCCGCCTCTAAACCCGGGAATTCCGTCTTCGGGCGATAATAAGCCCTCAATTAAGCCCATAGGGTCAATTTTGTACGTTCTGATAATAGACGGATATAAGCTCTTGAAATCGAGCACTAAAACATTCTGATATAGACCGGGAATCGAGTCCATTACATAGCCACCAGGGCTAGCGACACCGCCGTCTTCTGGCAGGTTCGGCGAGACATAACCACCACGATGCAATTGCGGTAAATAGAGGTTTGTAAAGGCCGCAACAGATCCGCCGGCTCTATCTAGCTCTAAGCCCGTAATCTTACTTCTAAGTATTAGGTAGTCGATAATCTGAGTGTGCTCAAATATGTCCAGAACCAAACGACAATCTTCTAAATTGTAGGCCGCCAATGCGGCTTTATTATGATGAAAGTTATGCACAATCTCGGCCACTCGATCGTCGACGCCTTGTTCAACTTTCTTGCCTCTGGCTAACAAGGTTTGCGCCACATTCTCTAAGGAAAAGCTAGTAAACGACCAGGTCGCTGACTTAAGCGCATCGATACCGTCTATGGTGACTCGCCCTGGAATAGAAATATAGCCTTTGCTCGGGTCATTTTGCTGGTTTCGCCAATATGCGGGTCGGTTGCCTCGGCCCAACTTCAACTTTATCTTATGCTGCTCAGCGCGTTCGACGAGAATTCGCATATCGAAGTTGATCACATTCCAACCTATAATCAGGTCGGGGTCTATGGCGTTAATGCGCTGGCAAAGACCTAGCAACAGCGCTTTCTCGTCGTTAAACCACAATATATTGGTCTCACAAGCGGTCTGCGGCTCGCCAATCATAAGAACCTCGGAGATAGCTGCTTCTAAAGCATCTGGGCCAGTTGCCAAACCAACTGAAAATAGCTCACCATCCATAGCGCATTCAATATCCAAAGAAACGGCGGTCAAATTCGGTTGATATTCACCACTCTTGAGCTGCGCATTTTTAAATTCTAAATACCCGTCACGTTCAATGCGCTCACCAGTGAAGGCAATACTGCCGTAAGCAAAGCGCTCCATAAGGTATCGGTCATGCGGTCGGATGTCGGCCTCAAACACCTCTACATTGGCGCGCTTCAGCGAATCTCGAACATGATATGCATCGCTAGTAGTTGCGGTGTAAACGGCCGACACAGCTGAGCCTTCGAAGGTTTTAAGCGCCAGCGGCTTAACCTCGAAATTGCCCCTAGTAAGCCCTCCACTCATCCCTCCACTCATCCCTCCACTCTGCCCTCCACTCTGCCCTTTTAGCGAGGTCTCGGCTTTAATTCCGTGCTCTTGTTCAACGAAGAATAATGGCCGCTGGTCTGGCACGGTTAATAGTACCGGCCCAAGATCACTGGCCAGCCAATACTCGATATCGGTGCGGCCATATCGACTGACACTCGAGCGCGTTAGCAAAAAGCCGAAATGAATCTCGCTCATAGTGTGTGTAGAAAT